>NZ_CDRNIQ010000002.1:0-14421 GCF_977014045.1 Chryseobacterium lineare | reverse complement strand
TACGTATTGCTAAGGTTAAAACGAGTCTCTTGGGACCCATAGACAGCACCTGCTTACGGTTCACTACTCACGACGATGTTTTTTTTGGTACCTTTTTTTTCACCGGAAAGGACCCGTAAAGTGATAATGATTATCATCTACATATCACAACGTGCGTGGAGGCCATCAAACCACGTCAAATAATCAATTATGACGCAGGTATCGTATTAATTGATCTGCATCAACTTAACGTAAAAACAACTTCAGACAATACAAATCAGCGACACTGAATACGGGGCAACCTCATGTCAACGAAGAACAGAACCCGCAGAACAACAACCCGCAACATCCGCTTTCCTAACCAAATGATTGAACAAATTAACATCGCTCTTGAGCAAAAGGGTCCGGGAATTTCTCAGCCTGGGTCATTGAAGCCTGCCGTCGGAGACTAACGTCAGAAAAGAGAGCATATACATCAATTAAAAGTGATGAAGAATGAACATCCCGCGTTCTTCCCTCCGAACAGGACGATATTGTAAATTCACTTAATTACGAGGGCATTGCAGTAATTGAGTTGCAGTTTTACCACTTTCCTGACAGTGACAGACTGCGTGTTGGCTCTGTCACAGACTAAATAGTTTGAATGATTAGCAGTTATGGTGATCAGTCAACCACCAGGGAATAATCCTTCATATTATTATCGTGCTTCACCAACGCTGCCTCAATTGCTCTGAATGCTTCCAGAGACACCTTATGTTCTATACATGCAATTACAACATCAGGGTAACTCATAGAAATGGTGCTATTAAGCATATTTTTTACACGAATCAGATCCACGGAGGGATCATCAGCAGATTGTTCTTTATTCATTTTGTCGCTCCATGCGCTTGCTCTTCATCTAGCGGTTAAAATATTACTTCAAATCTTTCTGTATGAAGATTTGAGCACGTTGGCCTTACATACATCTGTCGGTTGTATTTCCCTCCAGAATGCCAGCAGGACCGCACTTTGTTACGCAACCAATACTATTAAGTGAAAACATTCCTAATATTTGACATAAATCATCAACAAAACACAAGGAGGTCAGACCAGATTGAAACGATAAAAACGATAATGCAAACTACGCGCCCTCGTATCACATGGAAGGTTTTACCAATGGCTCAGGTTGCCATTTTTAAAGAAATATTCGATCAAGTGCGAAAAGATTTAGACTGTGAATTGTTTTATTCTGAACTAAAACGTCACAACGTCTCACATTATATTTACTATCTAGCCACAGATAATATTCACATCGTGTTAGAAAACGATAACACCGTGTTAATAAAAGGACTTAAAAAGGTTGTAAATGTTAAATTCTCAAGAAACACGCATCTTATAGAAACGTCCTATGATAGGTTGAAATCAAGAGAAATCACATTTCAGCAATACAGGGAAAATCTTGCTAAAGCAGGAGTTTTCCGATGGGTTACAAATATCCATGAACATAAAAGATATTACTATACCTTTGATAATTCATTACTATTTACTGAGAGCATTCAGAACACTACACAAATCTTTCCACGCTAAATCATAACGTCCGGTTTCTTCCGTGTCAGCACCGGGGCGTTGGCATAATGCAATACGTGTACGCGCTAAACCCTGTGTGCATCGTTTTAATTATTCCCGGACACTCCCGCAGAGAAGTTCCCCGTCAGGGCTGTGGACATAGTTAATCCGGGAATACAATGACGATTCATCGCACCTGACATACATTAATAAATATTAACAATATGAAATTTCAACTCATTGTTTAGGGTTTGTTTAATTTTCTACACATACGATTCTGCGAACTTCAAAAAGCATCGGGAATAACACCATGAAAAAAATGCTACTCGCTACTGCGCTGGCCCTGCTTATTACAGGATGTGCTCAACAGACGTTTACTGTTCAAAACAAACCGGCAGCAGTAGCACCAAAGGAAACCATCACCCATCATTTCTTCGTTTCTGGAATTGGGCAGAAGAAAACTGTCGATGCAGCCAAAATTTGTGGCGGCGCAGAAAATGTTGTTAAAACAGAAACCCAGCAAACATTCGTAAATGGATTGCTCGGTTTTATTACTTTAGGCATTTATACTCCGCTGGAAGCGCGTGTGTATTGCTCACAATAATTGCATGAGTTGCCCATCGATATGGGCAACTCTATCTGCACTGCTCATTAATATACTTCTGGGTTCCTTCCAGTTGTTTTTGCATAGTGATCAGCCTCTCTCTGAGGGTGAAATAATCCCGTTCAGCGGTGTCTGCCAGTCGGGGGAGGCTGCATTATCCACGCCGGAGGCGGTGGTGGCTTCACGCACTGACTGACAGACTGCTTTGATGTGCAACCGACGACGACCAGCGGCAACATCATCACGCAGAGCATCATTTTCAGCTTTAGCATCAGCTAACTCCTTCGTGTATTTTGCATCGAGCGCAGCAACATCACGCTGACGCATCTGCATGTCAGTAATTGCCGCGTTCGCCAGCTTCAGTTCTCTGGCATTTTTGTCGCGCTGGGCTTTGTAGGTAATGGCGTTATCACGGTAATGATTAACAGCCCATGACAGGCAGACGATGATGCAGATAACCAGAGCGGAGATAATCGCGGTGACTCTGCTCATACATCAATCTCTCTGACCGTTCCGCCCGCTTCTTTGAATTTTGCAATCAGGCTGTCAGCCTTATGCTCGAACTGACCATAACCAGCGCCCGGCAGTGAAGCCCAGATATTGCTGCAACGGTCGATTGCCTGACGGATATCACCACGATCAATCATAGGTAAAGCGCCACGCTCCTTAATCTGCTGCAATGCCACAGCGTCCTGACTTTTCGGAGAGAAGTCTTTCAGGCCAAGCTGCTTGCGGTAGGCATCCCACCAACGGGAAAGAAGCTGGTAGCGTCCGGCGCCTGTTGATTTGAGTTTTGGGTTTAGCGTGACAAGTTTGCGAGGGTGATCGGAGTAATCAGTAAATAGCTCTCCGCCTACAATGACGTCATAACCATGATTTCTGGTTTTCTGACGTCCGTTATCAGTTCCCTCCGACCACGCCAGCATATCGAGGAACGCCTTACGTTGATTATTGATTTCTACCATCTTCTACTCCGGCTTTTTTAGCAGCGAAGCGTTTGATAAGCGAACCAATCGAGTCAGTACCGATGTAGCCGATAAACACGCTCGTTATATAAGCGAGATTGCTACTTAGTCCGGCGAAGTCGAGAAGGTCACGAATGAACTAGGCGATAATGGCGCACATCGTTGCGTCGATTACTGTTTTTGTAAACGCACCGCCATTATATCTGCCGCGAAGGTACGCCATTGCAAACGCAAGGATTGCCCCGATGCCTTGTTCCTTTGCCGCGAGAATGGCGGCCAACAGGTCATGTTTTTCTGGCATCTTCATGTCTTACCCCCAATAAGGGGATTTGCTCTATTTAATTAGGAATAAGGTCGATTACTGATAGAACAAATCCAGGCTACTGTGTTTAGTAATCAGATTTGTTCGTGACCGATATGCACGGGCAAAACGGCAGGAGGTTGTTAGCGCAAAAAAAAAATTCCAAAAAAAAATTCCAAAAAAAAAAGCGACTAACAAACACAATCTGATGGCTTACGGTTCACTACTCACGACGATGTTTTTTTTGGTACCTTTTTTTTCACCGGAAAGGACCCGTAAAGTGATAATGATTATCATCTACATATCACAACGTGCGTGGAGGCCATCAAACCACGTCAAATAATCAATTATGACGCAGGTATCGTATTAATTGATCTGCATCAACTTAACGTAAAAACAACTTCAGACAATACAAATCAGCGACACTGAATACGGGGCAACCTCATGTCAACGAAGAACAGAACCCGCAGAACAACAACCCGCAACATCCGCTTTCCTAACCAAATGATTGAACAAATTAACATCGCTCTTGAGCAAAAAGGGTCCGGGAATTTCTCAGCCTGGGTCATTGAAGCCTGCCGTCGGAGACTAACGTCAGAAAAGAGAGCATATACATCAATTAAAAGTGATGAAGAATGAACATCCCGCGTTCTTCCCTCCGAACAGGACGATATTGTAAATTCACTTAATTACGAGGGCATTGCAGTAATTGAGTTGCAGTTTTACCACTTTCCTGACAGTGACAGACTGCGTGTTGGCTCTGTCACAGACTAAATAGTTTGAATGATTAGCAGTTATGGTGATCAGTCAACCACCAGGGAATAATCCTTCATATTATTATCGTGCTTCACCAACGCTGCCTCAATTGCTCTGAATGCTTCCAGAGACACCTTATGTTCTATACATGCAATTACAACATCAGGGTAACTCATAGAAATGGTGCTATTAAGCATATTTTTTACACGAATCAGATCCACGGAGGGATCATCAGCAGATTGTTCTTTATTCATTTTGTCGCTCCATGCGCTTGCTCTTCATCTAGCGGTTAAAATATTACTTCAAATCTTTCTGTATGAAGATTTGAGCACGTTGGCCTTACATACATCTGTCGGTTGTATTTCCCTCCAGAATGCCAGCAGGACCGCACTTTGTTACGCAACCAATACTATTAAGTGAAAACATTCCTAATATTTGACATAAATCATCAACAAAACACAAGGAGGTCAGACCAGATTGAAACGATAAAAACGATAATGCAAACTACGCGCCCTCGTATCACATGGAAGGTTTTACCAATGGCTCAGGTTGCCATTTTTAAAGAAATATTCGATCAAGTGCGAAAAGATTTAGACTGTGAATTGTTTTATTCTGAACTAAAACGTCACAACGTCTCACATTATATTTACTATCTAGCCACAGATAATATTCACATCGTGTTAGAAAACGATAACACCGTGTTAATAAAAGGACTTAAAAAGGTTGTAAATGTTAAATTCTCAAGAAACACGCATCTTATAGAAACGTCCTATGATAGGTTGAAATCAAGAGAAATCACATTTCAGCAATACAGGGAAAATCTTGCTAAAGCAGGAGTTTTCCGATGGGTTACAAATATCCATGAACATAAAAGATATTACTATACCTTTGATAATTCATTACTATTTACTGAGAGCATTCAGAACACTACACAAATCTTTCCACGCTAAATCATAACGTCCGGTTTCTTCCGTGTCAGCACCGGGGCGTTGGCATAATGCAATACGTGTACGCGCTAAACCCTGTGTGCATCGTTTTAATTATTCCCGGACACTCCCGCAGAGAAGTTCCCCGTCAGGGCTGTGGACATAGTTAATCCGGGAATACAATGACGATTCATCGCACCTGACATACATTAATAAATATTAACAATATGAAATTTCAACTCATTGTTTAGGGTTTGTTTAATTTTCTACACATACGATTCTGCGAACTTCAAAAAGCATCGGGAATAACACCATGAAAAAAATGCTACTCGCTACTGCGCTGGCCCTGCTTATTACAGGATGTGCTCAACAGACGTTTACTGTTCAAAACAAACCGGCAGCAGTAGCACCAAAGGAAACCATCACCCATCATTTCTTCGTTTCTGGAATTGGGCAGAAGAAAACTGTCGATGCAGCCAAAATTTGTGGCGGCGCAGAAAATGTTGTTAAAACAGAAACCCAGCAAACATTCGTAAATGGATTGCTCGGTTTTATTACTTTAGGCATTTATACTCCGCTGGAAGCGCGTGTGTATTGCTCACAATAATTGCATGAGTTGCCCATCGATATGGGCAACTCTATCTGCACTGCTCATTAATATACTTCTGGGTTCCTTCCAGTTGTTTTTGCATAGTGATCAGCCTCTCTCTGAGGGTGAAATAATCCCGTTCAGCGGTGTCTGCCAGTCGGGGGAGGCTGCATTATCCACGCCGGAGGCGGTGGTGGCTTCACGCACTGACTGACAGACTGCTTTGATGTGCAACCGACGACGACCAGCGGCAACATCATCACGCAGAGCATCATTTTCAGCTTTAGCATCAGCTAACTCCTTCGTGTATTTTGCATCGAGCGCAGCAACATCACGCTGACGCATCTGCATGTCAGTAATTGCCGCGTTCGCCAGCTTCAGTTCTCTGGCATTTTTGTCGCGCTGGGCTTTGTAGGTAATGGCGTTATCACGGTAATGATTAACAGCCCATGACAGGCAGACGATGATGCAGATAACCAGAGCGGAGATAATCGCGGTGACTCTGCTCATACATCAATCTCTCTGACCGTTCCGCCCGCTTCTTTGAATTTTGCAATCAGGCTGTCAGCCTTATGCTCGAACTGACCATAACCAGCGCCCGGCAGTGAAGCCCAGATATTGCTGCAACGGTCGATTGCCTGACGGATATCACCACGATCAATCATAGGTAAAGCGCCACGCTCCTTAATCTGCTGCAATGCCACAGCGTCCTGACTTTTCGGAGAGAAGTCTTTCAGGCCAAGCTGCTTGCGGTAGGCATCCCACCAACGGGAAAGAAGCTGGTAGCGTCCGGCGCCTGTTGATTTGAGTTTTGGGTTTAGCGTGACAAGTTTGCGAGGGTGATCGGAGTAATCAGTAAATAGCTCTCCGCCTACAATGACGTCATAACCATGATTTCTGGTTTTCTGACGTCCGTTATCAGTTCCCTCCGACCACGCCAGCATATCGAGGAACGCCTTACGTTGATTATTGATTTCTACCATCTTCTACTCCGGCTTTTTTAGCAGCGAAGCGTTTGATAAGCGAACCAATCGAGTCAGTACCGATGTAGCCGATAAACACGCTCGTTATATAAGCGAGATTGCTACTTAGTCCGGCGAAGTCGAGAAGGTCACGAATGAACTAGGCGATAATGGCGCACATCGTTGCGTCGATTACTGTTTTTGTAAACGCACCGCCATTATATCTGCCGCGAAGGTACGCCATTGCAAACGCAAGGATTGCCCCGATGCCTTGTTCCTTTGCCGCGAGAATGGCGGCCAACAGGTCATGTTTTTCTGGCATCTTCATGTCTTACCCCCAATAAGGGGATTTGCTCTATTTAATTAGGAATAAGGTCGATTACTGATAGAACAAATCCAGGCTACTGTGTTTAGTAATCAGATTTGTTCGTGACCGATATGCACGGGCAAAACGGCAGGAGGTTGTTAGCGCAAAAAAAAAATTCCAAAAAAAAAATTCCAAAAAAAAAGCGACTAACAAACACAATCTGATGGCAGGTGCTGTCTATGGGTCCCAAGAGACTCGTTTTAACCTTAGCAATACGCGTCTTGCCCGTCTGCTTGGTCTCATGCTCCCGTTGAGACGGGCTACCTTTGGGACCCATAGACAGCACCTGCCATCAGATTGTGTTTGTTAGTCGCTTTTTTTTTTGGAATTTTTTTTTTGGAATTTTTTTTTTGCGCTAACAACCTCCTGCCGTTTTGCCCGTGCATATCGGTCACGAACAAATCTGATTACTAAACACAGTAGCCTGGATTTGTTCTATCAGTAATCGACCTTATTCCTAATTAAATAGAGCAAATCCCCTTATTGGGGGTAAGACATGAAGATGCCAGAAAAACATGACCTGTTGGCCGCCATTCTCGCGGCAAAGGAACAAGGCATCGGGGCAATCCTTGCGTTTGCAATGGCGTACCTTCGCGGCAGATATAATGGCGGTGCGTTTACAAAAACAGTAATCGACGCAACGATGTGCGCCATTATCGCCTAGTTCATTCGTGACCTTCTCGACTTCGCCGGACTAAGTAGCAATCTCGCTTATATAACGAGCGTGTTTATCGGCTACATCGGTACTGACTCGATTGGTTCGCTTATCAAACGCTTCGCTGCTAAAAAAGCCGGAGTAGAAGATGGTAGAAATCAATAATCAACGTAAGGCGTTCCTCGATATGCTGGCGTGGTCGGAGGGAACTGATAACGGACGTCAGAAAACCAGAAATCATGGTTATGACGTCATTGTAGGCGGAGAGCTATTTACTGATTACTCCGATCACCCTCGCAAACTTGTCACGCTAAACCCAAAACTCAAATCAACAGGCGCCGGACGCTACCAGCTTCTTTCCCGTTGGTGGGATGCCTACCGCAAGCAGCTTGGCCTGAAAGACTTCTCTCCGAAAAGTCAGGACGCTGTGGCATTGCAGCAGATTAAGGAGCGTGGCGCTTTACCTATGATTGATCGTGGTGATATCCGTCAGGCAATCGACCGTTGCAGCAATATCTGGGCTTCACTGCCGGGCGCTGGTTATGGTCAGTTCGAGCATAAGGCTGACAGCCTGATTGCAAAATTCAAAGAAGCGGGCGGAACGGTCAGAGAGATTGATGTATGAGCAGAGTCACCGCGATTATCTCCGCTCTGGTTATCTGCATCATCGTCTGCCTGTCATGGGCTGTTAATCATTACCGTGATAACGCCATTACCTACAAAGCCCAGCGCGACAAAAATGCCAGAGAACTGAAGCTGGCGAACGCGGCAATTACTGACATGCAGATGCGTCAGCGTGATGTTGCTGCGCTCGATGCAAAATACACGAAGGAGTTAGCTGATGCTAAAGCTGAAAATGATGCTCTGCGTGATGATGTTGCCGCTGGTCGTCGTCGGTTGCACATCAAAGCAGTCTGTCAGTCAGTGCGTGAAGCCACCACCGCCTCCGGCGTGGATAATGCAGCCTCCCCCGACTGGCAGACACCGCTGAACGGGATTATTTCACCCTCAGAGAGAGGCTGATCACTATGCAAAAACAACTGGAAGGAACCCAGAAGTATATTAATGAGCAGTGCAGATAGAGTTGCCCATATCGATGGGCAACTCATGCAATTATTGTGAGCAATACACACGCGCTTCCAGCGGAGTATAAATGCCTAAAGTAATAAAACCGAGCAATCCATTTACGAATGTTTGCTGGGTTTCTGTTTTAACAACATTTTCTGCGCCGCCACAAATTTTGGCTGCATCGACAGTTTTCTTCTGCCCAATTCCAGAAACGAAGAAATGATGGGTGATGGTTTCCTTTGGTGCTACTGCTGCCGGTTTGTTTTGAACAGTAAACGTCTGTTGAGCACATCCTGTAATAAGCAGGGCCAGCGCAGTAGCGAGTAGCATTTTTTTCATGGTGTTATTCCCGATGCTTTTTGAAGTTCGCAGAATCGTATGTGTAGAAAATTAAACAAACCCTAAACAATGAGTTGAAATTTCATATTGTTAATATTTATTAATGTATGTCAGGTGCGATGAATCGTCATTGTATTCCCGGATTAACTATGTCCACAGCCCTGACGGGGAACTTCTCTGCGGGAGTGTCCGGGAATAATTAAAACGATGCACACAGGGTTTAGCGCGTACACGTATTGCATTATGCCAACGCCCCGGTGCTGACACGGAAGAAACCGGACGTTATGATTTAGCGTGGAAAGATTTGTGTAGTGTTCTGAATGCTCTCAGTAAATAGTAATGAATTATCAAAGGTATAGTAATATCTTTTATGTTCATGGATATTTGTAACCCATCGGAAAACTCCTGCTTTAGCAAGATTTTCCCTGTATTGCTGAAATGTGATTTCTCTTGATTTCAACCTATCATAGGACGTTTCTATAAGATGCGTGTTTCTTGAGAATTTAACATTTACAACCTTTTTAAGTCCTTTTATTAACACGGTGTTATCGTTTTCTAACACGATGTGAATATTATCTGTGGCTAGATAGTAAATATAATGTGAGACGTTGTGACGTTTTAGTTCAGAATAAAACAATTCACAGTCTAAATCTTTTCGCACTTGATCGAATATTTCTTTAAAAATGGCAACCTGAGCCATTGGTAAAACCTTCCATGTGATACGAGGGCGCGTAGTTTGCATTATCGTTTTTATCGTTTCAATCTGGTCTGACCTCCTTGTGTTTTGTTGATGATTTATGTCAAATATTAGGAATGTTTTCACTTAATAGTATTGGTTGCGTAACAAAGTGCGGTCCTGCTGGCATTCTGGAGGGAAATACAACCGACAGATGTATGTAAGGCCAACGTGCTCAAATCTTCATACAGAAAGATTTGAAGTAATATTTTAACCGCTAGATGAAGAGCAAGCGCATGGAGCGACAAAATGAATAAAGAACAATCTGCTGATGATCCCTCCGTGGATCTGATTCGTGTAAAAAATATGCTTAATAGCACCATTTCTATGAGTTACCCTGATGTTGTAATTGCATGTATAGAACATAAGGTGTCTCTGGAAGCATTCAGAGCAATTGAGGCAGCGTTGGTGAAGCACGATAATAATATGAAGGATTATTCCCTGGTGGTTGACTGATCACCATAACTGCTAATCATTCAAACTATTTAGTCTGTGACAGAGCCAACACGCAGTCTGTCACTGTCAGGAAAGTGGTAAAACTGCAACTCAATTACTGCAATGCCCTCGTAATTAAGTGAATTTACAATATCGTCCTGTTCGGAGGGAAGAACGCGGGATGTTCATTCTTCATCACTTTTAATTGATGTATATGCTCTCTTTTCTGACGTTAGTCTCCGACGGCAGGCTTCAATGACCCAGGCTGAGAAATTCCCGGACCCTTTTTGCTCAAGAGCGATGTTAATTTGTTCAATCATTTGGTTAGGAAAGCGGATGTTGCGGGTTGTTGTTCTGCGGGTTCTGTTCTTCGTTGACATGAGGTTGCCCCGTATTCAGTGTCGCTGATTTGTATTGTCTGAAGTTGTTTTTACGTTAAGTTGATGCAGATCAATTAATACGATACCTGCGTCATAATTGATTATTTGACGTGGTTTGATGGCCTCCACGCACGTTGTGATATGTAGATGATAATCATTATCACTTTACGGGTCCTTTCCGGTGAAAAAAAAGGTACCAAAAAAAACATCGTCGTGAGTAGTGAACCGCTTTTTTTTTTTGGAATTTTTTTTTTGGAATTTTTTTTTTGCGCTAACAACCTCCTGCCGTTTTGCCCGTGCATATCGGTCACGAACAAATCTGATTACTAAACACAGTAGCCTGGATTTGTTCTATCAGTAATCGACCTTATTCCTAATTAAATAGAGCAAATCCCCTTATTGGGGGTAAGACATGAAGATGCCAGAAAAACATGACCTGTTGGCCGCCATTCTCGCGGCAAAGGAACAAGGCATCGGGGCAATCCTTGCGTTTGCAATGGCGTACCTTCGCGGCAGATATAATGGCGGTGCGTTTACAAAAACAGTAATCGACGCAACGATGTGCGCCATTATCGCCTAGTTCATTCGTGACCTTCTCGACTTCGCCGGACTAAGTAGCAATCTCGCTTATATAACGAGCGTGTTTATCGGCTACATCGGTACTGACTCGATTGGTTCGCTTATCAAACGCTTCGCTGCTAAAAAAGCCGGAGTAGAAGATGGTAGAAATCAATAATCAACGTAAGGCGTTCCTCGATATGCTGGCGTGGTCGGAGGGAACTGATAACGGACGTCAGAAAACCAGAAATCATGGTTATGACGTCATTGTAGGCGGAGAGCTATTTACTGATTACTCCGATCACCCTCGCAAACTTGTCACGCTAAACCCAAAACTCAAATCAACAGGCGCCGGACGCTACCAGCTTCTTTCCCGTTGGTGGGATGCCTACCGCAAGCAGCTTGGCCTGAAAGACTTCTCTCCGAAAAGTCAGGACGCTGTGGCATTGCAGCAGATTAAGGAGCGTGGCGCTTTACCTATGATTGATCGTGGTGATATCCGTCAGGCAATCGACCGTTGCAGCAATATCTGGGCTTCACTGCCGGGCGCTGGTTATGGTCAGTTCGAGCATAAGGCTGACAGCCTGATTGCAAAATTCAAAGAAGCGGGCGGAACGGTCAGAGAGATTGATGTATGAGCAGAGTCACCGCGATTATCTCCGCTCTGGTTATCTGCATCATCGTCTGCCTGTCATGGGCTGTTAATCATTACCGTGATAACGCCATTACCTACAAAGCCCAGCGCGACAAAAATGCCAGAGAACTGAAGCTGGCGAACGCGGCAATTACTGACATGCAGATGCGTCAGCGTGATGTTGCTGCGCTCGATGCAAAATACACGAAGGAGTTAGCTGATGCTAAAGCTGAAAATGATGCTCTGCGTGATGATGTTGCCGCTGGTCGTCGTCGGTTGCACATCAAAGCAGTCTGTCAGTCAGTGCGTGAAGCCACCACCGCCTCCGGCGTGGATAATGCAGCCTCCCCCCGACTGGCAGACACCGCTGAACGGGATTATTTCACCCTCAGAGAGAGGCTGATCACTATGCAAAAACAACTGGAAGGAACCCAGAAGTATATTAATGAGCAGTGCAGATAGAGTTGCCCATATCGATGGGCAACTCATGCAATTATTGTGAGCAATACACACGCGCTTCCAGCGGAGTATAAATGCCTAAAGTAATAAAACCGAGCAATCCATTTACGAATGTTTGCTGGGTTTCTGTTTTAACAACATTTTCTGCGCCGCCACAAATTTTGGCTGCATCGACAGTTTTCTTCTGCCCAATTCCAGAAACGAAGAAATGATGGGTGATGGTTTCCTTTGGTGCTACTGCTGCCGGTTTGTTTTGAACAGTAAACGTCTGTTGAGCACATCCTGTAATAAGCAGGGCCAGCGCAGTAGCGAGTAGCATTTTTTTCATGGTGTTATTCCCGATGCTTTTTGAAGTTCGCAGAATCGTATGTGTAGAAAATTAAACAAACCCTAAACAATGAGTTGAAATTTCATATTGTTAATATTTATTAATGTATGTCAGGTGCGATGAATCGTCATTGTATTCCCGGATTAACTATGTCCACAGCCCTGACGGGGAACTTCTCTGCGGGAGTGTCCGGGAATAATTAAAACGATGCACACAGGGTTTAGCGCGTACACGTATTGCATTATGCCAACGCCCCGGTGCTGACACGGAAGAAACCGGACGTTATGATTTAGCGTGGAAAGATTTGTGTAGTGTTCTGAATGCTCTCAGTAAATAGTAATGAATTATCAAAGGTATAGTAATATCTTTTATGTTCATGGATATTTGTAACCCATCGGAAAACTCCTGCTTTAGCAAGATTTTCCCTGTATTGCTGAAATGTGATTTCTCTTGATTTCAACCTATCATAGGACGTTTCTATAAGATGCGTGTTTCTTGAGAATTTAACATTTACAACCTTTTTAAGTCCTTTTATTAACACGGTGTTATCGTTTTCTAACACGATGTGAATATTATCTGTGGCTAGATAGTAAATATAATGTGAGACGTTGTGACGTTTTAGTTCAGAATAAAACAATTCACAGTCTAAATCTTTTCGCACTTGATCGAATATTTCTTTAAAAATGGCAACCTGAGCCATTGGTAAAACCTTCCATGTGATACGAGGGCGCGTAGTTTGCATTATCGTTTTTATCGTTTCAATCTGGTCTGACCTCCTTGTGTTTTGTTGATGATTTATGTCAAATATTAGGAATGTTTTCACTTAATAGTATTGGTTGCGTAACAAAGTGCGGTCCTGCTGGCATTCTGGAGGGAAATACAACCGACAGATGTATGTAAGGCCAACGTGCTCAAATCTTCATACAGAAAGATTTGAAGTAATATTTTAACCGCTAGATGAAGAGCAAGCGCATGGAGCGACAAAATGAATAAAGAACAATCTGCTGATGATCCCTCCGTGGATCTGATTCGTGTAAAAAATATGCTTAATAGCACCATTTCTATGAGTTACCCTGATGTTGTAATTGCATGTATAGAACATAAGGTGTCTCTGGAAGCATTCAGAGCAATTGAGGCAGCGTTGGTGAAGCACGATAATAATATGAAGGATTATTCCCTGGTGGTTGACTGATCACCATAACTGCTAATCATTCAAACTATTTAGTCTGTGACAGAGCCAACACGCAGTCTGTCACTGTCAGGAAAGTGGTAAAACTGCAACTCAATTACTGCAATGCCCTCGTAATTAAGTGAATTTACAATATCGTCCTGTTCGGAGGGAAGAACGCGGGATGTTCATTCTTCATCACTTTTAATTGATGTATATGCTCTCTTTTCTGACGTTAGTCTCCGACGGCAGGCTTCAATGACCCAGGCTGAGAAATTCCCGGACCCTTTTTGCTCAAGAGCGATGTTAATTTGTTCAATCATTTGGTTAGGAAAGCGGATGTTGCGGGTTGTTGTTCTGCGGGTTCTGTTCTTCGTTGACATGAGGTTGCCCCGTATTCAGTGTCGCTGATTTGTATTGTCTGAAGTTGTTTTTACGTTAAGTTGATGCAGATCAATTAATACGATACCTGCGTCATAATTGATTATTTGACGTGGTTTGATGGCCTCCACGCACGTTGTGATATGTAGATGATAATCATTATCACTTTACGGGTCCTTTCCGGTGAAAAAAAGGTACCAAAAAAAACATCGTCGTGAGTAGTGAACCGTAAGCAGGTGCTGTCTATGGGTCCCAAGAGACTCGTTTTAACCTTAGCAATACGTAA
>NZ_CDRNIQ010000001.1:3655000-4196996 GCF_977014045.1 Chryseobacterium lineare | reverse complement strand
CTTAACATAAAGTTTACTTTTGATTCACATTTACCCCTTAACCCACTGAATACTAAAGAGAATAATTTTAAACTAATGTTTAGCTTTTGGGGTATAGAGGATAAATGTTGGAGGATGTTAGTGTTTCGGGAGTGTGTGTATGGTTTGTTTTTGTATTTAAGCTCTCGCAGATTTTGCAGATGGCGCAGATGGTGAATTTAAATAGTAAAGGTTTTTTTTATTCTAAGAAAAGAGTTGGAGGGTTTAGATCATATGTTTTTGAGTGGTGACCGTTGAAATCAAGCACCCACAACCTAGCCCGGATAGTAGCGGATACCCCACAGCAAGTGGAGGAAAGCTTAGGACTCAGCAAAGAAAGCAATGGTGCGAGGAGTATGAGCGGATAGCCGGAAAAAGCTCCTAATTGAAGCATTTATAGGTCGGAGAGTAAAGGGTTGGAAAGAGAATAAGTTCTGTATTGGATACATAGAGTATATATAAGGTTATCTTTTTCATTTTCTACTATTCGTGTCAATGTTTGTTAAATCCCTCTGTTGGTTTCCTTTCTTCAAAATATATTATTAAATTTGGATATGAGTTTTGGAAAAGATTTATTAAGAAAAATAAAGATTGCTGAATTGCCGGGGGAAAATGCCCATGGAGTTTTCTCACCGCCTTACCGGCCTGTTTTTACTTATGATGAAGTTTTGACAAAGAATCCGAAGTTTGCTGCTGTAAATATTATTCTTTATCTTAAGAATGATGAATGGCACTTTCCGCTGATCCAAAGGACTATCAATGAACATGACAGGCATAGCGGACAAATTTCTCTGCCTGGCGGGAAACGCGAGGAAGCGGACAGGGATTTTGCTGAAACTGCAGTCCGTGAAACCTCTGAAGAGATCGGAGTTGAAAAGCATTATGTAAGAATTATCCGGGAAATGTCGCCAATTTATATCCCGCCAAGTAATTTTTATGTATATCCTTATATATCTTATACGAAGAAAAATCCTGAGTTTATCTTACAGCAAACTGAGGCGGTGGAAGTTATCGAATTTCCGATCACATGTTTTTTAAACCTTCCGGATCAGCCCGAAATTATGGCATTATCTACCGCAGGAGGAAGCGAAGTCCCGGTGATCAACTTCAACGGATATATCATTTGGGGCGCAACAGCAATGATATTAAGCGAATTCAGCCAATTACTGAAAAAAATGTAACTTTGCACCACTGTGTTTAATTGAGAGATGGCGAAGAAAAACATTTTCACCGATGCGTTCGGAACTCCTTATTTTTTAAAAAGGATAATCATTTTTATATTAGGAATTGTGTCTTACCGAAGATTCAATGGCTTTAATAAACTAAAAATTACAGGCACCGAGCATCTTGTGGATCTTCCTGATTCCAATGTTTTGTTTGTATCTAACCATCAGACGTATTTTGCTGACGTAGCGGCAATGTATCACGCTTTCTGCGCAGTGAATAACGGATATCTGAACACTATAAAAAACCCTATCTATCTGCTGAATCCAAAAATTGATTTTTATTACGTTGCAGCAGAAGAAACGATGAATAAAGGAATTTTACCTAAAATCTTTAAAATCGCCGGCGCTGTAACGGTAAAAAGAACTTGGAGGGCTGAGGGTAAAAATGTGAACAGAATGGTAGATATGAGCGAGGTGGATAATATAATGAAGGCTCTGGATAACGGTTGGGTAGCCACTTTTCCTCAGGGAACGACTTCTGCCTTTGCACAAGGAAGAAGAGGGACGGCGAAACTGGTAAAAAATCAGCGGCCGATTGTCATTCCGATAAAAATAAACGGCTTCCGCAGGGCTTTCGATAAAAAAGGCCTTCGAGTAAAAGTCACGGGTGTAAAGCCTACAATGGAATTTAAGGCGCCACTTAATATTGATTATGATAAAGAAAATGCTCAGGAAATTTTACACAAAATAATGACCGCCATTGAGCAGACAGAAGATTTTAATGTACTGCACAATTATGATGAAGAGCTAAAAGCTAAAAAGTCAGAACAAAAAGATTCAGGTAATTAAAGTAGAAGAATTATGAAAAGAATATTAGAAATCTTATTGGCGATCATAGTATTAGTATCATGCAACAGCCAGAAAGTGTATTCGGATTTTGATATCAGTTATTCTAAGAGCGGAGGCTATGCACCGATTTATGAAAATCTTCTTATTAAAGGAAATGAAGCGCATTACTCTTTTGAGGGGCAGGGCAAAAAGATAAAACAGACTTTTAAAATATCGGATGAAGATTTAAAAAAGATAAATAATACGCTTTCACAAAATAATTTCAGAAGAATACAGGAAGATCATAAGAAGATCTACGATTTTATATCAACATCTATTACGATCAAAAAAGGTCCCAACGAAGGCAGTAAAACAGATGCCAGCGCGATCATGTCTAATTATAAGACAAACTGGTTAAATATTACCAATGCTTTTCAGGAGATCATTAATAATAATGTAAAAAAACAGTAATACAATTGAAGACTCATTTCATTGCTATCGGCGGAAGCGCGATGCATAATCTTGCGATTGCTTTAAAGGATAAAGGATATCAGGTAACAGGTTCGGATGATGCTGTTTTTGAGCCTTCGAGATCCAGGCTTGAAAATAAAGGAATTTTACCTGAAGAAATGGGCTGGTTTCCGGAAAAAATTACTGCTGATATAGATGCGGTCATTCTAGGAATGCATGCTCATCAGGATAATCCTGAACTAGCAAGAGCTAAAGAATTAGGTTTAAAAATATATTCTTATCCCGAATTTCTATACGAGCAGTCAAAAAATAAAACAAGAGTTGTGATCGCAGGTTCCCACGGAAAAACTACCATCACTTCGATGATCCTCCACGTGCTGAATTTTCATCAGAAAAACGTAGACTATATGGTGGGAGCTCAGCTTGAAGGTTTTGACTGTATGGTAAAATTAACACAAGACAACGACTTTATGGTGTTGGAAGGTGATGAATACCTGTCCTCTCCTATCGATCTCCGTTCAAAATTTTTATTGTATCAGCCTAATATTGCTTTGCTGAGCGGAATTGCGTGGGATCATATCAACGTTTTCAAAACTTTTGATGATTATATAGAACAGTTCAGAAAATTTGTATCAAGTATTACGGCAGGTGGCGTTTTGGTATATAATGAAGAGGATCCTGAAGTGGTGAAAGTTGTGGAAGCGGCTGAAAATTATTTCAGAAAGATTCCTTATAAAACTCCGGATTACGAAATCAGTAACGGACAAGTTCATTTAAAAACAGAAATGGGAGATGTACCTCTTTCCGTTTTCGGGGCTCATAATCTGCTCAATATGGAGGGCGCAAGATATATCTGTCATACATTGGGAATTATGGATGAAGATTTCTACGAAGCCATCATGAGTTTTAAAGGCGCATCAAAACGTCTTGAAAAAGTAGAACGGGAAGATAACGGAACGCTTTACAAAGATTTTGCCCACGCTCCTAGTAAAGTAAAAGCTACGGTAAAAGCTTTTCAGGAGCAGTTTAAAAATGAAAATAAATACGGTTTTCTGGAATTGCATACGTATTCAAGTTTAAATCCTGTTTTCCTTGAACAGTATGACCATGCGATGGATGGACTGGATGAAGCTGTTGTTTTCTATTCTGAAGATGCTTTAAAGATTAAAAGAATGGAACCGATTTCTCCCGACCTGATCAAAGAAAAGTTTAAAAATGAAAATCTGAAAGTTTTCACCAACGCGGAAGATCTTCATGCCTACTGGAATACTTTAGATAAAACCCAAGGAGTTTATCTCATGATGAGTTCCGGAAATTTCGGAGGACTTGATCTTACGAAATAACTTATTAAATATATAAATAAACTCCTTTCAGACCGAAAGGAGTTTTTATTTTAATCAATTCTTTTATAAAAACGTCTTAGTATATCTTTGGTTCCGTCCCCGTCAAAATCCTGAGTACGGTCTTCCATAACCATATCGGTTGGAGTAAGCTTAGTTACGAAATACGGATAATTTTCCTCACCTTCAAACCAGAATTTACCACTTCCTTTCTCGAACGTATATTTCCTTGCTACAGCATCTGTTTTTTCGCAGGTATTATTGTTTTGAGCGAAAGAGATTGAAATAAGATGCGAAGAAGTAAATTCATGGGTGCTGATTTTCTGGCACTCCGTTGAGAAAGAAGTCTGAATCTGCTGATTTAAAGACCGGTAAATCTCAGATTTTTCAATATACCATTTTCCGACAATTGAAGTTTTATTGCTGAAATTCTGATCTTCATCATTACTGCTGCAGGAAATAATTAAGAACAGGATAAACGGTAAAATTATTTTTTTCATGATGAAATCTAGCACTTTTAAGTCAGCAAAAATATAAAGAATTTACTCTGCTTTAACTATGATTCAGGTGAAATTTCTCAGCTTCCTTCATCGCCTCTAAAAGTTTTCCAATATCCTAAGCATTGCCATTCAACATTTTTGCAATAGCAATAGCATCTGAAATAGTATCGATGCTGTAAATCTGTGCTATTCCTTGATTTGCTGCTGCCTGTGCCAGAATATTCTGCTGGTTCTGAGCATTAACCGCATTTTCAAACATAAGCCCTGTGGAATGAGCAGCAGTTTGATAAACATTTGCAAGTGCCATAGCAGGAGATTCTCCTACTACTTTTACATTAGATTGTGTTACAGCGTCTGTAATCTGTTCATTTACTTTTGTTTCCATAATTTTAGTTATTAAGTTTAAAGTAAAGTTAAATGATATTTTTTAATAAAAAAAGAAGCAATAAATATTTATTACTTCTTTCTATTAAATTCGTGATTTAAAATTAAATATCTGCAACCGCATTAAGCATTTTTTGTTCCCATGCAGAATCTTTCGGATCAAAGAATAATCTTTTGCCGGTATCTAAAGAACGGACAACATTCATTTCGTCTTCTGATAATTTAAAATCAAAAACATTAAAGTTTTCTTCTATTCTTGAAGGAGTCACCGATTTTGGGATTACGCAGAAACCCTCCTGAAGATGCCATCTTAAAATCACCTGGGCAACAGTTTTGCTGTATTTTTCACCGATAGCTTTTAATTCTTTATTTTCCAGCAAACCGGCATTACCGTTTCCAAGAGGGCTCCACGGTTGGGTGATGATATTATTTTCCCTGTTATAAACCTGCAGTTCCTTCTGCTGAAAGATCGGGTGCAGTTCAATCTGATTAATAACCGGAAGAATATTTACCTGAGCTTTTAATTCTTCTAATTTTTCCACTGTAAAATTGCAGACTCCTATCGCCTTGATCTTTCCTTCCTGATAAAGTTCCTCCATTGCTTTCCATGCTCCTAAGAAATCGGCATACGGCCAGTGGATAAGGTACATATCAAGATAATCCAGTTGTAATCTGTCCAAAGTTCTCTGAAAAGCACTTTTTGCCTTTTCATACGATGTATCCTGAACCCAAAGCTTTGATGTGATAAATAATTCTTCCCTGTCTGCTCCACTGTTTTTGATGGCATTCCCTACAGCCGTTTCATTCTGATAAATAGCAGCCGTATCGATCATTCTGTAGCCGGTTTCAATGGCTTTGATCACCGCATTTTCACATTCTTTTAAATCTTCCATCTGCCATACTCCGAAGCCTAAAGCCGGAATATCAATACCATTATTTAATGTAATCACAGGCTGGCCCGGATATGTTTTTTTCTGCATATTTTAAATTTTTATTAATTTATTGTTTATAAAAATATTTATAGAAATCTATACCACCAAGGTATCTTCTTTTCCCATGACTTTTCTGAATAATCCTTTAATATGATTGATTTCATTTTGATAACTAGTATTTTTTCTGCATCCAAAATACAGTGTATTTTCCAGTTTTTTCTCCCCTTCCCAGATCAGTTTCACTTCCCCATTCTCAATTTCTTTTTTACAAAGAAAATCAGGAACGACAGCCAGCCCCGTGCCTCCTTTCAGGCATCGTACGATGGAATTGAGATTTGGGACAATATAATTCGGTCGGAAATTCGGTTTGTGACCAAAATTAAGGATCCAGAATTGAAAAAGATGTTCCATATCTCCTGCAGTACCGTACCATTTTTCATTTTTCAGCCACTCTTCAGCATGTTCAATGCCTTTGTCATTTAGAACATTTTCAAATTCCTGTATATCAACATCTTTTCCACCAACAAGAATAATCTGTTCAGAAGAAAATGCTTCGTGAAGAATATTAGGAGAAGTTCCTTTTTTAGGAGTGATAATTAAGTCTAAAATTCCTTTATCCAGCTGATCCAGCATTTCCCGATATTCCCCGAAACTGATAATAAGATTAAAGGGTAAACTTGAAACATATTGCTCCAGGGTTGTCTGAAATGTTTCAAAACACATGCCGACACTTATGGTTGGAGTAAGTTTTTCTGTTGATTTCTGGAAGTTTTTTTCAACTTCTTCCAGTTTTGTCAATGGTTCAGAAATAGCATTAAATAAAACCTTTCCTCTTTCGGTCGGAATCATTTTCCTTCCAGTTCTATCAAACAATTTGTATCCTACATATGCTTCCAGAGAACTCAGGTGTAAACTCACTCCCGGTTGAGAAATGAAAAGCGTATCTGCAGCTTCCGTGAGCGTTCCTGTTTTATAGATTGCTTTAAAAGTTCTGTACCACTCTAAATTAACCATAAGTATTACTTTTATGATGCAAATATACTTTAATAATCACAATTATAATATTTTTAACATCAATATAAACAATAAAGGCTGTCTATTCAAGCAATAAGATTTTGATTATTAAATATTTATACTCAATATCATTTAAATAATACTTAGCTATGATTTTTATTATTTTACTTATAGTAAATTACCTGATACCTTTGTCTAGTAAAATTTAAACAATCATAAAACAATGAAAAAAGTACTAATTATTAACGCCGGACAGAACTTTGGACATTCGGGAGGAAAATACAATCAGACTATTGCAGAGAATACTCTGCAGGTTTTGAGAAATTTTGAAAATGTAGAAGTAAAAATCACTAATATTGATAAAGGGTATGACAAAAATGAAGAAGTTGAAAAGTTCGTCTGGGCAGATTATATTATTTACCATACACCGATCTGGTGGTTTCAGTTACCCAACGGTTTCAAAAAATATATTGATGAAGTTTTCACAGCCGGTCATGCCAAAGGAATTTATATGAATGACGGAAGAACCTCTGAAAATCCGGAGATTAACTATGGAACCGGAGGAATGCTGGGCGGCAGAAAATACACGGTTACCACAAGTTGGAATGCTCCTGAAACAGCCTTTACACTTCCGGGAGAATTTTTCAATGAAACGAGTGTTGACAACGGGCCTTTATTTGGATTCCACAGAATGAATGCTTTTGTTTCATTGGAAAAAATGGACAGTTTTCATTTTCATGATGTAGAAAAAAATGCAAACATAGAACGAGATATGAAACTGTACAGAGAACATCTTACTAACATATTTGAAAAAGAAATAAAAACGGAATTAGCCTTATGAAAATTTATTTAACCGCTGTTATCAAAGCAAAAGAAGAATTCAGGAATGAAGTACTGAAAGTTCTTCAGCATATGGTCGAAGAAACAAGAAAAGAAGAAGCCAATGAACTGTACACGCTTCACCAGGGAATTGAAGATAAAAATCAGTTTGTTTTCTATGAAATCTGGAAAAACGAAGAAGGATTATCAAAACATAATCAACAACCTTACATTCAGGATTTCGGAGCTTTGATTGATGACAAATTGCAGGAAAAACCACAAATATATTTAACCCGGATGATCTGAATACAGATTGACATAAATTTAGCCCTATAAGAAAAGGCGCTTCCCGTTACTGAGAAGGCGCCTTTTGAATAACTTTGAATAAGTTTATTTCGCAACCGGCATGTGGGTGGAGATCGCTATTCTGTTCCACATATTGATCGTTATTGCAGCCATAATGATATCAGCAATCTGAATTTCATTGAAAAGTTCTTTTGCTTTTTGATATGTTTCTTCCGAAAGTCCCTTCTGGCTGATCAAAGTAATTTCTTCCGCAACAGCTAAAATAACCTGTTCTTCTTCTGTAAAAAATTCTTTAGCATCTCTCCAGGCATTCAGAAGGAAAATCCTCTGGGGTGTTTCACCATATTTCAAAGCATCTTTCGTATGCATATCCAGACAGAATGCACAACCGTTGATCTGGGAAGCTCTGATTTTAATTAATTCTTTCTGAATCGGGCTTAAAAAACTGTTCTGAAGGGCAGCTTCCATCCCTATTCCCGCTTTGTAGGCGGCCGCATTGGTCGTTGCCATGTTGAATCTTGCGCTCATAATATTTTGTTTTAAATTTCTGAGACAAAATTCATTCTTATCATCGATAAAAATCTTAAACTGGTTTAAGATCGTAATTTTGCCCTGATTTCACTTAAATATTCCGGGGTAAAACCTAAAAATGAAGCAATTAAATATTGCGGAATTCTCTGGATAAACCAGGGATACTGCGTACTGAACAGTATATAGGATTCTTCCCGTGAGAGTTCGTAAAGATACCGAATCCTTCTTTCCGCCGCAGCATACGCACGTTGATAGACCATTCTGAAATACCTTTCCATTGCCGGATGCTTTCTTAACAATTCTTCCTGGGATTGAAGATCAATTTTTAAAAGAATCGATTTTTCAACCGTCTGAATAAAGAAATTAGATTTTATCTGTCTTTCATAAGCAAAAGTATCGGTGATCCACCAGTTCTCAATAGCAAATTCTGTAGTTTGCTCAACACCTTTTTCATTAATAAAAAATTTTCTCACACATCCTTTTACAACAAAGAAAACCGACCTGCAAATTTCTCCCTCCAGCATCAGATTCTGCTTTTTCTTAACTTCCAGCACCTGAAAAAATGAAAGAACAGAAGCAAATTCTTCTTCATTAATACTGATAAATTTAGCTAAATGTTGCTTAAAAGTTTCCATTTATGAAATTGTATGACCAAACTTAACTTTATTTTTTTAGTTTTACAATGACAAAACAGTAAATTATGGAAATCGTAGCCAAAATCTTAATTGCAGTGGTAGCCATTGAGCATCTTTATATTCTCTGGATGGAAATGTTTGCTTGGGAAACCAAAGGTAAAGAAGTTTTCAAAGCAGCTTTACCCGCAGAAATGTTTAAGCCCACAAAAGGTTTAGCTGCCAATCAGGGACTTTATAATGGCTTTCTGGCTGCCGGACTGATTTGGTCATTCTTAATTGAAGATCCGAAGTGGCAATCGAACGTCGCATTATTTTTTCTTGGATGTGTTGCGGTAGCTGGAATTTACGGAGCCATTTCAGCAACGAAAAAGATATTTTTTGTTCAGGCATTGCCTGCGATTTTAGCAATTATTGCCGTACTTTTACTACAAAATTGATACTTAATGATTGAAAATTTCATTAAGTTTTTGCTTCATCTCTTCGGGAGTGAAAATTCCTTCGTGATACTCCACTAAATTCTGATTTTTATCTAAAATAATCCATAATGGATAAACAGGGTGCTTTTTATTCTTTGATAAAGCCAAAACCAATTCATGAATTCCGGAATTCCCGTTAGGTAGATAATTAAATTCTTCTCCCTGAAAATGGATTTTTTCTCTCATTTTTTCCGCATCAAAATTGATGAAGTAAAAATTTTCATTGATTAATTTGACCAGATTTTTGTCTTTATTTAATTTAAAATATTCAATCTTACAAACCGAACACCAGCTCGTATATATATGAATAATGACGGGCTTTGGATTTTCTTTCTGTTGAGCCTCTACCTCATGAAAGGTAACTGTCTTTATCTGTGAAAGACAAAAAGACGGAACAACTATTAAAAATATCACTAAAGTTCTCATTTGACAAGTTTTAATCTTTATTTTAAAATGTATTTTATTCCCAGAAATCCTCTTATCTTCTGCATTGGAGCATATCCGTACGTCGTATCAAAAGTGTAGTGATAAGGATTACCAACAGGATCATTCACATATTTATCAAAAGGATCAAACGGCCGCATCAAAGGATCTTTCGGAGTAAAATTGAATAAATTTTTGATTCCGCAATACACCTCAAATCCGGATGTAAAACTTTTTGAAATCTGAATATTGGCCAATGTGTAAAACGGAGAATATTCAGGACGGTAATCATCCGGTAAAACCGGCAATAGCATTGGCCCATAAAACTGGCCAGTAAAGTCTATCGTCAAATTGCTTGCAAATCTATAGGTCAAATTATACGTTCCACTCCATTTCGGGGCATGAAGCTGTTGCGATTTTTGCCTTTCATCATCAAATTTCTGATAAACATCAAGATAAGTCACACCCAGACCGACGTTTAAGGGAAAACTGAAATTGTAATCCACATTTAAAGATAAACCTCTTGAAATACCATAACCATTAAGGTTATCATAAATAATTTTTGAGGGATCAGTATCGAAATCTCCTACAATTTTGTTGCTGAAATACGTATAAAAAGCGGAAGCATCAAGATTGATCAGGTTTTTTCCTGCAGGGATTTTCCAGATGTAATTAAGATTTCCGTTGATTGATTTTTCAGGTTTTAAATTTGACTGAACAACAACTTCACGGGATCCTGTAAGCGCTGCATGATCTTCCGTAAAAAGATTAACAACCCGGAAACCTGTCCCAAAGTTCAATCTGATCGTATGATAAGGATTGGGAGAAAATTTCCATGCAAAACGGGGAGAATGGATCGCATGATGAATTTTATCATAATCAAACCGATAGCCCAGCAATACTGTATTTTTTTCATTAATTTCCCACTGATCCTGAATAAACATTCCGAAAATAGGAGATTTCATCGGGGTATTTGTCTGCCCGTCAGAAGACGCCGTTCCGGGCGTATTATCATCATAGAAAGTCCTTTTAAAAGTAAATCCTGCAATAAAATCATGATTTCCGAATTTTTTATCCCAGTAAGTTTGTGTAAAAATAACTTTTTGGGTCGCCGTGAAAGGATTATCTCCATAAAATGAATTCTGATCATGAAAATTATACGAAAACTGTGTAATAATATTTTCTTTCAAAGGCCATTGATAAACACCGAAAGCTTCTATCCGATTTGTATAAATGCTTTCACCATACACTTCATTACTTCCTCTGTACGATTTATTCCACTGCATTTCTCCGCCGAAACGATCTTCATACAGGTACCTGAGTGCAAAGCTTGCCTGCCGGTTTTCCTTACGTCTGAAATTCCATTTATTGAATACAGAAATCCTGTTCTGTAAAGCTCCGTCCGTAAAATTGTCATTATTTTCATCAAACTTTTTTTCAAAGCTGAAATAGTTCAGGCTTAATAAAGAAGCGATATTCTTACCAACGTTAAATTTTGTTGACAAGTCGAGATTATTCTCGCTCCAGGTCGTGGTCATCATATCAATGCTCAATTTCGGGGCAGTCAGTGCATTTTTGGTGATAATATTGATAACTCCGCCCATCGCTTCAGAACCATAAATAGAAGAAGCCGGGCCTTTCACTACTTCTATTCTATCCACCAGACTGTTTGGAATTCCACTAAGTCCGTAGACTGTAGAAAGTGAACTGACAATCGGCATTCCGTCGATTAAAATCATCGTGTAAGGGCCTTCAAGACCATTAATATGGATATCCCCCGTATTACAAACTGAACAGTTCAGTTGCGGTTTTACGCCATTAATCATCGAGATAGCTTCAAAAATATTCGGTGTTGGATTTTTCTGGAAAAATTTCTGACTGTATATTTCTACGGCAACAGGACTTTTTGATCTGCTCACAGGCTTCAAAGTTCCTGTCATAACTACATCATCAATGTCTTTTGTCTTAATTGCCTTTTTACTTTTTATTGCAAGTGAATCTATAGTTTGGGACTCATTCGTACTCAAACTGTCAGTCTTCTGAGAAAAACAAAACCCGGACAGAAAGACAATAAAAAATAGTATTCGTTTCATGAAATTAAATTTGTTAGACAAAACTAACAATTAATTTTTAATCACAAAACTTTTATGAAATATTGTTTAAATTCAATTCATCAAAAATTATTACATTTGAAAAACTACATATAAAAGTAAAATGAGATATCATCAGTCGGGAAATATTCCCCAAAAAAGACATACGATCTTTAAATCTCCGGAAGATAAATTTTACTATGAACAGCTTTTCGGAACGGAAGGTTTTCATGGAATTTCTTCATTATTGTACCATATTCACCGTCCGACACAGATTAAATCAATTGGTGAAGCCAAAGATGTAACGCCTAAAATTGCCGTTGATAAAAATGTAACGCCAAGAATGTTTAAGGGAATGAATGTAACTCCTGAAGATGACTTTCTGGACAGCAGGAAGTTTCTTATGGTCAATAACGACCTGAAAATGGGACTTTCCAAACCTAGAAAATCAATGGATTATTTCTATAAAAATGCGGAATGCGACGAACTTCTTTTCGTTCATCACGGAAGCGGAACACTCAAAACTTTTGTAGGAGATCTTGAATTTGTTGTAGGTGACTATTTAATTATTCCCCGGGGAACCATTTATCAGGTAGAATTAAAATCCAATGATACTGTTTTATTCGTTCTGGAAAGCCATTCACCGATTTATACTCCGAAAAGATACAGAAATGAGTTTGGCCAGCTGCTGGAACATTCTCCGTTCTGCGAAAGAGATATCGTAGCTCCGACTTTCGTTGAACCGAAGGATGAAAAGGGAGAATTTTTAATAAAAGTAAAAAAAGAAAACCAGATCACGGATTTCATTTATGCAACGCATCCTTTCGATGTTGTCGGCTGGGACGGATACTTTTATCCTTATAAATTTAATATCAAGAATTTTGAACCGATTACAGGCAGGATTCATCAACCGCCACCGGTTCACCAGAATTTTGAAGGACACAATTTTGTAGTCTGCTCATTCTGCGCAAGAATGTACGACTATCATCCGATGGCAATCCCTGCCCCATATAACCACTCGAATATCGATTCTGATGAAGTTTTATTCTACACAGAAGGAGATTTCATGAGCCGTAACCATATTGATTTAATGGATTTTACCCTTCATCCGGGAGGAATCGTTCACGGGCCTCACCCGGGAGCAATGGAAAGAAGTATCGGAAAAAAATTCACGGAAGAATATGCTGTAATGGTTGACCCTTTTCGTCCGTTGAAAATAACGGAAGAAGCACTAAAAGTTGAAGATCCTTCTTATAAAACTTCATGGCTGGAAGAACAGGACAAAACAATGGAAGACCGCTCGCAGGAATAATTTTTTATTACGTATAAAGAAACCGAATCCGATAGATTCGGTTTTTTATTGCTCATTTCCTGCCAAACATGATAAAAATCTTTGGGTATTTGGTCTTAATAAAAACAATATAAGCTATCTTTAAATCACAGAAAAAAATATATAAAAATTCAGTATGTATAATTATATCAGTGCAGAAGAAGCAATTTATACCATTAAAAGCGGAAACCGCGTATTTTTCCACGGAAGTGCATGTACTCCCAATTACCTGATCGACGAGCTTGCAAGACAGTCTCACCGCCTGGAAAATGTAGAAATGGTTTCCATAACACAGCAGGGAAATGTTGAAATTGCAAAACCTCAGTATAAAGATAAATTTTTCGTAAATTCTTTATTTGTTTCTTCACCTGTAAGAGATGCCGTAAATTCCGACAGAGGAGATTTTGTCCCTGTTTTTTTAAGTGAGATTCCTATTCTTTTCAGAAAAAATATTTTACCGTTGGATGTTGCTTTAATTACCGTTTCCCCACCGGATAAGCATGGTTTCTGTACCTTGGGAACTTCCGTAGATGTTGCCAGAGCTGCAGTAGATACTGCGAAAATAATTGTTGCCATCGTCAATCCTTTAATGCCGAGAACTCACGGAGACGGAATGATTCACATCAGCAAAATCAACAAGCTGGTTTGGCACGAAGAAGAGCTTCAAACAGTGGATTACGGCGCAAAAGTAGGTCCTGAAGAAATGGAAGTAGGGAAAAATGTAGCAGAACTCATTGAAGACAGATCCACTTTACAGATGGGTATCGGGACGATTCCTGATGCGGTTTTAAAATGTTTAGGAAATCACAAAGATCTGGGAGTTCATACGGAAATGCTGAGCGACGGTGTTGTTGATTTAATCCAAAATGATGTGATCAATAATAAATATAAAGGATACAACGATAACAAAACCATCACCAGTTTCTGTTTCGGAACACGGAAACTTTATGATTATGTCGATGACAATACGGTATTTTCCTTCGATGATGTAAGCACAGTAAACTTCCCGATCAATATCATGCGGAATAAAAAAATGGTTGCCATCAATTCAGCCATTGAAATAGATCTCACCGGACAGGTTTGTGCAGATTCCATCGGAACGATGCAGTATAGCGGAATCGGCGGGCAGATGGATTTTATGAGAGGCGCCGCGTTAAGTGAAGATGGAAAACCGATCATTGCGATCACTTCCAGAACAAAAAAAGGAATTTCCAGAATAGTACCTTATCTTAAACCGGGAGCCGGAGTCGTTACAACAAGAGGGCATATCCACTGGGTTGTTACCGAATACGGAACGGCTTATTTGTATGGTAAAAATCTAAAGCAAAGAGCGCAGGAACTCATCAGCATTGCACATCCTGATGACAGAGAAATGCTGGAAAGAGCAGCATATGAGAGATTCAAACATTAAATGACATTATTTTATGCTTATTTATAGCTTACCTAACGTTTGTTTGTTAATATTTTTCGTATTAGGCAGAAATTCGTAATTTGCATGCAATAATATAAAAGTAAAAATAGAAATATGTCAACACTTACATTTGCCGAAAAAATTGCTCAAGCAGAGAATTTTTTGCCGATTAACGGTACAGATTACATTGAGTTCTATGTAGGAAATGCAAAACAGGCTGCGCATTATTATAAAACCGCTTTCGGTTTCCAGTCTGTAGCGTATGCCGGTCCTGAAACAGGAGTGAGAGATCGCGCTTCATACGTTCTTCAGCAGGGGAAAATCAGATTGGTGCTTACCACAGGATTAAAGTCTGATTCGCCTATTAATGAACACGTAAAGAAACACGGTGACGGAGTGAAGATTTTGGCACTTTGGGTGGATGACGCTTACAAAGCATTTGAAGAAACGACAAACAGAGGAGGTAAGCCATATCTGGAACCTGTAACTTTAACCGATGAAAATGGTGAAGTAAGAATGTCGGGAATTTATACCTATGGTGAAACGGTTCATATGTTTATTGAAAGAAAAAATTATACAGGTCCTTTCATGCCTGGCTACGAAAAATGGGAAAGTGCATATAATCCTGAAGAAACAGGATTGTTGTACGTAGACCACTGTGTAGGAAACGTAGACTGGAACAGAATGGTTCCTACTGTTGAATGGTATGAAAAAGTAATGGGATTTGTTAACATTCTTTCTTTCGACGACAAGCAGATTAACACAGAATATTCTGCTCTGATGTCTAAAGTAATGTCAAACGGAAACGGGTATGCAAAATTCCCGATCAATGAACCGGCAGAAGGTAAAAAGAAATCTCAGGTGGAAGAATATCTTGATTTCTATGAAGGAGAAGGGGTACAGCACATCGCCGTAGCGACAAAGGATATTATCCATACGGTAAGTGAGCTGAAAAAACGTGGCGTTGAATTCCTTTCCGCTCCACCAGAGGCTTATTACGATATGGTTCCTGAAAGAGTGGGACATATTGATGAAGATATTAAGAAACTTCAGGACTTAGGCATCCTTATTGATCATGATGAAGAAGGGTATTTATTACAGATATTTACAAAACCTGTGGAAGACCGCCCTACTCTTTTCTTTGAAATCATTGAAAGACACGGCGCACAAAGCTTTGGGGCCGGAAATTTTAAAGCTTTATTTGAAGCTTTGGAAAGAGAGCAGGAAAGAAGAGGAAATCTTTAATTTTAACAACAATAATAAGTTTTGTCAGGATCAAAAGTCTTGACAAAACTTTTTTTTAAACACATCATTATGAAGAAAACATTTTTAGGAGTTTTATTTGTCGGAGCAATATTCACTGCGAAAGCTCAATACGGAACAATGGACCAGATCCTTACCCGGCTCGAAGAACGTTCGGGAGTCAACCAGAATCTGGAATCTGTAAATATTGACAATAAAAAATTTGTTTTCATCAAAGATGAAGCAGACCATACAGAACGTGATTTTATTGTAATTAAAGGAAACAAAGCTACTTATGTGGAAGTTTTCGACGATAAAAAAACCGGACAAAGCAGTTCCAATGTATTTTCAGGAGATATCATCAGAAAGAAAAACATTATTTCTTTAAGAGCCGATATGCTTGAGAATAAAAAAGTTCCGATTCCGCTTACCAAAACCTTACTGCTGACCAAACAGGATAATATTCTGTATCTGATTGACGTCAATACAAAAGCAAGATGGATTGACGAACAGGCATTTTCTAAGGTTAAAACTAAAAAGTAAATTTATTTCTAAACACTAAAGCATAAAACCCTTCACAAACTGCGATATTGTATGTCTTTTTTATTCATATAAATATCAGGTGATTTGTGAATAATAGCTAACAAATTAAATACTAAAAATTATGAAATCATTTGTAGAATATTCAGCAGATTCAGATTTTTCAATACATAATATTCCTTTTGGAGTTGCCGTTTTCAATAAAGAATATATTGGCTGCTGTACAAGGATCGGAGATCAGATCGTAGACCTTGCAACGCTTTACGATTTTGGCTACTTTGAAGAAATCGAAGGTTTAATTGACAATGTATTTGAAGCTTACACCCTAAACGAATTCATTGAACTTGGGAAACCGATAACAAATGCTGTACGCCTGAAAATTCAGGAATTACTGCAGGAGGATTCTATACTTTCTAAGGATGAAAAAACGATTGAAGGAGCATTTTACAATCTGGATGAAGTGAAAATGATGATGCCTGTACACATCCCGAATTACACAGATTTCTACAGCAGCATCGAACACGCCACCAACGTTGGGAAAATGTTCAGAGATCCGGACAATGCTTTACTACCCAACTGGAAACATCTTCCTGTAGGCTATCACGGAAGAGCTTCATCAATAGTCGTTTCAGGAACGGAAATCAACCGTCCGAAAGGTCAGATGAAACCTGCAGATGTTGAAAAACCGATTTTCGGACCTTGCAAACAATTGGATTTTGAACTGGAAATGGCATTTATCATCAACAAGAATACTGAGATGGGCGAAAGTATTTCTACCAAAGAAGCAGAAGATGCCATCTTCGGAATGGTCGTTTTCAACGACTGGTCTGCGAGAGATATCCAATCTTGGGAATACGTTCCGTTGGGACCATTTCTGGCAAAAAACTTCGGATCATCTGTGTCACCATGGGTAGTTACCCTCGAAGCACTGGAGCCTTTCAGAACATCTTCTCCTACGCAGGATCCTGAAGTATTGGATTATTTAAAATTTGAAGGGGATAAAAATTACGATATCAACCTTGAAGTATATATTCAACCTGAAAACGGAGATCAAAACCTTATTTCAGAAAGTAATTACAAGCACATGTATTGGAACATGACGCAGCAACTCGCGCATCACACCGTAAATGGCTGCAATGTGGAAGTTGGCGACATGTACGCCAGCGGAACCATCTCAGGAAGCCATCCTAAGTCTTTCGGTTCTATGCTTGAACTTACCTGGAGGGGTCAAAATCCTATCACTTTAAGCAACGGAGAAGAAAGAAAATTCATTGAAGACAACGACACCGTAACCATGAAAGCATGGGCTGAAAAAGACGGGATAAGAGTTGGTTTCGGTGAAGTTTCCGGTAAAATTATTCCTGCGGTTTAATATTAATTTAAATATTATTTTGAGATGCTTTGACTTCGCTTAGCATGATATCAAAAAAATTGACTGATTAAAAAACAGTTAGTATTAGAGATGTCATGCTGAGCTTGTCGAAGCATCTTTTTATATTTGAATTCTTAAATTTAATTAAAGAAAGTAAAAAATGAAAACACTCATCCCATCCGAAATAACTCCCGTGCAGCTACAGACCGTAATGCAGACAGCAATCTCGCCGAGGCCTATTGCGTTAGCTTCCACGATTGATAAAAATGGCAACAGCAATTTATCGCCGTTCAGCTTTTTTAATATGTTCAGCACGGTGCCTCCTATTTTGATCTTTTCTCCATCGAGAAGAGTGCGCGACAATACGACAAAACATACCCTGGAAAACATCCTGCAAGTCCCTGAAGTTGTAATAGGAACAGTAAATTTCCCGATTGTTCAGCAGATTTCATTAGCGTCTACCGAATATGGTGACGGTGTGAATGAATTCATCAAATCGGGGCTGACTATGAAAGATGCAGATCTCATTCAGCCTAAATTAATTGAAGAATGTCCGGTAAATTTTGAATGCAAAGTTTTAGAAGTAAAACCATTAGGTGATCAGGGTGGTGCTGGAAATCTAGTAATTTGTGAAGTGCAGAAAATTCATATTAAAGAAGAATATCTGAATGAAGAAGGAAATCTCGATCAGACAAAGTTGGATATGGTGGCCCGACTCGGAAGCAACTGGTATTCAAGGAATAATGAAAATAATCTTTTTGAGGTTCCAAAACCATTGGTAACAAAAGGTATCGGATTCGATCTTCTTCCTGAACAGATTAAATTAAGTAAAGTATTTACAGGAAATGATCTGGGAATGCTGGCGAATGTAGAAGTTCTGCCTGAAGGAGATTTTCATGCAGACGAAACCGCTCATAAGAATGCACAGCAGCTCCTTTTGGAAAGCAAAATTGATGAAGCCTGGAGAGAGTTAATTAAATAAATTGGATGGAAGATGGAAATTATTTGGAAACCTTAATTTTATAGTTTCAAAACTTCCATCTTCCATCCTTTACTCATTAACAATCTTTTCTTTAATAAATTTAATTGACCGGTCAACCGCATCCTCTAAATCTTTTGAAAGCACTTCTTTTTCCCAGGGCTCTTTTGCTCCAAAAGTATGATCTGCATTTTCTATTAAATAAAGTTCCGAATTCGGGTGCAAAAGATGAAGATGTTCCGCATTTTTCACACTTACGCTTTCATCATACGTTCCATGAATGATCAGAAAATGAGCTTTAGCCATTTCTGTCGCTCTCTCCACATCAAACCGGTGAATGTCTCTTTCATAATTTTCATAAAACTGAAAATAATGTGGCATTTCCTGCTTTGTCCGTCCGTTTATAACATAGTAAACTCCTTCATTTTTCCATTGTTCAAAAGCTTCATTTTTGGGAAAACGATCCAGCGTATCAACACTGGCAAAAGTGATCAACCCATTAATCCTCTCATCTTCATAGGTTTTAATGATCGAAATCCCGCCGCCTCTGCTGTGTCCGATGACAATGATTTTATGATCATCAACTTTCTCATGTTTACTAAAATAATCGATCACAGCTCCAAGATCAGAAAGTTCTTTTGAATAATTATTATTTCCGAACGCTTCCAGATCAGCAAAATTATAAGGATCTTCTATTGTAGTTCCGTTATGTGAAAAGTTAAATTTAACGAAGAAAAATCCTGCTTCTGCAAACCTTTCCGCCAGTAAGTTCCATGCACCCCAGTCTTTATACCCTTTATAACCGTGAACAAAAATAATAAGCGGCAGCTTTTCTCCTTCTTCAGGATAAAATGCATCGGCGAGAAAATCTTTAGTTTCAGGATTTGAAATGATAATATTTTGTTTTCTTGTGATATTCATATTTACTTTATTTTAAAATCAAATTGATTTTCACTTAAAAATATCAAAAATAGAAATAAACACAAAGTAAAAACCTTATTTTTGCTTCATGTTGGATTTAAGAACGGTAACCGTAGTGCGTTACATTCTGCCGCTTCGGGAGGGAGGTTCTCTTCCTGCTTTGGCAGAAGCTGATGATGATTTTAAATATGTTTTAAAATTCCGTGGCGCCGGTCATGGAGTTAAAATGTTGATCTCAGAACTTTTAGGTGGAAAAATCACAGAAGCGCTGGGATTAAAAATTCCTGAACTGGTTTTTGTAAATCTTGATGTCGATTTCGGAAGAACCGAAGCCGATGAAGAAATTCAGGATCTGCTGAAATTTTCTGAAGGCCTGAATCTCGGCCTGCATTATCTATCCGAATCAATTGCCTATGACCCAAGCGTAAAGATCGATCCGCTTCTGGCTTCAAAGATCGTATGGCTGGATGCATTTATCACCAATATCGACCGTACTTTTAAAAACACCAACCTCCTGATGTGGCATAAAGAACTTTGGGTAATTGACAATGGTGCTTCATTCTACTTCCATCATTCATGGCAAAATTTTGATACTGCGGCGAAAACACCTTTCAAATATGTAAAAGACCACGTTCTTCTTCCGCAAGCTGCAAAGCTGGATGAAGCCGACCGGTTTGCAAAAGAGGTTTTAAATGAAAACATATTCAGGGAAATTGTCAATCTGATTCCTGAAAACTGGCTGCATTGGAACGACGCTGATGAGAGTCCCGAAGAAATTCGCGATATCTATTTTAATTTCCTGAAAACAAGACTGGAGAATTCTGAAATCTTTTTAAACGAAGCCAAAAATGCAAGAGGATAAAATTTACGAATACGCAGTGATACGATTGGTTCCGAAGGTTGAAAGAGAAGAGTTTTTCAACATCGGTCTGGTGATGTTTTCAAAGAGAGAGAAATTTATCAAAGTCGGTTTTTATTTATGTCCTGATAAATTTAAACTGATGAGAAGCAAGCTCGATTACGATGATATTATCCAGAACCTTGAAAGCTTTCAAAAAATCGCAAATGGCGATAAAGATGGCGGTCCCATTGCTCAGCTTGAAATTCCCGAGCGTTTCCGTTGGCTTACTGCGGTAAGAAGCTCTGTGATACAGACTTCCAGACCTCATCCCGGTAAATCGAAAGATCTCGACAAAACTTTCGAAAAGCTTTTTGAAGAACTTATTCTTTAACAAATCTAAGATTAAAAAGGTTTGGTAAAGTTTTTGAGGGGTTTGAAAATGAAAAAACTCAGCAAAAATTTATTCTATGAAATTTTCTACGAACAATAAATTAATGGACAGGTTTATGATAAACCTGTTTTTTATTTTCTTTTTAGGTATATTTAATTTCGGGTATTCACAGGATTTACCGGAGATGAAAACTCCTCCGAGCACCCTTCTTCCTGAAAAAACGGCTTTTTCCAAAAACATTACATACAAAACAAATTCATCTGGCAGCCCGGTCGGCCTGGATATTTATAAACCTAAAACTTCAGTTTCCGGAAAGTTGCCGGTTGTGATTTATGTACATGGCGGAGCCTGGGCAAAAGGAGATAAAACAGTGAGAGCCGATAATTATATCGAAAGTTTCATTTTAAAATTAGTTGAAAAAAACTTTGCTGTTATCAGTATCGATTATACTTTAGTAAGCGATAAGATTCATTTTCCTTCACCGATCGAGGATACTAAAGATGCGGTAAGATGGGTACGCAAAAATGCAGAAAAATATAATTTTGACCCTTATAATATCGGATATTTCGGAGTATCTTCAGGGGCACATCTTTCACTACTTGCCGCTTATACCAATGATAATGATTTTGCCGGCAGTTCTGAACTTTCAGCCTATTCGGCTAAAGTGAATTATGTGGTTGATAATTTTGGTCCGACCGATCTTAATAAACTCCTGCACACCAGATTAGGAAAAGTTCCGGTGGCTATTGTCGGGTTGTTTTTTAAGCCTATCGTAGAAATCAGGGAAAAGCTGGTCTTCGGGATTTCGGGCTACAGCATCAAAACAGAAAAAAGAAAAGCGATTGATTATCTTGAAACGGTTTCTCCTATCAATGATGTTGAAAATGGAGTTCCGACTTTCATCCTCCATGGAAACAAAGATAAAGTCGCCCCTTTAAAACATTCTAAAAAACTGGCGAGAAAGCTCAAAAAAGAAAATATAGAAGCAACATTAGTTGTCGTAAAAGACGGTGTACATGGGTTTGGGACAACAGATAAAGCCTACTTAGATCAGCTTACGGATGAAATGGTAAACTTTATTATGATGCATAAAAAGTAATCTGCATCAATTACTGAATATTCACATTTATCATCTTTTTACTATTTTAAATTTAACTAAACGGAAATTAACATATCCAAAAGCTACAATTTAAAACTAATTTAGATGAAATTGAAAACTCTACTGTTTTTTTATGCATGTATTACTTTAATTACCTGCAGCTCTGAAGATTCTACAGAAGGAAATTCCCAGAACGAAAATCCCGTCTCTGCAGAAGCCATGTATTTTCCGCCATCAGATAGTGATATCTGGGAGACCAAATCTATTTCTTCATTAGGATGGCACCAGGATAAAGTCCAGGATTTACTGACTTATCTCCAGTCAAAAAATTCTAAAAGTTTTATGATTCTTCAAAACGGAAGAATTGTTATGGAAAATTATTTTTCCGGACATACAGCAACATCGCCATGGTATTGGGCAAGTGCCGGGAAAACATTAACCTCTGCCGTTACAGGAATTGCCGAGCAGGAAGGCTATTTAAATATCAATAATAAAGTTTCCGACTATATCGGAACAGGATGGACAAGCGCTCCTTTAGCCAAAGAAAATTTAATCACCTGTAAAAATCTGCTCACCATGACTTCCGGACTGGATGACAGCCTGGGCGATGATGTAAGCCCCGGCAATTTAAAATATAAAGCTGATGCAGGAACCAGATGGGCATATCACAATGTATATGTCAAACTACAGGATGTTGTCGCTGCTGCCACAGCACAAACGTGGACACAATATTTCAACTCTAAATTAAGAGATAAGATCGGGATGACTGGAAGTTGGATCCAAAGCGGTAACAACAGCGTTTATTGGAGTACCACCAGAAGTATGGCACGGTTTGGATTAATGGCTTTAAACAATGGCAACTGGAATGGCAGTCAAATTATCAATACGGCTTATTTTCAAAATGCAGTCAACACTTCCCAAAACATCAATCTGGCTTATGGATATCTTTGGTGGCTGAACGGAAAATCGAGCTACCATTTGCCACAGACACAGTTTCAGTTTAGCGGAAAGCTGATTCCCAACGCACCGGATGATATGTATTGCGCATTGGGAAAAAATGACCAGAAAATTTATGTAGTTCCCAGTAAAAAGCTTGTGATCATAAGAATGGGCGATGCTGCAGATAATGTGAATCCTGCCTTATCTGATTTTGATGATATTTTATGGCAAAAAATAAATGCAGTGATCAATCAATAAAAATTAACCACCTTACAAAATCTGTAAAGTGGTTTTTATTTATAATGAAATATAGATTATTTTTTCAGCTTCTCAACTCTCTTTATTTCATTGAGCAATAATGGAAATGCAGGTTGTGCCATTCCTCCGTGATCGAAACCCTGAAGCTCGTATAACGTTGTTTCTTTATGACCTTTCAGCTTCATCATTCTGGCCATGTAGGCATTTTCTTCATATCTGCCCAACAGTTCTTTTTCGCGGTCGGCGGTAATTAACAATAATGGCGGAGCGTCTGCTCTTATAAAATGAAGCGGTGCCATATCATCTATTCTGGCATCCAGCTCATCAATACCTTTTTCTTTTCTTGCGGTAAAATGGGAAATCATCTGTCCGCTGAAGGGAACAATTGCCGCTAATTGATCGGCATCGATTCCGTATTTTTTAAGATACATTTTATTTAAACCAACCATAATGGCGAGATAACCTCCCGCAGAGTGGCCCGAGATAAAGATCTTATTTTCATCTCCGCCATACTTTTTGATATTGTTGAAAACCCAGGCCGTAGCCGCTGCAGCATCTTCAATATATTTCGGAGCGTTTACTTTTGGGGAAAGTCTGTAATTAACGCCGATCACTGCAATCCCCTTATTTTTTAAAGCTTCAGGAATTTCTTTTTGTCCACCTGTTAAACCTCCGCCATGAAACCAGATCACTGTCGGAAAATTTTTCACATTTTTAGGAACATACACATCCAGGACGCATCTTTCGTTGATGTAAGCATCTGATGCATTTGTTTTGTTGTCATAATAATGGATATTTTGGATCGTATTGTATTCCTGAGAAAGTAACGGTAGTGAGAATACTGTGATTATTAAAAATATAAGAATCCTTTGCATTGTAAAACTTTTATGGCTAAGATACGAAATCTGTATTTTCCCACAGCTGCCACAGATTTTCACAGATGGAAAAAGACCTGCTCAATTTCCAAAATCTGCGAGCGTAAAAGAACTCCCGCGGATTATGCTAATAACGCAGATCAGGATGCATATCTAAAGTAATCTGTGGGGAAATTTAAATCTTCGTGAGTTTAGCATATTTTAAAATCAAATTTTTCTCGCCTTCATGCATGAAAACTACCTTTGCTTTTATATTCTGAGGGTCGGTTCCGTCGAGGAACGTTACTTCTCCGACTCCGAAGCGGTCGTGTCTCACTTTATCGCCCACTTCAATGTCCTGCGAAGAGGCGCCGCTCGGATTAATAATTTTTGCCGTGCTTACAGGTTTTAGTTTTCTCGGTTCGGCAACAGGCTTTGAATTTTCGCTTCTTTCAATGGTTTTCTTTTCAACCTTTTTAAAACTTTTCATTTCGGAAGGATGCTCATCAAAAATGTTTGACCTTAATCCTGCATTATTGATAAAACGTTTTTCAATAGCCGGGTTTACAAATTCGATATATTCATCATCAATTTCACTTAAGAATCTTGATGGTTCCGCGTCTGTAATTTTTCCCCATTGGAAACGTGAAATCGCATAGGAGAAAAATACCTGCTTTTCTGCTCTTGTCAACGCTACGTAGAAGAGGCGTCTTTCTTCTTCAAGATCTTCTCTCGTGGCAGAACTCATAAAGCTTGGGAAAAGATTTTCTTCCAATCCAACCAAATGTACGACCGGAAATTCAAGACCTTTTGAAAGGTGAATGGTCATTAACGAAACCATATCCTCTTCATTATTCTTATCCTGCGTATCTGCGGAAAGTGCGATATTTTCAAGGAAATTCGGTAGACTAGGATCTCCGTCTTCCAATTGCATCTGCTCTTCGATGAATCCCTGCATCGAGTTCATCAATTCCTGAACGTTTTCTACACGGGAAATTCCTTCCGGAGTCTGGTCGTCTTTTAAAAATTTAATCAGTCCGCTTCTTTTTGCCACTTCCATTGCTACATTGTAAGCCGTTTCCGTTTTGAGCAACACCTGAAATGCTTTGATCATCGACCAGAAATCATTCAGTTTATTTAAAACTCCATTGTTAAAGCCTAAATGAGGAGCATACATCGGAAGGCTATCCAATACTTTCGAAACCGAAACATTCTGAGCATCAGCAAATACCACCAATTTATTCTGAGTCGTCTCACCGATCCCTCTTGTAGGATAATTAATGATTCGCATTAGCGCTTCCGAATCGTTTTCATTGACCAAAAGTCTCAGATACGCAATCAGATCTTTTACTTCCTTCCTTTGATAGAAAGACAAACCTCCGTACACTTTATACGGAATATTTTTACGTCTCAGGGCATCTTCAAAAGCACGTGTCTGCGAATTGGTACGGTACAGAATGGCAAAATCGCTGTATTTTCTCTGTTCGCGGTTCCGGGTTTCCCAGATATTTCCTGCAACGAAATTCGCTTCATCCGCATCAGAAAGGGAACGGTAGACTTTGATCTTCTCCCCTTCTTCATTCTCACTGAAAACATTTTTCTTAAACTGCTGAAGGTTTTTGGCGATCACCACATTAGCCGCATTCACGATATTCTGGGTAGAACGGTAATTTTGCTCCAGAGAAACCGTTACCGCATCAGGATAATCTTTTTTAAAGTTTAAAATATTATAGATATTGGCGCCACGGAAAGAGTAAATAGACTGTGCGTCATCTCCCACCACGCATATATTTTCAAATTTTGATGCCAGCGCTTTTACAATAAGATACTGCGAATGGTTGGTATCCTGGTACTCATCCACCAGAATATATCTGAATCTGTCCTGGTATTTGGCCAGTACTTCAGGAAAACGGGTCAGCAGTTCATTGGTTTTTAACAATAAATCATCAAAATCCATAGATCCGTTTTTGAAGCACTGCTCAACATATCGTTGGTAGATCTGTCCGATGAACTTCATATTGGCTTTTTCGTCAGCCTCCATAAGCTCGGGATTGGCGTAGTAAGCCTTTACGGTAATGAGATTATTTTTATAGGTAGAAATTCTTGCCTGAACTTTTTTAGGTTTGTAAAGATCGGCATCGATATTCATGTCTTTGAGTACTTTTTTAATGACATTCAGGGCATCCTGCTGATCATAGATGGTAAAATTGGAAGGATATCCCAGATAATGAGCCTCCCCTCTTAGGATTCTTGCAAAAACAGAGTGGAAAGTTCCCATCCAGAGACTTCTTGCATTGCTTTGCCCCACTACTTTGGCGATACGTTCCTTCATTTCTTTTGCCGCCTTGTTGGTAAAGGTCAAAGCTAAAATATTAAAAGGATCCACGCCATTGGTGATGAGGTGCGCGATACGCATAGTAAGCACACGTGTCTTCCCGGAACCCGCTCCTGCGAGAACCATTAATGGTCCCTGTAATGTGGTAACGGCTTCAAATTGTGATTCATTCAGTCCTTTCAGATAATCCTCCATGCGACAAAAAATTTTTGGGAACACAAAATTAGTGTATTATATGGAGAATTCAAACTTTGGTCTTGCGTTGTTTTGGCAGAAATATTTTCCGGTCTTCCGGAAAGCTTGCCGCACCCCTGCAACAGGTTTTCTGGTAACCCGGAAAAGTTGCCGCACCCTTGCAACGAACTTTCTGGTGTTCCGGAAAGTTTGTTGCACCCTAGTAAATGATTTTCCGGAAGCCGGGAAAAGCTGTCGCACGGTTGCATGAAGTTTTCCGGAAATAATTTTATTTTACTTTTTCTAAAATTTAAATCCATTCAATAAAAATGGAGGATCCGTTAGGAACCTCCGCTTAAAAACTTAATTATCTATTGTCATTAGAGTCTCTTCCGAAACCTTATATTCACCTTTCTGAAAAGTATCTTTACTGGAAAGTAAAACTTCATAAGTATAAATACCTTTCGGCAAATTGTAAGCACACTCTTTTTCGCCTTTCTGTATGACGAATTCTTTTTTCACTTCTTCATCTTCTATTTTACCGATGAATTTTATGGTAATTTTTTCTTCCATTTTATTTTTAAAACAGAAGCTGTCTACAGTTTTTGCATTAGGATCTACCGTTTTTACGCCGTTGCCTTTTAATGCTACATAACCCTGTACAAGAATATTACCAATTGCCAAACCTTTGTCTAAGCCAGACATTGTTGCAGTTTGAGATTTTAAACTTAAAGAAAAAATGAAGATTAAGAGAATAAGCAAATGTTGTGTAAACTTCACTTATAATTATTTAAATGAGTTTAACTTTTCAGAAAATTCTTTATAATCTATCGTTCCTTCTTCTGCATGAAGAACTTTTCCATCTTTTATAATATATGTTTTGGGAACAACTTCTGAATATAATAAATTATTCTCTCCCTTTCCATCAAGAAATTTTCTAATAGCCTTTCTATAGTTTCTATTTTCAAAAGTAACATCATTAATTGGATGATGAGAAAGATAAGATTGAAGTTCTGCGCTGTCTTTATCTATGGATAAGAAAACTAATGGTATCTCTTCATTTTCATCAGCTATCTTTTTTAGAATAGGCATTTCTTCCAAACATGGTTTACACCAAGTTGCCCAAAGATTTACAATGACTAAACCTTTTCTATTGAAGTATTTTTTATGAAAAGAACTTTCAGAAAGTTCTTTTTCATTTTTAAGACTTATATCGTCGCTTGGCTTACCTATCGTTGTATTTCCGATTTTAAAGCTGAATCTTGAACTTATCAAAATTAATGCAACTATTAAAACTAAGATTATGGCTATTATTTTTTTCATCCTGTATTATTTTGTTGATAAATATATAAATTTTATTTATCAAAGAATAGGTAATGAATACCTTTCTGAAAAACTTATTGAGCAGTATGAAGAAAGACTAAAAGAAAAAGATGAACAAATAGCGTACTGGAAAAAAAGAGCTGAAGGATTATAATATCTTTCAGTTTTTTTAGTTCAAATTAGCTATAAATCATCAAAAAAACCGACAGAATACTGCCGGTTTATCTATTGATTATTTTAGGTAATGCCTGATTCTGTCTACCATATCTCCCAGATCAAAAGGCTTAGCGATAAATTCATTCGCTCCGGCATCGATTGCTGATTGCTCCAGACCACGGCTTGCCGACATGATCAGTACGGGTATATCCTGAAAGTTCTCGTGCGCTTTGATGAGTTTGCAGAAATCTCTTCCGTCTTCTCCGGACAGCCACATATCCATTAAAATAACATCCGGTTTTTTATCGGGGTCAAGGGCATTATACATTTCTGAACCTTTGTAAAATTTGGAAACTTCAAATCCTTCAAAATCCAACATCATTTCAATAGAGTCAACAATCGCAGGACTGTCGTCTACTACCATAATTTTTGCAGCATTAGACATGGTAAAAACTTTATTTTTTATTCTTGGGGATTCTGAAACAAAAATCAGACCCTTTTCCTTCCGCAGACGAAACAAAAATCTTCCCACCAGTCCTTTTTATAATTTCGGATGAGATATAAAGGCCAAGGCCGAGCCCCGGAAAGGTATAATCTTTTGACGTGCTGATCCGGTAATACTGCTCAAAAACCTTCGACTGCTGTTCTTCCGGAATCCCAATGCCAAAATCTCTGACATTAAACTGAGCATCATTCCCATTCAAAGAGGTAGAAATATGCACCTGATCTGCTTCCGGCGAATATTTGATTGCATTGCTGATGAGGTTGGCCATCACCTGTGAGATCCTGTGGCGGTCTGCAAACACCTCTCCGACCTTGCTTGTTTTACTTACAAAAAGCTTATGCCTTGAAGTCATCTGTTGCTCTTCTACCACTTCATCTACCAGTTTATCAAAATCAAAATACGATTCGTTCAGCTGAATCTGCCCTTTCTGTATTTTGGTAACATCCAGCAATTCGTTGATAAGACCTGTAAGCAGATCAATCTGGTAATCCATTCTTCTGGCTACTTCTGCATTTCTAGGATCACCCGCTTTTTCGAGATTTGTTTTAATGAACTGCGTATATAATTTAAGGCTGGTAAGTGGTGTTTTCAGCTCGTGGCTGGCAATACCGAGAAAATTATCTTTCTGTGTTTCGAGTTGCTTGAATTCATCAATGTCGGTAAAAGTCCCTGTCCATTGTTTCACTTCTCCGTTTTCAGAAAAATTAGGAACAGCTCTTCCCAGAAACCATCGGTAGGTTCCTTTATGATTAGGATTTTCAAGCTCATATTCCATGACGAAAGGAGTTTTTGCTCTTACACATTCTTCCCAGCTTCTATCGATATTTTCGACAGCTTCCGGCCGCATCATTCTTTTTACAAGTTTGGTTTGATTTTCATTGGCTGTTGAACCGGTATATTTGTACCAGCTGTCATTCATATACGTGATCTCTCCTTTGTCATCGCAGGTCCAGACAAACTGAGGCATAGAATCTGCGAGATCCCGGAATTTCTTTTCCCTTTCCTGAATTTCTTTCCGTGCCATTACAAGATCTGTAACATCCACGGCCATATTGAGGATAGCATATACCTGACCTTCAGAATTTTTCAGGGGTTTATATGAAAAATTATAATAGAATGTCTGAAGCTTTCCATCCACCACAAGGTCTACTTTATCTTCTTTTGCCGCATAGGTTTCACCGGTTTTAAAAATATTTTTGAGAATACCAATAAACGGCTGGCCTTCCAACTCGGGAAGAGCATCTTCTAGTTTCATATTAATAACCGACGGGCTTTTACCCCATGTTCTCAGCATTTTTTCATTGGCAAATTCTATATAGAGATCTTCTGTGCTATATATCGCAATAGAATAATCGGATTTTTTAATGAGATCTTCAAAACGGTATTCACTGTCTTTCCATCTTCTTTCTGAAACTACCTGATCGGTAACTTCCGTAGCCACAATACTTACTCCGATGATCTTTTTATCATCATTGTAAACAGGGGCATAAATAAAATTAAAGAAATGCTCTTCATATTTGCCGTATTTTTCAAGAAATACAGACCATTTGTTTCCGTTAAAAATTTCTCCGTGGTGGTAAACACTTTTAAAAATATCTAAAAAACCCTGAGATGTTATTTCAGGAAGAACTTCAAACAGCGGTTTTCCGATAACGGAAGCATCTCTTCCCCAAAGTTCCAGCATCTGCGGATTAGCACTGTGAATACAGTAATCGTCGCCAATGACTAAAGATACGGCCACAGGCGCCTGACTGAACAGCGTGATAAGAGATTCGTGGGAAATATTTTGCTCTAAAAAGCTTTTCATTCTTTATTGTTTTATCGTGTAAAAATAATTCTTATTCTGAACAGAATAAAATTAAACAATACCACACAGAGGATATTTTTTAAATAAATATACAACTTTTGATCTCAAAAAAAATTATGTTGAAAGATTGTAACAATTAAAGTAAATTTGGCACTAATTGACAAAACAATTTCTACTTTATGAAAAAGCGACTTCTTTCGGTTGCTGCAGCGGCTTTCTTCGGAATGGCTCTGAATGCACAACAAATTAAATTTGAAGAGTATGACTTACCAAACGGTCTTCACGTAATCCTTCATCAGGACAATTCGGCACCGGTTGTAACGACAGGTGTGATGTACCATGTGGGTGCAAAGGATGAAGTAAAAGGGAGAACCGGTTTCGCCCACTTCTTCGAGCATCTTTTATTTGAAGGAACACCCAATATCAAAAGAGGTGACTGGTTCAAAATAGTTTCTTCAAACGGAGGACAAAACAACGCGAACACCACAAACGACAGAACGTATTATTACGAAACTTTTCCATCAAACAATGAACAGCTGGGTCTTTGGATGGAAGCTGAAAGAATGCGTCATGCCGTAATCAACCAAATTGGGGTTGATACTCAGAGAGAGGTTGTAAAAGAAGAGAAAAGATTAAGAATGGACAACCAGCCTTATGGAAATCTGTTCACTACCATTCAAAAAAATCTGTTCACGAATCACCCGTACAACTGGCCTACGATCGGTTCTATGGAAGATCTGAACTCTGCAAAACTGGAAGAATTCCAAGCTTTCTATAAAAAATATTACGTTCCGAATAACGCTACTTTAGTTGTTGCAGGAGATATCAATCCTGAAGAGACTAAAAAATGGATCCAGGAATATTACGGGGGAATTCCAAAAGGAACGGTTTACCCTAAAAACTTCCCTAAAGATGTTCCTATCACTCAGGAAAAAGAAGTAACGGCTACAGATCCGAACATTCAGCTTCCGGCTTATGTTTTTGCATACAGAACTCCGGGTAACAAAGAGAAAGACGCTTATATTTTAGATATGCTTTCTTCTTACCTGAGCAGCGGAAAATCTTCTGTTTTATACAAAAAATTGGTAGATCAGGATAAAAAAGCATTGCAGGTAGCTGCTTTCAACCAAGGGCTTGAAGATTACGGAATTTTCGCATTCTTCGCGATCCCGATGGGACAGACTACAAAAGCAACTTTACAGGCTGACATTGATGCTGAGATCAAAAAACTTCAGACGACTTTGATTTCCGAAGAAGATTATCAAAAACTTCAGAACCAGTTTGAGAACCAGTTTGTAAACGCGAACTCAAGTATCCAGGGTATTGCTGCTTCACTGGCAACCAACCACGTTTTGATGGGAAATACAAATCTTATCAACAAAGAACTCGACATTTACAGATCTATCACAAGACAGGATCTTCAGAATGCTGCTAAAAAGTATCTTAATTCCAACCAAAGAATAATCATCAATTACGTACCTGAAAAAAAGTAGTCAACTGACATAGGTTATAATATTGATTATTAACATTAAATTTTTACAAATGAAAAAGCAATTAACATATATAGCTGCAGCGTTTTTCTTCACAGGAATGGTTTCAGCACAAAAAATTGATCTTAACGCAATGCCGAAGCCGGGGCCGACTCCTGCTATCAACATTGCGAAACCTAAAACATTCCAGCTGAGCAATGGTCTTACAGTAATGGTTGTAGAAAACAACAAACTTCCAAGAGTAAGCGCCAGCCTTTCTATGGACAGACCTCCGTATTATGAAGGAAACGTAGTGGGAGTAAGCGAAATCATGGCGGAACAGTTCGAAAACGGAACAACCAACATGAGTAAGGACGATTTCAACAAAAAAGTTGATTATCTTGGCGCTAATCTTAATTTTTCTTCAAACGGTGCTGCTGCAAATGCACTTTCAAAATATTTTCCTCAGGTGTTGAGTTTAATGGCTGACGCTATTATAAATCCTAAATTTTCTGCTAAAGAAATTGAAGATTCTAAAGAAAGAGCCATCGAAGGTTTAAAATCTGAAGAAAAAAATGCATCTTCTATTGCATCAAGAGTTTCCACCGCTTTGATGTATGGTAAAAATACTTCAAGAGGAGAATTTGAAACCGTTGAATCTATCAGCAAAATCCAATTAGCTGATGTTCAAAATACATATAAAAAATACTACGCTCCTGACAATGCTTATCTGGTAATCGTAGGAGACGTAAAATTCGACAAGGTAAAACCTATGATCGAAAAAGCATTCGGCGGATGGAAAAAAGCCAACACCCCCATCACTCCTGTTGAGCCTGCTGCCAACGTAGCTGCTACAGAAATTGATGTTGTTGACGTGCCTAGCGCAGTACAGTCTGTAGTTTCCGTAAACAACCTGAATACTTTGAAAATGAAGGATCCGAACTACTTCGCTGCTACTATTGCCAACTACATTCTTGGAGGTGGCGGTGAAGCGAGACTTTTCATGAACCTTCGTGAGAAAAACGGATTTACGTACGGCGCTTATTCCAACATGAGTGCAAGCAAATATTCTCCGCAATTCTCTGCAAGTGCAAGTGTAAGAAATGAGGTAACTGATAAAGCGGTTAAAGAATTTATGAATGAGCTTAATGCAATTTCTACCGTAAAACCTGAAGAACTGGAAAATGCTAAAGCTAAACTGAAAGGATCTTTCATTATGTCTCTTGAGCAGCCTGCAACGATTGCAAGATTTGCCTTAAACCAAAAAGTTCAGGACCTTCCGGATGATTTCTACACCAATTATCTTAAATCGATCGATAAAGTAACTGCCGCTGACGTTTCGAGCGCTGTGAATTCTACCATCTATCCAGGAAAAAGCAGAATTTTCATCGCTGGTAAGGCCTCTGATATTTCTGAAGGCTTGGAAAAATTAGGTTATCCTGTAAAATATTACGATAAAGATGCAAATCCGGTAGCAAAACCGACAGCACAGAAAGTAGACGCCAGCGTAACAGTGGCTTCCATCGCAGATAAATATATCAATGCCATTGGAGGAAAAGCTAATGTTGATAAGATTTCTTCTTACACAATAAACGCTTCAATGTCTATGCAGGGACAGAATATCGATTTTAAGATCGTAAAAGCTCAGGGTGGAAAAGAACTCACTATGGTTACCGCTATGGGACAGGTAGTTCAGAAGCAGGTATTTGATGGAAAAACAGGATATTCTGAACAAATGGGACAAAAAGTACCTATGAAAGCAGACGAGATTGCTGACAAACAAAAAAATACACAGCTTTTTGAAGAATTAGGCTTTGCTAAGTCAGCAGATTACAAACTTGCAGGAATTGAAAAAGTTGGAGGTGAAGATTCTTACGTGATAAAAGGAGGAGATACGACCTACTATTACAGTGTAAAAACAGGATTGAAAACCGGAGAAACTGAAACGATAAAAGCTCAAGGGCAGGAAATGACTGTTCCTACGGTATATTCGGATTATAAAGAGGTAGCAGGGGTAAAAATGCCATACACCATCTCTATCAATCAAATGGGAATGGATATGACCATGAAAGTAAAATCTTATGAAGTAAATCAGGCTAAGGATTCTGATTTTAAATAAGACTTTCTTACTTTATAAAGAAAACGGCAACAAATGTTGCCGTTTTTTATTTTTATCAGATATTTGATCACATCTTTCTTTGCTGTTCAGTAAAAAAAGATTAAATTTGCCCATTCAAAAAGATATCAAATTAATGGATTCTATATTTATACTATTGATGGTTCTTATTATGATCGCCAGTATCCTTCTGGTAATCATCGTTATGGCTCAAAACCCGAAAGGAGGAGGCCTTTCCAGTACATTTGGAGGTGCGTCTTCTGCTCAGTTTGGGGTGCAGAGAACCAACGACTTCATGGAAAAAGCAACATGGACTTTAGGAGCGACAATTATCGTTCTTATTCTTTTAAGCGTTGTTATTACTGGTAAACCTTCTGCAGCACCGGTACCGGTTCCTGCATCTAAAGAAGCTCCGGCTAAGCAATCTGCGGTACCTGCGAATACCACAGCGCCAGCTACGACACCGGTTCAGACTCCTGCACCGACGAAATAAGCAAATAATATTTTTACATAATGAAAGCAACTCAAATTTGAGTTGCTTTTTATTTTTTCTAATCGTATCGACGAATTGAATCTCTATTATTATTTTCTAAAGGAATTCCAATAATCATCCTGCGCATCCCCGAAAAGACAATCTATAAAGGAATTCAGAGACATTTTATACAAAATATCCTGGTCTATTTCCTTACCATCTGTTTTAAAAAAATCGGGATTCAGCTGTATATTTTCCCGGTCGATCACCAAAACATTATCCGGAGAATAAAAGGGATAGTGTATGATATCCGAATTCGTAGTAATAAGTTTCCTTCCCGAAGCTAAAACCTCAAAAGTCCTGATCGTAAGCCCGTTCTGGAAGGGTTTATTGATATCAACAACCGATTTCGTTTTTCTGTAAAAATCAATGATCTGCTGATGATTCAGTTTTTCGAAACTTACTTTTGCCATGTCAAACTGCTTTAAATTTTTGTCAATGATCTTTTTTAATCTGAAAGCTATTTTGCCCATCGCATAATAATAAAAATAAGATTTGAGCCCAAACTTGTCGGCAACGTCACGGATTTTCTCACCTACAATATACCGGTCTGTATGGGCGCTTCCGATAAATACTATGTCATAGACCGAAGCTTCGGAACGCTGATTCAGGTTTTTGTATTCATCCAGATAAAAAAGTGGACGGAAATTCATATCGTAAGTAACCGAATCACGATATTCAAAGGTAAATTTTTTATCGAAATATTTAAGATGATCAATCAGGTCAGGATACTCTGTCAGAGGATCAAAATTATAGTAGATCATTTCCATTTCAGGATTGCTTTCCTTTATCTTTTTCAGGAAAAAAGAAGGTGTCGCCTCACCTTTAATTAACAAGAAATAATCATATTTTTTATTTCGGGTCTCATTTAAGATACGGTCGTAATAAGTATTTATTTTTAAATGATAAAACTTTTTATTAAGGCGTACGATTCCCTTGGAAAAATTGGAGTTGGAAGGCCTTTCGTCGTAAAAATCAACCTCAGCACCGAGATCAGAAAGTCCTTTTGCTATGGCTTTTTCATAATTAAAAAAACTTACTGATAAGAAAAGTATTTTTTTACCATTTAAATCGATCATTTTAAAAGTCCTTTTACTTTCATTTCATCAAGAGATTCCTTGAATTTCACATCCTGAATATTCTGCTGTAATACCCAATTGGTAAATTTTGACATCCCTTCTTCAAAAGATATCTTCGGTTGGAAGTTCAGTTTTGATTTAATCTTACTGATATCCGCAAAATTATGCCTGATATCTCCCAACCGGAACTGTCCGGAGACATTGATCTCAAAATCTACATTATAAAACCTTTTCAGATTTTCTGCCACTGTGGTTACTGATGTTGAAACCCCTGTTCCTACATTGAAAATTTCTCCGTTTGCAGCATCGTTTTCAATACATTTCACTGTAGCTTCCACGGCATCATTGACATGGATAAAATCCCGTGACTCGTTTCCATCTTCAAAAACATTGATGTCATTTCCATTAAGAATTTGCGAAGAAAAAATTGACAAAATACCGGTGTAAGGGTTCAACAGTGACTGTCCCTCACCATACACATTCTGAAATCTCACCGCAACCGGTGCAACGCCCATGGAAGAACAGGCCGTCATCACCATTTGCTCCTGTGCATATTTTGTAATTCCATAGATTGACGTAGGATGTATCTTTGATTCTTCATCGGTCGGCAAAGCACGGAGCATCTGCCCGTCGGGATAAATGATCTCGAAAATACCGTTGCGCATTTCCTCTACATTTCTCGGTTTGGGATAAATAAGTCCCAATTCAGGATGAAGATATTTCCCTTCACCATACACGGCCCGGGAAGAAGCAATTACTACTTTTTTTACGTTGTGCGGCTTATTTACCAAAAGATCAAGCATCATTGCTGTACCGGAAACATTCACTTCTGTGTACTTTTCGATCTGGTACATTGATTGTCCGGTTCCCGTTTCGGCAGCAAGATGTACAATTACCTCCTGTCCTTCAATCGCTTTTTCCCAATCCTGGAAATTGACAACGTCTCCTTTGATAAAATTTACCTTCCCTAAAATACTTCTGTACAGCGGAGAATCTTCTTCAGGATTGTCCCCGTGAATCTGGCAGGAAAGATTGTCCATAACCGTAACGTCATATCCTTTTCTTTTCAGCTCCAAAGACAATTTACTGCCGATAAACCCGGCTCCTCCCGTGATAAGTATTTTCTGCATACTTTTATTTTACTTTTTCCCATTCCTGGGTTTCGAAATTATATTTTTTAACAATCTTTGCCGGCGCTCCGACAATAACACAGTAATCCGGAAACTCGCCTCTTACGACAGAATTAGCACCTACAATACATTGTTTTCCAAGCTTTGTTCCCGCCATGATCGCTGATCCCATTCCTATATAGCAGTTTTCACCAATAATAGTTTCACTAACGATATATTCCTGATTGACTATATGCTTATCAAGCTCCTCATAATCATGATCAATATTGGTGATGAATACGTTTGCTAATATCAGAGAACTTTTTCCAATCACAAGATTTCCTGCAGAAGTAATGTGAACATTTTGAGAGATGACCACATCGTCCTGTATATGAATATTTCCCTTCCGATGCACTTCCATTCTGAGATGGGGAAATATCCGTACTTTTTTACCTATAAAAACATTTCGGGTTCCCATCAAAAATATCGGTCTGCCCAGATAAGAGGGAAAACCAAACTTTCCGAAAAAGGGAGCATACAACAAAGCTCTTAATGCCCAAAAGATTTTATAAATCATAGCCTGCTTTTAAAAATCCTTACAATATATTTTAATTTTGAAAATATAAAAAATAAAACGTATTCAAAATAGCTAATTCTTTTCAATTGGTACATCTCGCGAAGATTTTTCTGTATCCCTTTCTCCATTTCCGGAAGATTGGCTGAAAGACCGGAGGCTCCGAAAGATCTTTTCCCTCCGCCGGTATATACCAGTTCTTCTCCCAGAATATACATTGAATTGTTTTTAGAAATCTTCATCCAGTAATTGGCGTCTTCAGAATATCTTTGGTTTCCATCAAAAAAACCTGTATTCTCAAGAACTTTCCTTTTAAATAAAGCCGTAGAAGTTTGTCCGTCTACCCTTAAAAGTAATTTTCTTACAGTCATTACCGCAAGATTCAAGTGATCTTTTTTATAAGGGAACCATATCTTCTCACCATTTCGAAGGCTTGTAATAAAATCTATATTTAATTTTTTATCCTCCAAAAATTTCATCTGTCTTTTTGTTTTCTGCGGCAGCCATTCGTCGTCGGAATCAAGAAAGGCAATATAATCGCCCTTTGCAATTTTCATTCCTGCATTTCGGGCTTTGGAAACTCCTCCGTTTTCCTGGGTAATAACTTTTATATTAAGTTCTGTGTGTGCATCCCTGTAGTTTTCCGCCAATCCTTTACTCTGATCCGTCGAGCCGTCATTAATGATGATAATCTCAAACTGCTTCAGATCGTAATCCTGATTTCTCACAGAATCCAAAGCTTTGATTATTGTATTTTCAGCGTTAAACATCGGTATTATTACAGAGATCATATCGGAAGAATTATATCATGATTTTTCTTCATTATAGGGCAACCTGTTTACAATCGATCTTCCCAGAGATATTTCGTCCGCATATTCCAGCTCATCTCCTACGGAGATTCCTCTCGCTATGCTCGAAAAGCTTATATCAAAGTTTTTAAATTTCTTGTAAATATAATATGCTGTTGTATCTCCTTCCATCGTAGCGCTCAGCGCAAAGATGAACTCTTTCACCTTTCCGTCATTAATCTTCTTTTCAATGCTTGGGATATTCAGCTGGGCGGGCCCTATACCTTCCATCGGAGAAATTTTCCCACCTAAGATCAAGTATTTTCCGGTATATTTCCCCGTGTTTTCGATGGCAATCACGTCACGAACATCTTCTACGATACAAATCAGTTCGTCATGTCTTTTCGGATTACTGCAGATCTCGCAGACCTCAAAGTCTGAAAAATTATGACATTCCTTACAGTATTTGATATCATTCACAAGGCTGATCAGGGAATTTCCAAGGCTTACTGCTCTGGAAGCCGGCTGTTTTAATAAATGTAATGCTAAGCGCAACGCCGTTTTTCTGCCTATTCCCGGCAATCCGGAAATTTCATCCACCGCTTTTGCCAAAACTTTACTTGGGTAATCCATGACACAAAAATAAACAAAAAGATGCGGATTCGGAATATTTTTAAGAAGCTGCCCGAACTTGAGATCTTAATCGGAATATCATTTCCGGAAAGTTTGCCGCACGGGTGTAAGAGACTTTCCCGGCTTCCGGAAAAGTTGTTACGAGGGTGCATGAAGCTTTCCTGGTCACCGGAAAGGTTGTCGCAAGGGTGCAGCAGATTTTCTTGCTGTCGGGAAAACCTGTTGCGAGAGTGTAAGGAACTTTCCGTGTTTCTGAAATATTTAATTCTTAAATGTTCATAAAAACCTTACTTTTTAGCTTAAATGGCGTTAACACACCCTATATTTAAAGCAAATAATATTATCTTTGAGCCACTAAATATTAACTTGAAAATAAACTAAAATGGTACTTAACAATTTAAACTATCCTCTGGATTTTAAATTTAAGATTACAACATTAGCCAGTGATTTCAACATCACGGATAAGAACGGTAACTATGTTGCGTATGTGCGTCAGAAAATGTTTAAGCTGAAGGAAGACGTTATTGTTTTTAACGATGAAAGTAAATCCAAAGAACTTTTCAGAATCAAAGCCAATCAGTGGATCGATTTCAACGCCTCGTATTCTTTAACCGAAATTGCTACGGGCAGAAACTTCGGAAGAATGGCCAGAAAAGGCATGCGTTCTATCTGGAAGGCCAGCTATGATGTACTGGATGCCAACGATCAGCCCAAATTCAAAATTCAGGAAGACAATGCGTGGGTACGATTTTTTGACGGAATGGTTGGAGAGATTCCACTCATCGGAGCATTTACGGGATATTTCCTAAATCCTTCCTACACGGTGACCGGATTAGATGGAAAAGAGTATTTTAAACTGAAAAAAATGCCGTCATTCTTCGGAAGAAGATTCCAGCTTGACCGCCTCATCGATATTGATGATGAAGAGGAGAGCCTTGTAATCCTTTCGCTATTGATGATGACACTTCTTGAAAGAGCAAGAGGATAAACTTTTAACAAACCACAACAATGAAATACCTTATCATTTTCTTTTCTGCTTTTCTGCTGGTTGCCTGTAAAAAAGAACAACAGACCTCTCAGGCTTCTGCTCCGGCAGATTCTGCCAAGACAGTTCAGGATACTGTAGCAGCTGATATTTCTTCAGGAAAAATTACCGTTGATACCTTTCCCTTTCCGACAGAAATTAAGGAATGTTCGTGCTATTTTGCCAAAACTAAAGCTGACTTCCTTGCCGAGAAATATATTTATGCAGACGATGCCGGGAAAACTGCTTACATGAAGCTTGACGGAAAAAAGATTTCTCTAAACCTGATCTCATCAAGTGATATGGAAGGCGATGAAGAACTGAGCAAGGAGATAGAAAATGATAACTATAAAATCTCTGTAAAAGGTAAAAAAATAAAAGGCGAAGAAGCCCTGCTGTTTGAAGGTACTTTAACGATCGAAAAGCCTGACGGGACTATCGTAAAGATGCCGATCTATGGAGAATGCGGCTGTTAAAAGGCTTCTGGCTTCTGGCAAAATTACTGCTTCCGGATTATCGGAAGCATTTTTTATTTTGTAATTTTGAGAAAAATAAATTTCAATGGAACTATCTACTATAGAACCGCAGATTATCTGGAAGAATTTTTCCAAATTAAATGCTGTTCCGAGACCATCAAAAAAAGAAGGAAAAGTCATTGCATTCATCAAAGAATTCGGTGAAAATCTAGGATTGGAAACTACAGTTGATGAAGTCGGCAATGTCATCATTAAAAAACCGGCAACACCGGGCATGGAAAACCGTAAATCGGTGGTGCTTCAGTCGCATCTTGATATGGTATGCCAGAAAAACAATGATGTTAATTTCGATTTTGATACGGAAGGAATCAAAATGGAGGTCGATGGTGACTGGGTAAAGGCGAAAGGAACGACCTTGGGTGCAGACAATGGTCTTGGAGTGGCTACGATCATGTCGATTTTAGAAAGTACCGATATTCCGCATCCTGATCTGGAAGCACTTTTCACCATCGATGAAGAAACCGGAATGACAGGTGCTTTGGGTTTAAAACCCGGACAGCTTACCGGCCAGATTCTTCTTAACCTCGACACGGAAGAAGATGATGAAATTGATATCGGCTGTGCCGGCGGGATTGATGTAAGCATTTCGCAGGATTATAATACAGAAGTGGCGAAGGGACAAATTATCAGAATCGAAGTTAAAGGTTTGCAGGGTGGTCATTCGGGAATGGATATTCATAAAGGTTTTGGAAATGCCAATGTGATTTTAGGAAGAATCCTTTATAAAGGTTTGGAAAAAGAAAACATTCAATTAATCTCTATTGATGGTGGCGGATTAAGAAATGCCATTCCAAGAGAAGGCGTTGCTGTAGTTTCTGTACGAAATGCACAGGAATTCATCGATGAAGTAACAAACGGACTTAAAAAAGAAATTCTTGAAGAGTTTGCAACGGTAGAACCTAATCTTCATATCAATATTGAAAGTTCCACAACTTCAGAGAAAGCACTTTCTGAAGAAGATTCGAAAAAAATCATTCTTACCCTGAAATCTCTTCACAATGGTGTTTATAGGATGAGTCCTGACGTAAAGGATCTTGTGGAATCTTCCAATAATGTTGCAAGAGTAGAATTAAAGGACGGAGCCTTAAAAATTTTAAATCTTTCGAGATCGTCTGTAGATTCGTCAAAAGATTCCGTAGCAGAGCAATTGAAATCCGTAGCAGAACTGGCGGGAATGAAGACTGTTTTCAGTGGTTCTTATCCTGGCTGGAAACCAAAACCCGGTTCTGAGATCGTAAAGCTGATGGAAAAAATCTATACTGAAAAATTCAGTGATAAACCTCACGTTGTTGCCTGTCATGCCGGCCTTGAATGCGGAATTATCGGAGCAAATTATCCGGAAATGGAAATGGTAAGCTTCGGACCGACGATCAGAGGAGCACACTCGCCTGATGAAAAGGCCAATATTCCTTCAGCACAGAAATTCTGGAGCTTTACAAAGGATATTTTAGCGAATATTCCTTTACAATAGAATTGTAAAATGACTATATTGAATATCCAAAGTTGTGATGGCTTTGGATATTTTTGTTTTTGAATCTTTGCAGATTGTTATATAAAATTATAAATTTGAATAAATAATACAAGTTATGAATACACAGACTCTCAATGAAAAACTTGAATTAATTCAATGGTTATGTACATTGGAGGATGCTTCTATTATTAAAAAACTGATTCAATTCAGGAAAGAAGAAACCAAAGACTGGTGGAATTCAATTTCGGAAGAAGAAAAAAAATCTATTGAAAAAGGAATATCAGAAGCTGACAATAACGAATTGAAACCTCATTCCGAAGCCAGACAGTTATATGGAAAGTGGTTATAAAATTTTCTGGACTCCAAATGCTTTAAAGGAACTAGAACAAACCATAGATTATCTTCAAAATAATTTTACAGATAAAGAAATTAGAAAACTTGTTCATAAAATTGAAAGCTCGATAGAAATTATATCTCAAAATCCTTTTATATTTCCTGTATCCGAAAGCAAAGATGTTCACAAGGCAATTATTCTGCAATTTAACACTATGTATTATCGTGTAAATGATAGCGATGTGGAAATTTTATCATTCTTTTCAAACAGACAATCTCCTCAAAAAAGAAAAATTTAATTCTAATTTAACCATGAAAAGCATCACTGTATTCTGCGGATCGAGTTTTGGTTCGGAAGACATTTATAAAGAACAGGCAACACTGCTTGGAAAAACACTGGCAAAAAATAATATACAGCTGGTTTATGGCGGTGCAAATGTTGGCCTGATGGGTGCCGTGGCAGATGGAGCCTTACATGCAGACGGAAAAGTAATTGGTGTCCTTCCCCACTTTCTAAAATCAAAGGAAATTGTGCATAAACAACTGACCGAACTGATTCTGGTTGAAACCATGCATGAAAGGAAAACAAAGATGAATGAATTGTGTGATGGTGTGATCGTACTTCCGGGAGGTTATGGAACACTGGAAGAATTCTTCGAAATGATTACCTGGGCGCAGCTCGGGCTTCATCAAAAACCGATTGGCATTCTCAACATTGACGGCTTTTATGATGATTTGATTAAGCTAGTTCAAACAATGGTTGACAAAGGATTTTTAAAGCAAATTAACCGCGACATGCTGCTGATCACTAATGATATTGATGAATTGCTGAAAATGATGAGGAATTATAAAGCTCCAACGGTTGGGAAATGGATTTCGAAGGATGAGACATAAATCTATTATACAACAACACCCAAAGACAAGTCTTCGGGTGTTGTTGTATAATTTAAATAAAATTTCCTAAGGATAAGGAGCAATTTCCACTTCAAGTCCTTCCATTTCGGGAACGATGTGCAGCTGGCAACCCAGCCTGCTGTTTTCTTTCACATGAAAAGCTTCTCCAAGCATGGCGTCTTCTTCAGCACCCATTTCTTCAAGCCCGGGATCATTAACCACGTAAACCTGACAGGAGGCGCACATTGCCATTCCTCCGCAAACCCCGATTGTACCTTCTTCTGCCAATTCGTATGAACGAATGATTTCCATTAAGTTCATAGACATATCCGTTGGCGCTACAACATCGTGGGTTACCCCTTCTCTATCGGTAATTTTTATATTGATATCGTTCATCTTTTGTTGATGGTTAATGGTTGACGGTTGATGGAATTTGTTTTACTATCAATATATCCAAAAACTGGCAACAAATTTAGTCAATTTTTTTCACAACTGCTTTCTCAGCTTCTTTTCTGCTTCCGTCGAATCCGTCTACTCCACTTACTGTTGTATATTTCAGAACGAATTTTTTTCCTGGGTTTAATCTGTTGTAAACACTCTGACACATTAAAGTTGCCTCGTGGAAACCGCAAAGGATAAGTTTCAGTTTTCCGGGGTACGTATTGATATCTCCTATCGCATAGATTCCTTCGATATTAGTCTGGTAATCCAGAGCGTTATTTACCACGATTGCATTTTTCTCGATATTCAGTCCCCAGTTTCCGATTTCACCTAATTTTGGGGTCAATCCGAATAATGGAATAAAATAATCCGTTTCCATATCGTAAGGATCCTGTCCGTCGATGGCTACGGTAATGGCTTCCACCTTTCCGTCACCTTTGATAGCGGTAACTTCAGCAGGTGTAATTAATTTGATTTTTCCCTGATTTTTAAGATCCTGAACTTTTTCTACTGAATCCAACGCTCCGCGGAATTCGTTTCTTCTGTGGATCAATGTTACTTCGCTTGCAACATTGGAAAGGAAAATACTCCAGTCCAGCGCAGAATCTCCTCCACCGGCAATAACCACTTTCTTATTTCTGAAATGCTCAGGCTCTTTCACGAAATATTCAAGCCCTTTTTCTTCGTAATCAGCAACGTTTTCAATGGTAGGTTTTCTTGGTTCAAAAGTACCCAATCCCCCTGCGATAGCGATAGCTTTAGCTCTGTGGACCGTCCCTTTATTGGTAATTACCTCAAACAATTCATCATCAACTTTGGTATAAGAAACCGCTGTTTCTCCCAACGTAAAGCCAGGCTGAAACTGCTTGATCTGCTCCATCAGGTTGTCGATAAGCTCACCTGCATTTACAGACGGATAACCCGGAATATCGAAAATAGGTTTTTTAGGATAAAGCTCAGCCAACTGTCCTCCCGGTTGAGGAAGCGCATCGATAATATGGCACTTCATTTTCAGTAAACCTGCTTCAAATACAGCAAAAAGCCCTGTTGGTCCGGCTCCTATGATCAATATATCGGTCGTTATCATAATAATAAGATAATTTAATTATACTTGTGGCTGCAAATTTACTAATTTTAATGCGAAGCATATTTAATTCAGTTTAAATAAAAAACTGAGATTTATCAAATATCTTTCAAATTTCTAAGTTATTGCATTTGGCAACGTTTTTGTAAAATTTTGATTATGAAGAAATGTTTAAGTATCGTGTTAATATTTTTATTCACCTTTAGTTTTAGCCAGATTACCAATATCTCGGACGGTGAATCTATTACTTTAAGAATTCATTACGGATTTCTTAATGCCGGAATAGCCAATCTTACAGCACAAAAGACTATTTATAAAGGAGTTCCACATCTCCATGTAAAAGGAACGGGGCAGACAACGGGAGCGGTAAAAGCATTTTTTAAAGTTGATGATTTTTATGAAAGCTACATTAATATGAATACCGAACTTCCGAGTTTTTATGTAAGAAATGTGAAAGAAGGAAGCTACCGTCAACATCTTGAAACAGTTTTTAACCACGATAACAATACTTTAATTCTGACAGATAAAAAAACACCTGCCAATGGCTCGAAAGTGATAAAATCGGTAAAAGGTGTTCAGGATATGCTTTCCTGTTTTTATTTTTTAAGAAGTAAAAGCGCCGCAGAATTGAAAATAGGAACCGTGATCAACATGAATGTATGGATTGACGACGAAATGTTTCCTTTTCAGCTGAAAGTCACCGGAACGGAAAATCTTAAAACAAAATTCGGAACGATTAACTGTCTCAGAATCATCCCATCAGTAAAAAGCGGAAGAGTATTTAAAGAAAAAGAAGGAGTAACGATGTGGGTATCCAATGATGCAAATCATATTCCTATATTGCTGAAAGCCGAATTGGCGGTTGGTTCTTTAAAAGCAAGTATTGACGGATATAAGAACGTAAAATATCCTCTTAAGTTTACAAAATAAAGTTATTAGGCCTGTATATGTTTACAGGCATTTTTTTTATATGTAATGGATATTGATTCTCAATTGTCTTTTAAGTATATATGAAAATGATTCAGAATATCGGTTATGATAACCGTTGCAATTTAATCATCGTTTTTAATTGCGTTTTGTTTCTAGGTCAGCAATTAAAAACAAAAACCTCCGAAAAATTTCGGAGGTTAATTTTGCAACCTGCAATTAAGTAAGAAGGCTCTGCTTCCCAAAAGAGCCTACTTATTGTTCATCATTTGTGCTTCAATCTTTGACCCTTTTTTAGTAATTCATCATTTGCGTTTTCAGAATCAAAGATTTAAATAATAACTATTATTGTGGTACAAAGATATTAATAGGTCATTACTTAACAGCTATAAAACTATTAGATATAAATCGACAACGTTGTAGATATTTTTCTACAAAAAACTTTCGGAATGAATTTTAATTAAATCAATCAGCTCTACAATATTTTCTATTCCAAGCTTATGGAATATTCTTTTTTTATTGTACTGATGGTATTTTGCCTTACGTTGAGTACATTGGAAATTTCGAGATTCCCATATCCTCTGGCGTACATTTCAGCAATTTGCAGTTCCTTTTCTGTTAAGGAAGATAAAGGATTTATAACGTTCATACTCCGTAAGGAAGTCATCAACAAAGACTGTGTTAATGGAGAAATATATTGACCTTCATTCATTATTTGGACAATGGCTTTCTCAACCTCATTCTCTTCACTGAGCTTGCTTAAAAAACCGTCAGCACCAGCTTTAAGGAATTTTAAAGAATATTTATCTTCATCAATTCCTGTGAAAATGAGGATTTTAATCTCCGGATTGGAATTTTTGATTTCAGGAATAAGATGAAGGCTGTTTCCATCGGGAAAATAAACATCAATAATGACAATATCTATATGATGGGTCTTTATACATTCTGTGATCTGCTGAATTGTCGAAGCATGAAAAACTTTATATTCAATTCCTATAACATTCAGAATCATTACGATTGCCTGTCTGATAAGGCTGTGATCATCTGCCACCAAAAAGTTGGTAACCCGAACATCTGATTTCATTGTTTCACTTTTAGTTTAAGAGAGAAAAAGACAGAAGTTCCTATCTTTTCTTCGGCAGTTACAGATATTTTGCCATTGTATAATTCCACCAATTCTTTGCACAAATTTAAGCCTAATCCGGCACCGATATTTTGAACATCTTCCGACAAGACACCCTGATAGTAAGGCTCAAATATTTTTTTAAGATCCGATTTTGAAATCCCTGTGCCGGTGTCAATAATTTCTGTTGATAATAATATGGTATCATCATCTGTTTTCTCAGCTTTTGTATTAACAGTTATTTGTCCGTTTTCGGTAAACTTATTGGCATTTCCAAGGATATTCATAAAAATCTGATTAATCTTCGTATTGTCAGAATATACAGTTAGGTCAGGATTTATATCAATATGCATTACGAACCTGTTATTCCTTGTTTGGATATAAGGTTCCACAGAATTTAAAATAGCTCTTATCTGATTATTAAGGTTAAAAGTCACCGAAACCAATTTATTTTCAATCCGTTGATTTTTAGTATATTCCAAAATCTGATTAGACTGAAGAAGTAAACTATTGCTTGTAAAATTAATTGACCTGAGGTACTCTTTAATTTCCTCATCATTCGTTTTTTCACTGATTCTCCCAATAAGAATACTGATGATTTTTAAAGGAGATCTTAATTCATGGCTCAACATCCCTAAAAGTCTGTTTTTAAATTCCAGATTTGCATTAATCTGGCTGTTGGCAGCTTTTAGTTTTCTTTCGTAAGAAAAAGCGATACTCGTAAGCATCATAATGAGTACTGAAACGATGAACATGAGAATTATAGCAGCGAAGATAAGATTCATTCTTACTCTGTTATTTCTGGAATTCTGTTTTTCATATTCCTTTTCAAGATCAGCTCTGGAATTCTTGATAGCGTATTCATAAATATTCATAACGCCATTCCCATAAGTCAGGAGATTGCTGAATATTTTGTAAAAAGCAGCATTATTATTCTCTTTTTTGGTAACGTTAATCTGCATTTTCCTGATTTGTCCCGTATAATGATTATTTACGAGATGGATAATACTGTCAAACTCAGCTTTTATAGTAGCTGCATCAGGAGTTTTCCCTTGTTTTACAGTAATTATCGTACTTTCCTTCCGCACATTTTCTTTCCCGGAAATTGCATCACCCAGACGTCCGAAGAAACCTTTTTTCTTCACGGTATCCGAATAAGTTTTGGTTTCAATATTAAATTTATCAAAGTTATAATCCAAATCGTACTTTCTGATTTTAGGAAAATCGGTTTCGGTTTTAAAATTTGTTTTTGAAGAATATTCGTACGTAGAATCAATAAGGGATTTTAGCTTTTTAACTTCTGCTGGTTGGTTTTTTTCTGTTGTAAGAGCATTTTTCAATCTCGGATATTTATTTCCGTATTGCCCGATGCTGTCAAGGTTTTTATCTAAATTATTTAAAGATGTAAAATATGATTTCAAATAATTTTCGTCCTCAGTAATCACATATTTCCTAAAGTCAACCTGAGCATTGAAAAGCTCTTTTTTAGAATTGTCTGTAAGCATTTCCAGTGAATGAATTTCATTCAGCTGATTCTTAATAAACGTTAGATTTTTCTTCGTAATAAATTCATTATAAAAAAAGGCAGCAATCAGAGCCTGTATCAGTAAGATACATACAATCAGCGAATAATGAACGATTCTTCTTGATCTAAAATTTAATTTTTCAAACATTGGTGTAAATTAAAGCATAAAAATAATAAAAAAATCCTGCAATAATTAATTTGCAGGACATTATGTTTAAATTTTAAACTAATTAAAGACTTTTAAATTGCTCAAGTGTTCTGATATCATTTTCGAAGAACATTCTGATATCACTCATTTGATAAAGAAGCATAACAATTCTTTCAATTCCCATCCCGAAGGCATAGCCGGAATATTTCTCAGAATCAATATTCACATTTTTAAGAACTGCCGGATCTACCATTCCACAGCCCATAATTTCCAGCCATCCGGTTCCTTTTGTAATTCTGTAATCTGTTTCAGAGTTTAATCCCCAGTAAACATCGATTTCAGCACTCGGTTCCGTAAAAGGGAAATAAGAAGGTCTTAATCTTATTTTTGACTTTCCGAAAAGTTCCGTCGTAAAGAATTGAATGGTCTGCTTAAGATCTGCAAAACTTACATTTTCATCAATATATAAACCTTCTATCTGATGGAAAATACAGTGTGAACGTGAAGATACCGCTTCGTTTCTGAACACTCTTCCCGGAGAAAGAATTCTGATCGGCGGCTGATTTTCCTCCATGTAACGAATCTGCACCGAAGATGTATGCGTTCTCAGCAGAATATCAGGATTCTGCTCAATGAAAAAGGTATCCTGCATGTCTCTTGCCGGATGATACTCCGGAAGGTTCAGTGCGGTAAAGTTGTGCCAGTCGTCCTCAATTTCAGGCCCGTCTGCCACTGCAAAACCAATAGATTTAAAAATCTCAATGATTCTGTTTTTTACCAGATTGATAGGATGTCTTGAGCCCAGTTCCAAAGGAAACGCAGGTCTAGTAAGATCTTCTTTTTCAGCTACAACAGAAGATGCCGAAGCATTTTTCAAATCCTCCAGTTTTACATTAACTGCCTGTTTCAATGTATTGATCTTCTGCCCGAAATCTTTTTTCTGGTCATTAGGAACTTCTTTAAATTTTTCAAAAAAATCGTTCAGAATTCCTTTCTTCCCATTGTATTTGATACGGAAGTTTTCGATCTCCTCTTTTGATGTGGCATTGAAGCTGTTTACCTCAACGAGTAACTCTTCTATCTTTTCTATCATTGTTTTACCCTTTCAAAATGTTTTGCAAAAATACGGTTTTTCGGCGAAATATATTTCCTTAAACTGTTAAAAAAAATCTGCCCCATTCAGGAAGCAGACTTCAATCACTTATTTCACTTAAATAAAAAAATTATTTTTTCTCTAAAGCTTTCACGTTGATCTGTAGGGTGATTTCATCTTTGATCACTCCATTTTCAACAGGGCTTTGGAAGGAAATACCATATTCTTTCCTGCTGATATCTTTAGGTTCCGTAGCAATACTTACCACTCCGTCTTTCACAGAAACATTGGCTTTAAACTGAGTGGGTTTTGTAATCCCTTTTATGGTTAAATTCCCATCCAGAAGTGTATTGTAATCTCCTTCAGCAGAAGGAGTTACTTTTGTAATTTCAAAAGAAGCTGTCGGAAATTTTTCCACTTCAAAGAAATCGCCGCTTTTCAGATGTCCGTTCAGTTTTTCCAGCTGGCTGGCGTTGTTTTTAAGATCTTCGGAAGTGAGAGAAGTCATATCCGCAACAAATTTTCCGCTTTCCAGCTTTGCTTCTTTCACAGTTACATCGCCGCTTTCAAATTTGATGGTTCCAAAGTGGCTCGTATTTTCAGATTTAAAAATTTTATATCCCTTCCACTCTACTTTACTGTTTAAAGTATCTACTGTAAATTGAGCACCCTCTTTAGAAGTGACAGCCTCATCACTTTCTCCGGAAACAGGCTTTTCCTTTTTACAGGAAATCAGCACGGATGCAACAAAAAAAGCAGAAAAAACTACCGAAAATAGCTTTCTTTTCATAATTTTTAAAATTTTATTACTTCTGCTAAAATAATAAAAAAAACGGTTCTTTCCTAGAAACATTTCATTTCATTACATTTGTAATATGCTATTAGAAATAAACAATTTATACTTTTCATATTCTAAAGAAAAACCTTTGTTTCAGAACCTTAACCTTAGGTTTGATGAAGGTAAGATCATTGCGCTCGCAGGAGAAAGCGGTTGCGGGAAATCGACTTTATTAAGCCTGATCTACGGACTTCTCGACTGGCAGAGCGGCAATATTGTTTTTGACGGCGAAAAACTGATGGGACCTAAAGGAAATTTGGTTCCGGGTGAGGCAAAAATGAAATTTGTAGCCCAGAATTTTGACCTGATGCCTTATGCAACCGTTGCTGAAAATGTGGGTAAATTTATTTCTAATATTAATTTAACAAAGAAAAAAGAAACCGTTGCCGAACTTCTTGAGGTGGTAGGACTTGAGGAATTTGCCAATATTCTTCCAAAATACCTGAGTGGCGGCCAGCAACAGCGCGTTGCCATAGCAAGGGCTCTTTCTGTACTTCCAAAGCTTCTGATTCTTGATGAACCTTTCAGCAATCTGGATTTCCCGAGAAAAATTGAATTGCGCGAAAAGTTATTCCGCTATGTGAAGCAACAAAATATTTCACTAATTATCTCTACGCATGAACTTCAGGATATTATTCCATGGCTGGACCAGATCGTTGTTCTTGAGAATGGAAGATTGGTTCAGAACGATAAGCCGGAAGAAACTTTCAGAAATCCATACAATCCTTATGTAGCCAAGCTTTTCGGTGAAGTAAATATCTTTACTGATAATGAAATGATGGAATTCGGTATCGGCAAATTTTCATATTATCCTAAAGAAATAAAAGTTTCGGAAAATGGTGTTGAAGCAGAAGTTCTGGAAAGCCGTTTTGCAGGAAATCATTACTGGAATAAATTGAGTGCTAAAAATAAAGAACTGGTGATCTACACGGATCGGAAAATTGAAAATTCAGTTACTATTTCCTTTGATTAACGGGTCTAATATCCCATGTGATGACAACTTCCTAGCCCCGATCGAGCGGCATGTCTGAGCTCATTTTTTGGATTTCGGTGCGGCGGCTCTGCCGCCGCACCGAAATCCAAAAAATAGCGAGTAGCGAAAGCGGGAAAAAGCTTCAAATAAAAAATATATTGCTTTCGATATAATCAAATTGCTCCAAAAAAAACAATTCGGTGGAGTCAAAAAGCTCATGAAAAATATTTTGTTTAAATTATCAGCTTTTGCTTTTTCAGATATAATTAACACATTTTCCAATAGTTATTGTGGAATTGTTCATAAAAAAAATACAAATATAAGAATCCGGTTTAAAACTTTTTCTTACATTTGTATTCCCACAGCATAAGGAAATTTTTGGTTAATTCTCTTTCTGCCTCCTAAGACGAAAATTAGCAGTTCTGCAATCTAGTTTTTTGAAAGATTACACTGTCCAATTTTTTCCTTTTTTTACGCCTTTTTTACAAATTCTGATTTCAGGGCCATTGCGCCAAAACCGTCAATTTTACAGTCAATATTATGATCGCTGCCCGGTCTAAGGCGAATATTTTTTACTTTTGTTCCTGCTTTTACAGGCTTCGGCGCTCCTTTTACAGGAAGGTCTTTGATAACAACTACAGAATCTCCGTCCTGAAGTTCATTACCGTTTGAATCCAGTATTTTCCCTGAATCTGATACTTCAGATGCTGCTTCCTGAGGATTCCACTCGTAGAAACATTGAGAACAGACCATCATATTATCACTTGGGTAGGTAAACTCGGAGCCACATTTCGGACAAAGTACAGTATCACTCATATTTTTCAATTTTTGCAAAGGTAAGATTAAATTAAATATGTTAAAATTCAAAGATTGAAAGATTGACACATTACTCATAACCAATTGCTTATTGGTTATCAATTAAAAGTCGTATTTTTGCAGATTCAAAATAGCAGAACCCAATTTTATGGAACTTATTCACAGAAACTTAGCCATCGGAATTCACGATGCTTTACAGGAAACATTTTTTGAGAAAAACAAATATGCCGATAAAGTGATCGAAAGACTTTTAAAAGCAAACAAAAAATGGGGAAGCCAGGACAGAGCTGTTGTTTCTGAGATTTTCTATAATATCATCCGTTGGAAAAAGCGTCTCGAATATTATATGGGAGAAGGCGTAAAACCCAATAATGTTTACAAGCTGATAATGGCTTATCTTCTCTGGAGCAAAACCAATTATAAAAAATTTGAAGAATTTGACGGAATAAAAATTGCCGATATTCTTACAAAACTTAAGAAAGGTACTGTTCCTACGAAAGCAATTGAACATTCTATTCCTGAATGGCTCGCGGAGACCCTGGAAAAAGAATTGGGAGAAAAATGGGAAAAAGAAATGTATGCTTTAAACGAACAGGCACCTACTGTACTGAGAGCCAACTCCTTGAGAACAACTCCAAAAGAGCTTATTTCGGATCTTGCAGACGAAAATATTACGGCATATCCCATAAAAAATTATCCTGATGCTGTACAGCTTGAAGAAAAAAAGAATGTTTTTCTTACGACTGCTTTTAAAGAAGGATTATTTGAAGTTCAGGATGCTTCTTCGCAGAAAATCGGATATTTCCTTGACGTAAAAGAAGGGCAGAGAGTTGTTGATGCCTGTGCTGGTGCGGGTGGAAAGACGCTTCACCTTGCAGCTTTGATGGGAAACAAAGGACAGATCATTGCCCTTGATATTTTTGAATGGAAATTAGCCGAGCTGAAACGCCGTGCTAAAAGAGCCGGAGCCCACAATATCGAAACCCGTATGATTTCGGATAATAAAGTAATTAAAAGGCTTCATGACAAAGCCGACAGATTACTGATCGATGCGCCTTGTTCAGGGCTTGGGGTTTTAAAAAGAAATCCGGACAGTAAGTGGAAAATCGACCAGGATTTTATTGACAGAATCAAAACAGAACAGCAGCAGATTCTTCAGGATTATTCTAAAATGCTTAAAAAAGGAGGAAAAATGGTTTACGCGACATGTTCTATCCTACCTTCAGAGAACAATGGCCAGGTTGAAGAATTTCTGAAAAATAATCCGAATTTTAAAATGATCAAAGATGAGAAAGTAATGCCCAGCGAAGGCTACGACGGATTTTACATGGCTCTTATTGAAAGAATTTCTTAAATTCAGAATATATAAAACAATACAACTACTCTGCATGCAGGGTAGTTTTTTATTTATTTCTACCTATCTTAATCACTACATTTAAAGGAAAAATAAGTATAATTCATAAATTGATATTAAAATTTATCTTTGTGAAAAACGATCAATCAATATGCATCAAAGAATTTCACTCAGTTTCTTTATTTTTTTGTCATTATTCGCTTTCGCGCAAACATATGAAGTTCAATACGTAAGCTCATACAACGGAAAAGTAAATTCAGAACAGCCTCTCACTTTAGTCTGGGCCAATGAAAAGGAAAATTTTATCCTTAACACCAAAATCCAGAAACAAAAAGCGGAATTTCCTTATGAAATAACGAAAATTGAAAAGCCATCAAATACTGTAATTTCGTACGCTTTTTTAAAACCTGACGAAATAATTTCAACTTCAGATTCAGAATCGGTCGGAAAGCAAACTTTTGAATTCACCAACGAAACGAAAAAGATTTTAGGCTATACTTGTAAAAAAGCAGTCACCAAAATCAATTCAAACACCATTGAGATCTGGTGCACCAATGACCTGAAAATACAGGGAGGACCTTCAACACTTGGGCAAAGTTTAGGGTTTGTTTTAGAGATCGAAAGAAATAAAAATTCATTGATTACCGCCAATTCAATTAAAAAGGTAAAGAAAACCGATATTGATAAAATCCTTCACGGCCAGGTCAACTCTACCGATCAGCTTGGTTACAAAGATCTGGTCTGGAAAAGCAGATTCACCACTTTAAAAGTATTTGAAAACGAAACTATTAATTTTTCAGATGATTCAAAAACAGACAGTAATGTTAAAAGATTCGCTAAAGGAACCATTATCCTTAAAAAAATTAAGTTCCCGAAAATTTCGGAAGGCGAAAATATTTTCGTCGAATTAAAACAACAATCCAACGGAGATGCTTACGACCGAACCGGAACGGTTTTTTTTATTCCTGAAGATAAAAAAGAATCTTTCTTGAACGGTCTCGAAAATGGTGTAAAAACCCTTCCGCTGTACGATAACGGAAATGGCAAGCAATACTTCGGAGTTGTTTCAACAGAAAACTATAATCCGGCGGTTGAAATGATGCGTTTTTTTACCGCTTTCGGAATTAACAAATTTAATAACCTTCAGCTTAAAGATAAAACCTGGCAGACGATCAGCCCATACCGTCAGGATATTACCGAGCTAAAACCTTCTTTGAGTGAAAAAGAACTATGGGTGGGAGCTTTTATTGGGAACTACGACAAAGGTGGTCATAAAATAAGCCTGGAAATCACTATTCATAAAAGTGATCAGAATATCCATAAAAACAATACCGTAATTCCTTTATTCAACAGCCTGAATATTATGGAAATGGCCGGGCAGGATTATTCTACCATGTTCAGTGAGGATAAAGGTCTATTTGTAGAATTTACTCTTAAAAAAGAGCTGAAGAACGCACAGTTGAGATACATCACCACCGGCCACGGCGGCTGGGAAAACGGCGATGAATTCGTTCCTAAAGCAAATTCCATTTTCCTGGATGGAAAGATGGCTTTTTCATTCGTGCCATGGAGATCAGATTGTGGTTCTTATCGGCTTTACAATCCCGCTTCAGGAAATTTTGGTGATGGACTTTCGTCATCAGATCTGAGTCGTTCCAATTGGTGTCCGGGTACGGTGACCAATCCTAATTTCATTCCTCTTGGAGATTTAAAAGCAGGAAAACATACCATTCAGGTTAAAATTCCACAAGGGCCTACCGAAGGAACAAGCTTCAGTTCATGGAATGTTTCAGGAGTATTACTTGGAAATGAATAAAAAAACCTTCTTGCAAATTGACTCTGCAAGAAGGTAAAAACACAAATGATGAAAAAAAATTATTTCGAGCCACAAAGTAATGGTAAAAATTTCCGGAATAAATTAACATAGATTATTAATTATATTGTTTTTATTTTGTATATGATTAACGAAATATTCCCGACGAAAAAAATTAACTAAAATCATCTCAATTTTCATTTATAATTAAAATTTTACTACATAATTAATCATTAAGTTAAAAATTTAAACTTAATGATTTTTTTTATTGTTTATTATAAACCACACTTATACTTTTGTTTCAAATTAAATGATAAAATATGTGTGGAATTGTATGTTTGTTTGATGCAAAACAAAAAACCGAAATATTAAGACCCCAGGTGTTGGAAATGTCCAAAAAAATCCGTCACAGAGGCCCGGACTGGAGCGGAGTTTTTCAGGATGAAAAAGTAGTTTTTTCTCATGAAAGACTGGCTATTGTAGATCCTACATCAGGAAAACAGCCTCTTTTCACTAAAGACGGTAAAGTAGTGCTGGCCGTAAACGGAGAAATTTATAACCATAGAGAATTAAAGGAAGAATTTCCTGATTATGAATTTCAGACACAATCTGACTGTGAAGTAATTTTAGCACTTTACAGAAAATACGGCAAAGACTTTATAGAAAAACTAAACGGTATTTTCGCCTTTTCCCTGTATGATACCGAAAATGATATTTACCTCATCGCCCGCGATCACATGGGAATCTGCCCGCTGTATCAGGGCTGGGACAAAAACGGAAATTATTATGTTGCTTCCGAACTGAAAGCATTGGAAGGTATCTGCAAAAAGATTGAAACTTTCCTGCCCGGACATCTTGTGTACAGCAAAGACGGAAGCGAACTTCAGCAATGGTACAAAAGAGATTGGGAAAGCTATGACAACGTAAAAGATGCTGAAACCGATATTGAAAAATTAAGAAAAGGCTTGGAAGATGCTGTTCACAGACAATTAATGAGCGATGTTCCTTACGGAGTTTTGCTTTCCGGCGGCCTGGATTCTTCGGTAATTTCTGCCATCACAGCAAAATTTGCCCGGCAGAGAGTGGAAAGCGGAGACACTCAGGAAGCGTGGTACCCAAGGCTTCACAGTTTTGCGGTAGGCCTTGTAGGATCTCCTGATCTTGTGGCGGCACAAAAAGCGGCAGAATATATAGGATCCGTTCATCATGAGGTTAATTTTACCGTTCAGGAAGGTCTAGATGCGATCCGTGACGTTATTTATCATTTGGAAACGTATGATGTTACTACCATAAGGGCTTCTACCCCGATGTATCTTTTGGCGAGAGTCATTAAATCTATGGGGATTAAAATGGTGCTTTCCGGTGAAGGTTCTGATGAACTATTTGGGGGCTATCTGTATTTTCACAAAGCTCCGAATGCCAGGGAATTTCATGATGAAACCGTGAGAAAATTAGGGAAACTTCATCTTTATGATTGCCTGAGAGCCAACAAAGCTTTAATGAGTTGGGGAATAGAAGGCCGCGTTCCTTTTTTAGATAAAGAATTTATGGATATAGCCATGACCATCAACCCTAAAGATAAAATGGTAAATGCAGCCGAAGGAAAAATAGAAAAATGGGTATTAAGAAAAGCATTCGAAGACATTCTTCCGGAATCTATTGTCTGGAGACAGAAAGAACAGTTTTCAGATGGTGTAGGTTATTCATGGATCGATACTTTAAAAGCCGTGGCTGAAAAAGAAGTGACTGATGAAATGATGACCAATGCCCGATTCAGATTTCCTTTAAACACACCACAAAATAAAGAAGAATACCGTTACAGATCTATTTTTGAAGAGCATTTTCCGAGTGAGACTGCCGCTGCTACAGTACCGTCGGTACCTTCGGTTGCGTGCTCAACTCCGATTGCATTAGAATGGGATGAAGCTTTCAAAAACATGAACGACCCGAGCGGAAGAGCCGTAAAAGTACATGAAACGTCTTACGGAGAATCTTCGAAGTGAGAAGTCAATGGTGAATTTTGCTTTGCAAGTGAATTTTTAATAATTCAGATTGACCATTGACCAGCAGGAATTGACCATTGACATCATGCGAATGGTGATTTGATCAATCATAAATTGTATTCATTTTCTATGGCTAAATTTTAAAAATTTATCAATCCTGTAGCAATACAGGATTTTCTTTTGAATAAACCTTAATAATATTGTCAGAATTTAACCGTTAATCAAAAATATTATCTAATAAATAATTATATTTGGAAAACGAAAAATCAATTATAAAAAAAATGAGAAGAAACATTACTCTCTTATTTGCTTTATTATCCATGACTTTAGCTTTCGGGCAGGGAAAATATGGCAAATATCTTAGCTCCAAAAAACTTGCAATGGTGTATAAAAGTGTGAAGGATGCCGATAAAGACGACTTTTATCAACAATACTATTGGCTGGTAAAAGCTGAGCAGCTGAAAACATATCCTCACCTTAAGGACATAAAACCAAAAGTTTTATACGAATTTGTAAAAAAAGTAAACCCTCAGAATCCTACTAAAAAACTGGATGCGCGTGGAAAAGAGCTAAGAGAAACAGCAGAATTATCTTTGAACCAGTATTTCAAAAATAAAAATCTGGAGAACAATTCTGTTCTGATGTACAATCTTGAAACTTACGTTGACCCGTCAAAAGGACAGTATTACACAAAAGTTGATGCTGAAAAAATCAAAGAACTGGTACCGAAAGAACTTTTCGCTTTCAATTCCACCAACAGAAATACGGGCGAAGACAAAACTTATTATTTGTGGATCGACAAGAAGAAAGATGATTTCAACATCGTAGACATTATTCCTGAAGAAAAAGAAAACAAAGCTTTCTACGCAAGATTAAAGCAGTATCTTCCGAGCTACAAATTCTCAAAATATGTTCCTTCCGTAAAAAAAGGAACCAAAACAGACAGAACGGATGCAGACTACTACTACATCATGCCGTTTGAGCAAAACACAGACAATATTGAGTATAAAACAAAAGATTTCAAAACCTTCGAGTTGAGCCAGTACAGAAAAGCCGGCGACGAGTGGAAAGGCGTTGAAAAACCTAGAAAATAGAATGAAGGTCCTGCAAAATTTGCAGGACTTTTTTATTAATCAAAAAAACATAATAACCTCACCAAATTTTTAAATTAAAATATCTAAAGGAACAAATATTGCTTTCAAATAACATTATTTATTCTTGAACTAAACAAACCTGGAATATTGATTTCCAGTACTCAGAAAAATGTCAGATGTAATTTCACAGCCCAATTCGATAAAAAAAATACTACCCCTGATCTTAGCAACCGCAATTTTCATGCAGATGCTGGATTCTACCATCCTCAACACTTCCCTTCCGGCGATTGCACGCGACCTCAAAGAATCGCCGCTTAATATGCAGAATGCCATTATAAGTTATGTTTTAACCTTAGCAGTCTTCATGCCGGCCAGCGGATTTTTGGCAGATAGGTTCGGAACAAAAAAAATTTTTATCGCATCGATCGTATTATTCAGTCTGGGATCTTTATTTTGTGCGATTTCGCAAAACCTTACCCATCTTGTTATTTCAAGAGTTGTTCAGGGTATTGGAGGCAGTCTGATGACTCCTGTCGGAAAATTGGCACTCATCAAAACATTTGATAAAAATGAACTCCTCAAGGCCATGAACTTTGCCATTATTCCGGCACTGATCGGCCCCGTTCTCGGTCCGCTGGTCGGCGGTTACATGGTTGATTATCTTTCCTGGCACTGGATTTTCCTTATCAATATTCCGATCGGAATTTTAGGAATAACCTTAGGACTAAAATTCATGCCCAATTATAAATCTGCAGATGTTGATTTCGACCTGAAAGGCTTTCTTATTTTCGCAGCAGCCTCCCTTCTGCTATCGATTTCCCTGGAACTTTTCGGAGATCTCCAGAACACAACACCTGTTTTAGTGGTTTTCATTCTAGGATTTCTTTTTATGTATTATTACTATCGTCATGCAAAAAAGGATGAAAGTCCGATTTTCCCTTTAAACTTATTTCAGGTAAGAACTTTCAGGGTAGGAATTGTTGGAAACCTGGCAACAAGACTAGGAATCAGCTCCGTTCCTTTGCTATTACCTTTAATGATCCAGATTGCGTACAAACAATCGGCCGTTACGTCAGGATGGATCATTGCGCCTATGGCTCTTACAGCTATCTTCGGAAAATCTTATGTCATTAAAATTTTAAATAAGTTCGGTTACCGCCAGACCCTCATGATTAATACGTTCATTATAGGAACTCTGATCTGTTTATTGGCTATTCCAGACATCAATACCTCACTCTATTGGTTTGTCCCGATCATCGCTGTGTTGGGATTTTTCAATTCAATTCAGTTTACTTCAATGAATACGATTTCCATTGCAGATCTGCGTAATTTCCAGACCAGCAGCGGAAACTCTCTTTTATCAGTCAACCAGCAACTGGCTATCGGGTTCGGAATTGCATTTGGGTTGATTGTTTTAAAGATTTTTGAAAACACTGATCTTATCCACGGCGAACCCCACAATGCATTCCGCTATACCTTTCTCACCATTGGTATCCTCACCATCATTTCAGGATTTGTTTTTCGCAGACTCCATATTTCTGACGGAAAAAACATGAAATCGAAGGAGGAATAACGATCTCTTCAAGTTTTTTAGGAGCTTTATCCGGCTTTCCGTTGCAATCTTTTTTCTCACCCCTAAATCCCTCTCCCGAGGAGAGTGACTTCCAGCCGCAAAAAAAAAGGATTTCCACTACAATCCGGGCTAGGATCTTAGGAACTCCCATATCTAAACTTCATCCATAAGAAGTTTTTACATATTCTCAAGGCGTGACAAAACCAATCATTTCTCAGGTAATCTTTCTCAGCCTGAGAAATCGTGAACCTATTTTCAGGCACATTGTCTCAGGCTGAGAATGGGTAAACCAGTTTTAGGAGAAGCTGTCTCAGCCTGAGACAGCCCCAACCAATTTCGTGGGAAGGTTTCTCAGACCGAGAAAAGGCGAACCAATATTATTCTAAAGTCTCAATATATAATGTGAGTTCTTTTTATTGTTGATCCCATTCATTTTAAAGCTAAAGATCCAATCATCTTAAAATCTTATTTCATTTTTGTTTCATTTTACAGCAATTATTTAACAACTAATAAAACCGAAACCGATATTACCACAGATCAATGCATCAGATCTTTACCTGACTTACCTTTGCTCCATAATACCAACAATATTATGACAACCAAAACAGTAGAAAAGATAATATCTCCGAAACCTGCTCATTTTGTGGGTGATGGTTTCAGAGTTCATAATTTCATTCTGGGAATTCCGGGAATGGATATGAAAAGAATGGATCCTTTCATTATGCTTGACTACAATTCAAAATTTCATTTCAACGGTACAGATCAGCCCCGTGGCGTAGGGGTACATCCTCACAGAGGTTTTGAAACCGTTACGATAGCGTATAAAGGAAAAGTTCAGCATCATGACAGCGCAGGAGGAGGCGGAATTATCGGAGAGGGAGATGTACAGTGGATGACTGCAGCAAAAGGAGTACTCCATAAAGAATATCACGAGAAAGAATGGGCGAAAACAGGAGGAATTTTTCAGATGGTGCAACTTTGGGTGAACCTTCCTGCTGTATATAAAATGAGCTGCCCGAAATACCAGTCTATCCCGAATACCGATATGACAAAAGTTGACCTTGGCAATAATGGGTTTGTTGAAATTATTGCAGGAATATACAATGATCAGAAAGGTCCGGCTTTTACCTTCAGCCCTGTTCATGTCATGAATGCAAAACTTAAGAAAGGCGGAAAGGCAGAATTTAATTTCCCGGCTGATTACAATACGGCCGCTCTGGTGATCGAAGGAAGCATCGTGGTCAATGATAATGAAAGAGCCTCTGTCAATCATTTGGTCTTTTTTAAAAATGAAGGAGAAACGTTTACAATTGAAGCTCAGGAAGACAGCATCATCCTTATTATCAGCGGTATGCCTTTGAATGAGCCGATCCATGCCCATGGCCCTTTTGTGATGAATTCAAGAGAAGAAATAATGCAGGCTTTCGAGGATTATAATCTGGGAAGATTCGGCTATTTAGCGGATTAATTTAACCTAAAAACAAAATCCATTTATTATTTTTCCTTATTTTTATGGAAAATGTTATTGAGTTTCTCATTAACAACCTAATTAAAAATTAATTGATCATGTCAAATATCGGACTTATTATAGAAGAAAAATCGGCTGACATCGGCAACTTCCTGGTGGGAAGACTTTTGCCTTTCCGTGAGAAAAGAGCGGTAGGCCCTTTTGTTTTTATCGACCACATGGGACCTGCTGACCTTAAAGATTACCAGAAACCTTGAGGTTCCGCCACACCCGCATATCGGGCTCTCTACCTTAACTTATCTGCTGGAAGGTTCAATCTTTCACAGAGACAGCCTGGGAAGCGCATTGGAAATTCAGCCGGGAGCCGTCAACTGGATGACCGCAGGAAAAGGCGTTGTGCATTCCGAAAGAACACCGGAACACCTTAGACATTCAGACAAAAGACTTCACGGTTTCCAGATCTGGGTAGGACTTCCAAAGCATCTTGAGCAATCAGAGCCTACATTTCATCACATCGAAGCAGATGAAATTCCGGTTTGGGAAGAAGAAGGTATTCAATATAAACTGATTGCAGGGGAAGCTTTCGGCAGAAAATCACCGGTTCCCGTTCACAGCAAATTATTCTTTATTGAAATTAAAACAAAAGACGCTAAAAAGATCAGCATCGGAAAAGATCTTTACGGAGAAGCCGCAATGTATGTGCTGGATGGAACGGTAACCACAGACGGAAATTCTTACGGTTCAAAACAACTCATGATTGCTAAAGATACCAAGCTTTGCGAGTTTGACATGAGCGAAAACGGAACCGTTTATCTTTTCGGCGGCGAGCCTTTTGATGAAGAACGCTTTATATTCTGGAATTTTGTAAATTCTGACCGAGAACTGATTGAGCAGGCCAAAGTAAACTGGAATGATCAGAATCACGAAGCTTTTTCTCTTGTTCCGGGAGATGAAGAAGAATACGTACCGCTTCCAAAAGCAATTTTAAACAGAAAACCTTAGGAAGAAATATTATAAACTATGAAAATATTAGCATTTGCAGGAAGTACTTCTTCCACTTCCATCAACAGAGAACTGGTAAAGTTTGTTTTAAAAGATTTTCAGAATGAGGAGATTAATTTAATTGATTTAAATGATTTCGATATGCCTGTATTTTCTGTAGACCGCGAAAAGAAAGGGTTTCCTGATGAGGCTCATCATTTTTTGAAAGTGATTGAAGACTGCGACATAATTATCTGCTCACTTGCTGAACACAACAGGTCTTACAGCGCTGCATTTAAAAACGTTTTCGACTGGGCTTCCAGAATTAATGTAAAAGTCTTCCAGAATAAGCCGATGTTCCTGATGTCAACTTCCCCGGGAGGATACGGCGGCGGAAATGTAATGAATACGGCAAAAACATTTTTTCCGCAATTTGGCGCAGATATAAAAGAAACATTTTCACTTCCTAAGTTCTATGAGAATTTTGATCTGGAAGCCGGTGTCATTAATCCCGAAATGCTGAAGGATTTAAAAAATAAAATAGAAAGCTTTAAAGCTCAGGTCAAACAATAAAACCAAGATCATGTCTATAACCGTAAAAGCCAGTTTAGGCAAAGAAAAATACTACACCGAAGTTGTCGCCGGTGAAAACACCCTTATCACCGATGAACCGGTAGATAAGGGCGGAGGTAATAAAGGCTTCAACCCTTTTGAAATTCTGGCAACATCGCTGGCAAGCTGTACGGCAGCAACACTCAGAATGTATATTGACAGAAAAGAATGGAATATAGACACGATCAATGTAGAAGTTGAACTTGAGAACTTCCCTTTGACTAAAAGAGCTATTTTTAAAAGAGACATTACTTTTGAAGGCATAGTTCCTGACGAGGAACAGATAAAAAGGCTGCGAACCATAGCAGATGCCTGCCCTATTCATAAAATTTTGACTAACGATATCGAAATACTAACCAAATTTTCATAATATGATTGAAGTAAAGCAGAACAACAACGAGAAAAACGGAAATTTTGAAGCATTTATAGATGGAAACCACGCAGGTCTCATGACCTACACATGGGCGGGAGATGAGAGATTCATCATCGATCATACTGAAGTGGAAGAAGCCTACAACGGTAAAGGCGTTGGCAAAGAAATGCTTCTGGCTGCGGTAGACTTTGCAAGAAAAAACAGCAAAACCATTATCCCGCTGTGTCCTTTTGCAAAAGCTACTTTCCAGAAGGATGAAGAAATTCAGGATGTGCTTGTGAATAAAGTGTAGGCTAAGGCTGAGGTTGAGGTAAAGGCTAAGCATGAAACCGTAAGAGAACAATATTTCCGCGACCTTTACCTTTACCTTTACCTTTACCTTTCAACTCCGGAAGGTTTTATTTTTTTAGGCAGAAGAGAAAAAAACTATATTTGCTAAAATTTAAATTAAAGCATGAATTCCGGAACTATTCTTCTGCTGTTTGTTTTTGTCTATTTCATCGGGCTTTTGGTCATTTCTTATTTTACGAGCCGAAATTCTGATAATCAGTCATTTTTTATCGGGAATAAAAAAAGTAAATGGTGGCTTGTCGCTTTCGGGATGATCGGAACCAGCCTGAGTGGCGTGACTTTCATTTCCGTTCCCGGAACAGTGGGAAAAATGACTGGTAGCGAATACATCTATGGCGGTTTTGAATATTATATGATGGTGATCGGATTTTTTATCGGATACTTTATTGTCGCCGCTATTCTTCTGCCACTGTATTATAAGATGAATCTTACTTCAATTTATACCTATCTTGGTAAAAGATTCAATGTTGAAGCACATAAAATCGGATCCATATTTTTTATTATTTCAAGAGCGATCGGGGCGACTGCGAGATTATATTTAGTTGTTAACGTGCTACAGATCTTTTTGCTGGAAAGCCTGGGAGTTCCTTTCTGGTTAACAGCTCTGGTGCTTTTACTCATGGTGCTTTTATATACTTTTGAAGGTGGTGTAAAAACGATTGTGATCACCGATACACTGCAGACTTCTTTTATGATTATCAGCTTAATTGCATGTATCGTTTATATTTTATCAAATTTAAATTTATCTTTAGGCGAAGCATACACAATTTTGGAGCAGAAAAATTATACACATTTTATCAATTTTGATCCGAATTCCAAAACATTTTTCCTTAAAACCATTTTAGGCGGAATTTTCATCACGATAGCCATGACCGGTCTCGATCAGGAAATGATGCAGAAAAACATCTCGGTAGACAATCTTAAAAATTCCAAGAAAAATATGCTGACTTTCGCCGGAACATTGCTTTTTGTGAATCTTGCATTCTTATTTTTAGGAGGTCTTCTTTATCTTTTTGCTTTGCAGAACGGTGCAGAGTACAGCCAGATCAACGGTGAAACAGTAACCAATATTTTCGGCTTCAAAGATTCTGCAGGTGAGATTAAAAATATTATGGGAGACGATCTTTTTCCGGCTTTATCACTACAGGGACATTTCCCGATGATCATCTCTGTTATCTTTATTATCGGATTGATTTCTGCTTTATTCCCTTCTGCGGATGGCGCTTTAACGGCAGTTACCAGTTCGTATTGCGTAGATCTTTTAAATCTTAATGAAGACCGAAACAAGACCGAAAGAGAGAAAAAGCACCTTCGGATGAAAGTTCATTTAACCTTTACCATTATTTTCTTCATTTTGATTATGATCTTTAAAGCGCTGAATGACAAGTCTATTGTTTATCTGATCATGGAAATTGCAGGGTACACTTACGGTCCGCTTTTGGGACTTTTTGCTTTCGGGATTTTTACAAAATTTCAGATTTCAAGAAAATATTCAATTCTTGCCGTGACGATTTTAGCTCCCGTTGTGACATATATAATTAATTATTTAATAACAACTTACACCGATTACAGAATTGGCGTAGAATTGATTGTTTTAAACGGATTGCTAACCTTTATCGGACTTTGGCTGATCAGGAGAAAATAATTTCATTTTATGCAGATTTATTACATTTTACTTATCATTTCCAAATGAAAAGATAGAGTAATGATAAAATCTAATTGCATTTACATTGATGCTTCGTCAGATTGTCAATATAAAATCAGATTACTTTAAAATTAAAATACTTATCATTAAAAATACGCTAAAAGATTAAAATCCGGACATAAATCCGGGTTTTTACATTTCCATAAGCCACTAAAAAATTGTAGATTTGTGTGCATATAAATTCTAAGCAATGAGTAAAAGCATCGAAGAGTTGAAATCTCTTACTACGCAAATCAGAAGAGACATTTTAAGAATGGTTCACGCTGTGAATTCCGGTCACCCAGGTGGAAGTTTAGGTTGTACTGAATTCTTTACAGCTCTTTACGGAAAGGTAATGAACTATAAACTTCCTTTCACCATGGAAGGTAAAAATGAAGATCATTTCTATCTTTCGAACGGACATATATCTCCGGTTTTCTATTCTACTTTGGCCAGGTTCGGATTTTTCCCGGTAGATGAATTGAAAACTTTCAGAAAATTAGATTCCAGATTACAGGGTCACCCGACGACTCACGAAGGACTTCCGGGCATCAGAGTGGCTTCGGGATCTTTAGGTCAAGGGCTTTCGGTCGCTTTAGGTGTAGCTCAAGCCAAAAAATTAGACGGAGATAAATCTTTCGTATATACTTTACAGGGAGACGGCGAATTGCAGGAAGGTCAGAATTGGGAGGCTTTCATGTATGCTGCTTCCAAAAAGGTTGACAATATCATTTCTACAATAGATTACAACGGACAGCAAATTGACGGAAGTACAGACAATGTACTTTCTTTAGGAAATCTTCATGCAAAGCTTGAGGCTTTCGGATGGACGGTACTGGAAGAGAAAAACGGTAATGATCTTGAAGCAGTAATTGCGATCCTTGAAAAGGCAAAAACTGAAACAGGAAAAGAAAAACCGGTTGCGATTATTCTTCATACCCAAATGGGAAATGGTGTAGACTTTATGATGGGATCTCACGCTTGGCACGGAAAAGCGCCTAATGATGAGCAACTGGAAACAGCCTTCAAACAATTGTATTTAGAAGCTCCTGCTGATTATTAATTATAAATGATAAATTATTAACGATAAATGATGATCCTAGATCTTTAAAAGATCATTGTTCAACTGTCATTTATCAATTATCAAAAACTTTAAGTAAAATGAAATTTACATATACAGAAAAAAAAGATACCCGTTCAGGATTCGGAGCCGGACTTGCTGAACTTGCAGATACTCATCCAAATGTTGTAGCACTTTGTGCAGACCTTATCGGATCTTTAAAAATGGAGAAGTTCATTGAAAAAGCTCCGGAAAGATTCTTCCAGGTGGGAATCGCGGAAGCGAATATGATGGGCCTTGCTGCAGGGTTGAGCATTACCGGAAAAATTCCTTTTACAGGAACTTTCGCTAACTTTTCTACCTCCAGAGTGTATGATCAGATCCGTCAGTCAATTGCTTATTCCAATAAAAATGTTAAAATCTGTGCATCTCACGCAGGTCTTACTTTAGGAGAGGACGGCGCTACTCACCAGGTTCTGGAAGATATCGGTATGATGAAAATGCTTCCGGGAATGACGGTAATCAACACTTGTGATTACAACCAGACAAAAGCTGCAACGTTGGCAATCGCTGATTTTGAAGGTCCTGTTTACTTAAGATTCGGAAGACCTGTAGTTCCTGTTTTCATTCCGGAAGATATGCCATTTGAGATCGGAAAAGGAATTATGCTACAAGAAGGAACTGATGTAACAATCGTTGCAACGGGTCACCTTGTCTGGGAATCATTATTGGCGGCTGATGAACTTGAAAAAGAAGGTATTTCTTGTGAAGTGATCAACATCCACACTATTAAACCTCTTGACGAAGAAATCATCTTAAAATCGGTTGAAAAAACAGGAAAAATCGTAACGGCTGAAGAGCACAATTATCTTGGTGGTCTTGGAGAATCTATTGCGGGAATGCTTGCAAGAAAAAGACCAACAAGACAGGAATTTGTTGCAGTAAATGATACATTCGGAGAATCTGCGACGCCTGCCGAGCTTATGAAGAAATATAAAATTGATTCAGATGCGGTGAAAGAAGCGGTGAAAAGAATTTTAGATAAATAATTTCTTTTGGATATAAATTAAAAAGCATCCGTTTTTGGATGCTTTTAATTTATCTGAACTTCCTCTCCTCTTCTGAGATTGCTAAATCATTAATGCTTGCGTATCGTTTTTTCATTAAACCATCTTTGTCAAACTCCCAGTTTTCGTTGCCATAAGCTCTGAACCAGTTGCCTTCTCTGGTTTGATATTCATATTCGAAACGGACTGCAATACGGTTGTCTGTATGTGCCCAGTATTCTTTTTTCAGTTTATAATTCAGTTCTCTTTCCCATTTTCCACTGAGAAATTTTACGATTTCTTCTCTTCCGTTGACAAATTGATCTCTGTTTCTCCATTCGCTGTCGATGGTATAAGCTTTGGAAACTCTTTCAGGATCCTGGCTGTTCCAGGCATCTTCTGCTAATTGGATTTTTTCTAATGCCGATTCATAAGTGAAAGGCGGAAGTGGACGTTTTTGTTCCATAATAAGTTAAATTAATTGGGTGATTATTTTTTTAGATTTTACTATTAATTCGTTTGATTTAAAGAGCTGACTTTCAATGATGCTGCTTTCAAATAATAAATAAACATGATCCGAAAGATCTTTATCTTCAATTAATTCTGAAAAATAATTTCTCAAATCCTTTTTATGATTTTGAATAACATTCAATATTTTCACATTATCGGTAGGAATTTCAGATAAGATGTTCAGAAAACTGCATCCACGGAAGTTTTCCTTTTGATTCATATATACTAAAAAATCGAAGGACGAAGTCAATTTTGATTTAATGTCTTTTTCTGTCAATACAAAGCGATTAAGCTCATTAAACCAATAATCATGTCTTACATTCAAAAACTCTACACAAAGGTCTTCTTTGGACTTAAAATGCTGATAAAAGCTCGCCTTTGCCACATTTGCCTCTGCCACAATCTGATTGATTCCGGTAGAATTATAACCTTGTTTGGCAAATAGTTCAAAAGTCGTGGCCATGATTCTTTCTTTTGGGGACGACATATTTTACTTTTTAATAAGTCAAAGATAGATTAAATTTTTAAAACAGACAGACTTTTCTGTCTATAATTATAATAAAGAAATATCAATAATTCATTAGGTTTTGGCTAAAGCCATTTGAACTAGTTCAAATGAAAAAGCGGGCTAAAGCCCGCTTCTATTGATATAGTAACATTCTTAGTCTTTGAATTTAAATCTTTAATTTAATCAAAGAAATTATTTAAAAAACTTCCACTTCGGAATAATTGCCAGCATTCCGAAACCTGTAAAGAGGAAAAGATTGGTGACATCTGTGTAAAGAAAAGTCGACAAGTAATAGTTATGCATGAAGAAATGCAGAACGAGTAGCGCAGGAAAGGCAAAGATGCCTATTTTACGGTAGAAAAACATTAAAACAAGACTTACTGCCATCAATGCATCTACGGTAAAAATTACAAAGAAATACCATCTCGGAATATGAAGATATTCGTGCTGTAAATACTCATCAAGATCAATCCCGAATCCCATAAAGGTAAAAAGCATTAACGCTGCAAAAGCCAGAATAAATCCCCATCCTTTCTTCGGATCTTCGTCAAAATAGCTGTATTCTTCCATAGGTACAAAAATAAAGAACTTATGAGAGATTTCATAAGTTCTTTTATATAATTCGTTTAAAATTTGAATTAGATAGAGATAGCGTTGATCAATCTGTTCTTGTCACTTAAGTATTCTTCCATAGAAATCATACTTTCAGTTCTCATTACATCCTGAATATCATCTATCTGATAGATAATTCTTTTGGCATCTTCTGTATTTTTGGCTCTTACTTTACAGAAAATATTATATTTTCCTGAAATTACACTCGCCTCAATTACATTAGGAATACTTGTAAGTTCTTTCAAAACTTCCTGAGTTCTGTTGGATTTTGTTAAAAGAATTCCGATAAAAGCTGTGAAGTGATAGTCTAGCTTTCCGTAATCGATGTTAAGAGATGATCCCAAAATAATACCTGCATCCTCCATCTTTTTCACCCTTACGTGAATTGTACCAGCGGAAACATCCATCTGCTTTGCAATTTCAGTAAAAGGCATTCTTGTGTTTTCTACTAAGAAATCAAGAATTTTCTTGTCTATTTCGTCCAGTTGATAGTTCATATTAGTTAAATTACAATTTTCTTAAAAAAACAATGTATTTTTTGCAAATTTATAAAAAATAATTTAACTAAAAAATTTATATCAAATATTAACAATAATTAACACATATGATAAAAATCATTATAAATTTGAGATTATTTTGCATTTGATTTTGTAGAATCTGTTTTTATCTGAGCTTTATCCTCAGCTGCTTTTTTATCTTTTTTCTTCTTTTTGAATAAAGAATTAAAGCTCTTACTCCAAACAATACCTCCTCCATAGGCTTGATTAGCAGTTCCATTAGATCCTGCACCATTAATAACTCCAATATTTGAAGGCTTAGAATACCCTCTTAAGATAAGACTCCCATCATTTTTCTTTGATATATCATACTCAATAGTTCCTTCTCCGGAGAGATAATTGGTTTCTGTATTCTCTGTTTTCGTAAGAGGAATTCCCAACCCTGTTTTTACTTTAATTCTCGGTGAAAGGGCAAAACTTACCCCGGCATTGGCACGGTCACCGGTGTTTGAATATTGGTCTCCTTTTACGTAATTAAGGTCAATCTGGAATTCGTTACTCATTGTATTAAGCACTGAACCCAATTGTTTTAACAACATATTATATCCGGAAGATTCCGCAACGCCTGCTACATCTACGTCTACTCCACCGGTTCTGGAAACATTAAAACTATTTAAAAGCAACACAGACCCGAACTGTAATACTTTCTCCCCTTCCTGACTCATTTTCGCTGCCAGTGTTTCTTTTACCTGGCTGGAAACATCTAATGCCGTGACATCGAGATCAATTTTCGGGTCAACGAGAGATTGTGTAATATTAGCCTGAAGCAAAATACTGATAGGCTGCAGACTTCCCATATTCAGGTATTCCCCTGCATTGGAAACCATTCTTACATAGTTTGCCGTAATATCCAGCGCGGGTTTCATGGCATCGCCATCCCATCGGATGCTGCTTCCTTTTTCGATCTGGAAAGTTTTATTTAGAATAGCTTTGGAAACAAAAGTTCCGTTTTCTACCTTATAAGTTCCGTTCATGGCTATATTACCCTGTCTACTCATCTGGAAACGCAGCTTTTCTGCAGCTCCTTTTACGGTAATATTTCCAACATCATCGCCTATGAGTACATTTACGGTAGTTCCTTTATCTACATCAAGGGCAAAATCAATATTCATATTGGCACCGGATTTCTTCTTATCTTCAAGTGTCACGAGACCGTCCTTTCCTTCTTTAAGAAACCTCAACATTTTAAACTCTTCCACATTAGACGTCGAGCTAGAATTGAAAGTGAAGGTACTTCCACTAAGCGCTTTCATATTAGGAGTAGAAAGACTTAAGCCCGAAACCGGACCGTCGACATATAAATCCCCCTGTCCGTACACTCTTCCCCAGAAAAGATCATAATCCTTTTGAGTTGTATTTAAAACCAATAAGTTATCTGCTCTCATCACGAGGTTGACCCCCATTGAAGAAAGAGTTTCAAACTGGATTGCCCCTGAAATATTTCCTTTCGAATTTGTTCTTCCATCATGAACTTCAATATTATTGAGAATGGCCAGACCTTTAGTCAACGGAATGACCGTATCATCAAATGAATAATCTACACCGGTAAATAAAAGTTTAAGTCCAAATCCTTTCAAGGCGATATCTCCGCTGTAATCCAAATCGCTGAATTTTCCGCTGATTTTCAAATCTCCGGTCGCTTTACCTCGTAAATTACCAAAAACTGTGGTCACAAACTGTTGGGCAAACGCTATATCAAAATCCCTCATTTCAGCTGTAAGGTCTATGACAGGTGACGAAGCGTTATTGTTCACGGTTCCTGTTACATGGAGGCTATTGTTTCCGATAACGCCGGCGGAATTTACTTTAATGTCAATGTCATATACATTTAAAGAGAATCCATTGGTTGCAGAAATCGTGATATCACCCATATCATTTCCATTCATCATGATATCGTCGATCGTCATATCCACTAATGGCTGAAGCGTACTTTTATCCATCCTTATTTTCACGCTACCATTGGCTAAGCCCTTTATATTCAATGAATTTCCGCCGGACTGCATTTCCATTACCTTTTCTATGGCAAAATCATTGACTTCAGCATCAAGATAGAAGTCTTTTGCAGATTTAAACTGTGCTTCTTTTACAAATAATGCACTTTTATCAGAGTAAATTCTGAGGTTTCTGATATCAAAATCTTTTTCCTTCTTACGGTAAGTAATGGAATGATTTAGCTCCGGACTTGTATCAATAGCCCAAGTCACATCATTGAATTTCACCTCGGTAGGCTCAAAACGGAATACAAAATCACCTCCCGCATTGGTAGACTGATTAATATTGATGGCATATTCTTTCAGATTATCATCCAATTCATCTTCAGGACTTCCGTGTTTGAATTTCGTTGCCAGATGAAGAACTTCGTTGTTTTCATTTCTGCCACTTAATGTAAGATCTTTGATAATGTTTTTATTGTATTGCAATCTGTTGATCTTCGCAAAGATCTGTTCGTCAAGATTGGCAGTATTAATTCTCACCATAACACTGTCTACCATCGCACTGTCTCTGGTGATGTTGTCTCTATCGTTAATGGAATACGCAGGATTCGCGTCTGCTAATGCTTTATCAGCCTCAGTGATTTCCTGCTTTTTCGTCATGATATATTTTAACGAGGTAGCATCCAGGTTTAAAATAAGGTTATTGGAATTCCCATCGTACTGACCTTCAACTTTCGCTCCCTGCGGCAATTTAAGATCAGGAAGGAAATAGCTTATTAAACCCTGCTGAACATCAAAGTTCATGGCAAAGCTCTGTCCTCTGTACATTTTTCTCGGAGCAGGTCCTACAAGAATTTTGTTTAATCCGTTCTCTACCATTCCTGCGAGATCGCCAAGATTATATCTGCCTGAAATTTTTCCATTGGCCGCTCCCGGCGCATCAACATCTATTACACGACCACCATTTTCGATGAAGGTTTTCAACCTGGCACTTGGAATTGAATATTTTTGGGACGCCGTAGCGAAATTAATTCCATTGGCTTCAACATCTAAAGTCAGATCATTGATTGATGACATAGCCATTTTGCCGGTCACTCTTCCGCTTAACACTTGTGTTCCGGGAGTATTGGTGAAATAATTCATGTTGAGATAATTAACATCAGCATTCACATTCATCGAAATTCTCGAAGTACTGAAATCAATTAATCCTTTAATATTCGCTTTTGCCTGTTCGTCATTGACGGTGATGAGTCCGTTGTATTTTTTATGATCCAGCAGGCCTTCGAGGTACACATTATTGATCTCCTTATTCATGATCTCAATACTGGTAATTCTGGATTTGGTGGTAAGTTTCATTGTATTCACATCGAAACTCTGCCCATTGATATCAAATCTTCCGGAAATCAATCCGACTGATTTATTTTTTGTAATAACGGAAGTATTTAAATCTTTAACTTCAGCAATTCCGACGTATTTCGGCATTGAGGAACTGTAATCTGTCAAAGAAAACTGAGTGATTTTTGCCTGTCCGATTCCTGTAATTAAATTTCCGCTGGCAACATACACCCGATTAGGATTAACGCTTGCTGTTCCGTTATATTTTAACTTCCCGAAATCATCAGCAAAATTTTTCATCTTTTGGGAAATGAATGTAGGCATCATCGCTTTCAAATCTTTATAGGTAAAATCTGCAGAAAGATCATTCGTTTCAATTAAAAAATTACCTTTTAACAGCTTATTGACCTTCATTAATTTTGTCGCAATATTCACGTCAGGGTTTCTGATCAGGAAATTATTTAGCTTAAAATCATTCAGAGGACCTGCCATTTTGCCGGAAATATTAAATGGTTTAAAATTATCCCAGTTCGTCACAAAATAACTGATATCGTAGCCGCTCAGCTGGCTTCCCTGAATAAGATTCATCTCCCATTTTACTTTATCGGCAAAATCGGACCATGAACCGTCATCATGAAGATTAAATTTAATATCTCCCTGCAAAAGCGAATGATCCGTGTTTAAGGTCAAATCTTTTAATGAAAGGTAATCAGGAGTCATCGAAAGTTCTGTAGAAAAAGTATCGACAAAATGAGATTTCCCCCATCGTTTTGTAGTGAAGGACATATTATTGATCATAGCAGAGATATTTCTGCCATTTACCTTTACATTCGGGGCTTTCAAATTAAAATTAGTCGCTGTCAGCCATTTTCCCTTTTCACCGGGAGAATTTAAATTGACAATGGAAACTTTAGAATCCAGAATCTGCAGTCTCGAATCCAGTTGAAAAGGAGGCTTATTGGGATCTCTTTTCTTCCCGTCATCGAATAATTGTGTAAAACGGATAAAGTTCGAAATACTGTCACCTTTGTACGTAATGACTTTTACATCCGCATTTTTTAAGGTTAAAGAATTGAAGCTTAACGAATTATTTTTAGTGATATTTTTAACCAGAGAAAGCCAGTTGGAATTGGCAATAAATTCTTTTGACTGAATAAAATCGTATCCTTTATAGTCTTTGATTTTTAACCCTTTGATCTTTACATTTCCAAAAAAATTGACTTCAACACTTTCAGTTGACATCTGCGCTTTAAAATCCCTGTTCACCACCTGTAACGCCTGGTCGGCAGCCCATTGTTTGGTAACGGGAAGATTGATAATGATAAAAACCGAAACGACAAGACCGAGTCCGAGCCAGAAAAGAATCAGCAGCAAACGCGCCCACCACGAATAGCTGGTAACGTCTTTTACGGCCTGTTTTCCGAACTCCTCAGCAGTTTCCACAGGATGTTTAATAGCATCAGAGGCAAGCTCAGAAGCCTCTTTTACAGTCTCCTTTACTTTATCACCGGCGTTTTCAACAGCCTTTTGTACCTGATTACCTAGGTTTTCAGCTACCGATTTTTTGTTCTCATTCTCGTTATTATTCTCTAACTTTGCCATTATTATGAGCGACTCTATAATTTTAGGTATTGAATCGTCTTGCGACGACACATCAGCAGCTATCATCAAGGGAAATTCTATTCTGTCGAACATTGCTGCAAATCAGGCGATCCATAAAGAATATGGCGGTGTTGTCCCTGAACTTGCGTCACGTGCTCATCAGCAAAATATCATTCCGGTTGTTGAAAAATCTCTAACTAAAGCAAATATACAACAAAATGCAATTTCCGCGATAGGCTTTACCCGCGGCCCTGGACTTTTAGGATCACTTCTGGTAGGAACTTCCTTTGCTAAGTCTTTGGCAATGAGCCTAGATGTTCCTTTAATTGAAGTAAACCACCTCCAGGCACATATTTTAGCGCATTTCATTGAGGATGCAAATCCTATGCCGCCGAAATTCCCTTTTTTATGCCTTACCGTAAGTGGTGGACACACGATGATCGTCCTGGTGAAGGATTATTTTGACATGGAAATTATCGGAAAAACAACCGACGATGCCGCCGGAGAAGCTTTCGACAAAATCGGAAAAATTTTTGACCTCGACTATCCTGCAGGTCCGATTATAGACAGACTGGCAAAAGAGGGCAATCCCGATGCTTTTAAATTTAATAAGCCAAAACTTGAGAATTACGATTATTCTTTCAGCGGAATCAAAACCTCTGTATTATATTTCATACAGAAAGAAGTACGAAAAGATCCTGATTTTATTAAAAATAACCTGAATGATCTGTGCGCATCCGTTCAGAAATCAATCATTGAAATTCTGATGAACAAGCTGGAAAAAGCCGCAAGAGATTTAGATATCAGTGAAGTTGCCATTGCTGGTGGTGTTTCGGCTAATTCAGCATTAAGAAACGCAATGGAGGATAATCATGAAAAACTCGGCTGGAATATTTACATCCCAAAATTTGAATACACAACCGATAATGCAGCAATGATTGCCATGGTGGCCCAACTCAAATTTGAAAGAGGTGAATTCACGGATTTAAGAACCAGTGCAACAGCGAAATACGATTTATGAAAATCCTTTTAGAAGAAAAAATACTTGGAACACATTCTAAGAAAAATTCAAAATATTATTGGATTTTGGAAACCGTTACAGGAAAAAATGATGCATCAGAAGTTTCTATAGATTATTTCCCATCCTCTTCAGAAAAAGGATATATTCAGGATATAAAAGATGAAATTATAGAAAAAATAAATTCTGAAAATATTTTCAGTTTTCCCTACGAACCCAAGGAAGGAGATTATTTATCTATTAAAAACAACTTAAGAAAACAGGAATATTTAAATCTGATTTTCATGAATAATAATTGGATAGAAGAAATTTTTATCTGTTCTTACCGAGACTGTGATACAGACATTTACACAACAATAAAAACAGGAGTTGCCTTTTTAACGCAAGATATATGAAACTATTCTACGGAAAAATTGAAGGAAATAAAGTTACGATCAGCGACGAAGAACAACAGCATATTGTAAAAGTTCTTCGCATGAAGGAAGGTGAAGCAATTCATGTAACAGACGGAAAAGGAAATCTTGCTTCCGGAAGTCTGATGATTGAAGGCAAAAAAGTGAATCTTGTCGTAGATGAAATTAAAACCGAACTGCCAAATTATAATCCTAAACTTCATATTGCTATTGCGCCGACAAAAAATATCGACCGTATCGAATTTTTTATTGAAAAAGCAGTGGAAATGGGAATTTCAGAAATCACATTGTTACAGACTGAAAAAACCGAACGTAAAAACGTCAATATTGATAAATTAAGAAAACAGGCGATAGCGGCTTCTAAGCAAAGTTTGAGATTTCATTTTCCCGTCATTAATGACAGTATTAAAATTCAGGATTTTTTAAAAACTATCACTCCCGAAAATACTTTTGTAGCACATTGTCATGAAAATCTCCAAAGAATTGCATTAAAGGAAATTCCGAAGCTAGACCACATTACTTTCCTCATTGGTCCTGAAGGCGATTTTTCTGAAAAGGAAATTATGACGTTGGCTGAACACAATGTAAAAGCGGTTTCCCTGGGAAATCAAAGGTTGAGAACGGAAACTGCAGGAGTTTTTGTTGCAGCGTGGAATTATAATAATATACAATGGTAGAATTAAAGATTTCTCTTATATCAGCCATTCTTCAAGCTGATGATCCTTCAGATATTTACTAAAAATTTCCTGCCCGCTTCGTATGGAATTGACAGCCCATCGAATCTTCATTTTCAGAAGTTTCTCTTCATTAAGTTTATAATTTAGATCAGATTTTATAAGCTTTTGTTTCAGCTCATACATACAGATGGACGCCGCTACCGAAACATTGAAACTTCTGGTAAAACCATACATCGGAATAGCCAGGGTTTCGTCTGCAAAGTCAAGAATTTCTTGGGAAACGCCTTCCATTTCGGTTCCGAAAACCAAGGCAACCGGTTCAGTGATTTGATAGTCGGGAAGCATGGTTGCATTATTCTCCAGTGAAACAGCCAATATTTTATAGCCTCTGTCTTTAATTTTCTGAAAAGACTCCATATTTCTGGGAAGCTTTTCCACCTCAACCCAGGTATCGGCACCTTTTGTAACGCGGAGATTCGGTTCAAAATTGTATTCCTCCTGCAAAGCTACCACTTTATGAAAACCGCAGGCTTCTACGGAACGAACAATAGCAGCAGCGTTCCTGAACTGGTAAATATCTTCTACGACAGGCAGCACAAAATCTGAGCTTTCCTGGGAAAAATGTTCAATTTTTGCCAACCGCTCTTCCGTTAAAAACTGTTTTAAATACTCAAAAGTTTTTGCTAAATCTTCCATTCATTTTCAAATCTTTGCAAATTAACGTAATTTTGAGGAATCATCCTGAAAGAGGTATGGAAATCTAATAAAATTCATGTATGAAACGAAAAGTCCTTTTGATCTATACCGGCGGCACCATCGGTATGGAGAAAGATTACGAAACCGGCAGCCTGCGCGCATTTGATTTTGGAAATATCTTCGAAAAAATGCCTGAAATGACGCTTATGGAATGTGAAGTTTTCGTTCATCCTTTTTCAAAACCGCTTGATTCATCTGATATGGGTCCGGAAGAATGGAGAATTATTGCTCGTTATATCCATAAAAATTACCACAACTACGATGGATTTCTGATTCTTCACGGAACAGACACTATGTCTTACACTGCTTCAGCATTAAGTTTTATGTTGAAAGGACTAAAAAAGCCCGTAATTCTTACCGGTTCCCAACTTCCAATCGGAGATCTTCGTACCGATGCCAAAGAAAACCTTCTGACAAGCCTCTATTATGCCAGTTTGTATGAAAACGATGATGCAGTAATTCAGGAGGTTGCGATTTATTTTGAATATAAACTACTGAGAGGAAACCGTACGCTAAAATATTCTGCGGAGTATTTTGATGCATACGCAAGTCCTAATTATCCTATTCTGGGACAATCCGGGGTGCATTTAAATATTATAAAAGATAATCTACATCGCTATGATTCTGGAATTGATTTTCAGATAGACGATCACATTTCGGAAGATATTATTTTCTGGAGAATCTTTCCGGGAATGAATCTCAATCATTTTAAAGAAATTCCGAAAATGAAAGTTCTCATTCTTCAGGTTTTTGGATCAGGAACTATTTTCAGCAGTGAAAAAACAGTGGAAACTCTTCAGCAGATCAGGAATAACGGAACGGAAATCGTAGTAGTAAGTCAGTGTATTTCAGGAGGAATATCATTCGGAAAGTATGAAAACAGTAATATTTTTTCAAGGATCGGTGCTATCAGTGGAAGGGATATGACGGCCGAAAGTGCTATCACTAAAGCCATGCATCTTATTGACAACCCAAATTACGAAGGAAGTTTCGCCGATAACTTTACGAGAAGCCTTTGCGGAGAAATTTCACACTAATTGCATGAATAATTTGGAAATCCAATAAATTCCATTATTTTTGCAGTCTCAAATAGAGAGGTGTCCGAGTGGTTGAAGGAGCTACCCTGGAAAGGTAGTATACGGGTAACTGTATCGAGGGTTCGAATCCCTTCCTCTCTGCAAAGAAAAGCGTTGATATTTTTCAACGCTTTTTTTATTTTTATTTGGGAATTCAATAGAAAAAAAACTCAGTCCTGCGACTGAGTTCTGCGTTTAAAAAGTCTCAACCTCTTTTCAAACTATAATTTAGCTATATGAATGTTGGTGTATTAGTTTAGTTGCATAGGGTAAGAAAATGGTGGCTCATCTGTACTTTGAATTTGGCGTCGGATTTCAACTTTGAATAAATCGTGTTCTCAAAAAGCCCGACCTCTTTTAATTTATGATCGATACATTCTGCGATCTGAACAATAGAGAATATAAAGTCTCTGTAAACAGAAATATTAACCGTTTGCCCATAAACAGGAAGATATGCTTTCAGGAATGGCAGTGTCGACTGATGCTGATTGTAATTTACGCAATATCCTGCACCATCTCTGGAAGTAATCACATCATAATCGTTGATAAAACTCATTACATCTTTATCTTTGTTTCCAGAGATATGTCTGTTGATCTTGTCTAAAATATGCTGGGCATATTCCATCATGGTAATGGTTTTCCACTCAAACACATGATTCATATTTTTAGAACTTTTCGGAGATTTACCGTTGTCGCAACCTGTACAGAATGAAAGACCTATTTTGTCGTAAGAAGGAAAGAAACAATCTTTGATCTGAATGGAAGCATCTGCCTGAAGCCTGTCGTTAGCAAAATTATAATATAAATAAGGACTATACATTTCTGCAAATGCTTTCAAGTAATCGGTCTCGGAGGTATTATGATATTCTTCAAACCATTTTTCAAGGTTGTCGTAATAACACTTTTCAAATTCATTAAAACTTAAATATAATGGCAGTTCCATAGCTTCGTTGTTTTGATATGACAAAGCTAATGGGGTAATGCGACAAAACTTGACGTGTTATTTTTTATTTTTCTTTTGTCTTGAAATCGAAGATTCGACGTAGTCAAACAAAAGAAACAAAAATTCAAGACCTGTAATCTGAATGCTAAAAATTAAAAAGTATTCCTAAAATTCCCAAAACTTGCGCGAATGCAATCTTGGTTCTTCAATTCGTTATTATTCAGCGCTTCGAACAGTGGGAATTTTTTAACGGAATACTTTTTTAATTTTCTTAACGCTTCAGATTCCTATGTCGGTTTTAGGGTGTGTTATTTTTTAGATCCTTCGACTACTGCGCTCAGGATGACATGTTGCTAATACTATCTGTGTAATTTATTATTTATTATTTATCATTCATTACTCATTGCTTATTACCCATCATTTATTGTTTATCATAATTTCTCATAAGGTATTCAAAGTAGTGAATCATCTTCATGTAGTTTTCTATGCTAAGATATTCATTGGTGCTGTGGATGGATTGTTTTTCGGCGTTATTTATTTTGACGGGCATGAATCGATAGATGTTCTTGCTTACGATCTGATATTTGTACGCATCTGTTGCGCCAACGGTGAGGTAAGGTGTAACAATTGCTGAAGGATGAATTTCTTTAATGGCAGATTCTATTAACTTAAAGGCTTTTGTATTGGTTGGGGAAACGGCTGAAGCTTCTTTGACAGTGTCAATTTCTTCAATTTCCACATCGAATCCTTTGGTGGCTTCGGTAATATGCTGTTTAACGTCTTTGACGGTATTTCCGGAAAGTAGCCTGAAGTTGACAATGAATTCTACTTCAGGGGAAAGTGCGTTTGGGGCATCACTGCCTTTCATCATGGTGAGGGCGGTCGTGGTACGTACCAATGCATTAGTAGAATTATTTTTGGTGAGCTGGGAAAATTGTTTTAATGGGAATTGAAAAACCACTGCATTTTTGCAGTGGTTATTTGAGAGGAGCACGAGCGAGACACTCACTTTGCTCACGTAAGCAAAGATTCATTGCAAGTAGAAAAAATTCAATCTATTGCATTAGGACCTATCTTATGATGTAAATAATATTTATATTTACTAACATCCTCATTTAAAATATCATTTTTTACAAAATTTTTCAACCTTTTTATTTGTTTTTTGTTTAATTCATACAGTTCATAATCTTCTAATGTATCATCATTTTGTAAAACAATATCTTTAATATAGGAAAATATTTCAGTCGGAGCAATAGTTAATTTATAGTGTCTGCTAATGGTATTAGTTTTTCTATCAAATTCGTTAAGCTCTATATACTCTTCAAAAGATTTTATCTTTTCTTTTTCTAAGGATTTTTCATCGTCACTATAGCACGCTAATAAATATTCATATTTATCAAAATCTTCATTTAAATTTTCTAATAAAAAAGATTTTATTTTTTGTATTTGCACATTATCTAAAATATATGAATCGTAAATCTCATCTTCATAATCATCTTCATTAAGTTCCAAATCATCTAATGTTTTTATAATTTCTGCAGGTGTAATATTCAAAATATAATCTTTGTGTAGAAAACCATCACTTTTACAATATTCTTCTATAACTCTCATTACTTACAATTAATAAATTTCATTACTTTTATAATTAGGCTGTTGATTCATTTGCATTTGCATTATTGGGGTCATTAATAAAGGAGTTACTCTGCTAGCAGCCCAATCTAAAAATTTTAGTCCTCCAACTATAATCACCGTTCCTACTCCAACTTTTATAAGTGGATCAATTTTCCGTCCTGGAACGGGTTCCTTATAAATTTCACCTGTTTCTGGTCTTGCAGATCCTAGATGTTTCCCCTTTTTATTATATACTTCGACATCACCATGTTGCTTATCCCATTCTAAAATCTTACCATCAGGATTTTTCCATCTGGCTCTACCTTTATTTGGCACTCTTTTCGCATCAGGAAATCCCTTTAAGTCTCTTGGTGCAGGTTTATGATGTCTCGCATCCCTTGAACTATCTCCTCCTTTTTTATTTCCATCCCCATCTTCAGTAAATCCAAAGTCCATTTCATGCATCACGTGGTTTAACCCAGCAACCATTCCTCCAATCACAGCACCCTGCCAGAAGTTTCCTCCTGAAAGTTCGGCACCGACACCTCCAGAAGCAGCTCCGAATGCAATTGTACCTATGGCACTATTTGCTGCATTACCTGCTACAGCACCAAAAGCAGAAGCTCCTACGCTTCCAAAGAATCCTGAGAAGAAAGATTGTTTGAAATCTCCGTTCTGCATCAAAGATAATGTTCCCTGAGCGATACCATGTGCTGCCGCTTTTACTAAAAATGCGGCATCTCCTAAACTTTTGGCAAATTGGGTGGCTCCGGCGGCACTGGAAAAGGCACTTCCTATTCCAAAGGTGACGGCTGAGGAGACGGCTCCAAAGAATATTGACTTAAGTCCACCTTTTAAGCTGATTTGTTCTTTACTTAAATAAGCTGTTGTTACAAGATAGGTGGCAAAAGCAATATAGGTACCTATAGCTACAGCCTGCCAAAATAAAACTGCTGCCGCAACAACGGGAACAAATTCTCCACTAGGATCATTAAACATTAATGGATTATTTAATACATACCCATATTTATTATAATTCTGTGTATTTGTGGGATCCTGAATATTTTCATCGGCATTTAAGAATCTTCTTAGTAAAGGATCATACAATCTACCATTCATATGAATAATGCCAACTTCAGGAAAATATTCATGACTGGTATAACCTCTGTCAATTATTAAGTTTCCATTAGCTATAATCGTATTAATCTGATCACGATTTGTAACAATAGCTTTAATTCCTTTTTTATAATGGGTCATATTTCCCCATGCATCAAAATGTCTTTGTTCCAAATTATTACCTGTCTCATCTGTAATTGCTAGAATACTTCCTAAATAATCTTTATGTAAGAATTTATATGAACCTATTGTTTCAGCGTAATTTTTAACAAAAATAATATTGCTTTCATAAGGTGTTCCACCTATGTAAAGAATATGTTTTTCTGCTCCGGTTGTATTATTTAACTGTACTTCAAAACTTCCGTCTTCACTGTAAAACTTAGTAAATGTTCCGTCCTTATCTGCATCAAAATTGCCTCCATAGGTTACTCTTTGTCTCATTCCTGATAATCCGTATTGGAAAGCAACATCACCTTTCATTCCGTCTATAAACACAGGATCGTTGTTTTCGTTATATGTGATAGTTTGGATTAAATCATTATTATAATTTTGTTCACCCGCTGCATTTAGGGTCATTCCGGTTGGCTGGTAGATCTTAGAAGAATTTTCATATTTCACAGTTCCTACCTGATCATTTTCTGTTATTCTTCCTTTTACATCATAGACGTTGTGAAGCATTTGTCCGGTAACAGGGTTTGTCCAATTAATTAATCTGTTGTTATCATCATAATTAAATTGTTCGGTGATATTAAAGTCTCCTCCTCTTGTTCTTGTTTTAAGTTCATTTTTAATAGCATCAAAAGTGTAGTTCATCTGAAGAATTACAGCGTTATTCTGATTCACATGATTTGCACTTGTGAGAAATCCATGAGTTGTATCGTATGTATTTGTGATATCAACAGATCCCAGTTTTGAACTTAAAACCTGACCTTTAGAATTAACTCCTTTAAGTTCCCAAAGTATTTTTCCTGACGTCTGATCTTTAACCTGATATAATTCTCCATTCCAATTACTGTAAACATTTTCTATATTTACTTTAGTCATTATTCCTGAAGAATATAATTGCTTTTCATAAGAGATTACTCTTCCTTTATCATCATAAGTAATACCTTTTTGTATAAAATATCTGCCATTACTACTTTCCGATGATGACAATATCCTACCTTGTTGGTCATAATTAATGTTTGAGGCATATGCTTTCCCTTTCGAGGTTCCTGATTTTGAAATTATTCTTCCTTTACTGTCATAAGTAAAAGCAATCATTTTATTAGTAGCCTGACCACCATCTATTGTTGACAATTCTTTCTGTGTAATAAGCTGCCCTGCATTGTTGTAAACAAATTCTTTAGTTCCCTTAGGGCTGATAATTTTTTTAACCTGTCCAAAACCATCGTATTCGTATTTATAAATTCCATTGGAAGGATCATTAAATTCGGACTTTCTGCCCCAACTATCATATTTTGTAATTACAATATTCTCTGCATACTTCGCTTGTATTTGCTCTCCAGCCGCATTATATAAGAAATTAATTGCACCTCCTTTATCTGTAGTGGAAATTGCATTACCTAAAGCATCTACTGTTTTTGTATTAACTCTACCGTAATCAGAAGGGTTAATTTCTTTCATAGTGGTCGTTAATCCAGATACAGTAGTTTCAATTTTCTTTCCTGTAAATGAAGTAGATGTAATTTTAGCTGGATAAGTAGTATCATCATAAGCTGTCAGATTCCATTGCAGTGGTCCTCCATCATAGAATGGCTCTCTTTCTGCTACTTTTCTACCGATCAAATCATAGCTAAACTGTTTATGTACAAACTGTCCTTGCCCAAATGCTTTTGTAGATGTTAAATAGTTTTGTCCTTGTCTGTTGGTATAATTTTTTATGATATCGCCATCCGGATCATACTGCGTAACAATAATATTCAAATTATCATCTTTTTCGTATTGATAGGTGGTAACTCCCAGCAAATTATCTTTTGTCTTTATAATTTTCCCCCAACTATCATAAGTGTGGATTGTAGAGTTTCCGTCCGGATCTGTTTCAGATAACATCTGTCCAAAGTCATTATAAGTTATATTAGTCTCTAATCCTAGATTATCTGTTTTCTTAATAACAAATCTTCCTTTTGAATCGTATTCCGTTTTAGATATCTGAGTTTGGGAATCTACGGTATTACTTATAATTTTTTGATTAATATTTCCAAAATCGTCATAATTATAAGTTTCCTGTACATATGCTGAGTTGTCTCTGTTCCAACTCTTAATTGACTTTAGCTGATTGCTGTCGTAGATATATTCTTCTTTTGCGGATTTGATATCTCCATAAGCCTGAGATACATCTGTCTTAGATTTGGGACGACCTATATAATAATCTGTCCCTGCCCCGGATGCATTATGATAATAGTCGAATATAGATGTGGTTATACCATATCCATTATTTATGTTTGATATTCTTTCAACTGGAAGATAGTATTCTCCATAGGTAATACTCTCCTGTTTAGTGGTAGCTGTTAAAAAATCCTTTGATCTTACAATTTTTGGTACAATTGCCAATACCACATTTGGTTTATCATTATCTGATATTGTGGATACAATTTGTCCATTTACCAACTGATCTGTTTGATACTGAGTTGTTTTTAAATTAATCAGCTGCGTATTATTTTCAGATAAATCCGCAGGGAAAATTTTACTTTCGTCTGTAGTTCTAATCGCCCATTCTTTTACAGGTAACCCTTCGTTCAGAGGGTCAATTTCTGTTCCGGTCCAAATTTTCGTATTTTCGTATCCATTTGTATACCAAGAAGAACGCGCACTTTGACGGAATCCTATCATTCCTTTACCCGTAAAATGTGAAATCATTCCTCTGTACCTGAAATCCTGATATAGCGATGAGGTTCCTGTCTGGATTAATCTGGTAACAATAGAAGATTGAGGGATTATATCCATCTCATAATAAGGAAACTGCTCTCTTTTAACAGGTTTGTAGAGATTTGAATCCTGATAAGTATTAAGTTCCTGATATAAAGCTGTGGTTGTAATGCCACCTTGGGTAATTGTTTTTATCCTTGATTTTGCAGGTAAATACGGATGTCCGTAATTTACTATATAATTACAATTATTTCCTGTGCAATCACTTAATTTTCCGACTAAAATAATTTGCTGATTATCTCTGTTTAATGATAACTGAGAAAAATAAACTGCCTGTCCCGATAAGTATTTTGTCCAAACTCTTGTTTGGTAAAAAGTATATTTCCCACTTGTATCAGTTTGATTGGAAAGGGAGACATTTACATTATCAATTTTATTTAATGAATATACTGCTACTCTGTACTCTGTAGACTCTTGATTGTTATGAGATGCCCATTCATGATCAGTAACCATAACTTCACTAATTATGATTTCAGATTTTCCATCGCCATCCAAATCATTTACATCATATTGGTAATAATCAATGGTTTGATAAACACATTTACTTTCCGGAAATCCATTATGAGAATCTTGCGCCATAAGTACAGGATTCGGCTGATAGGGATGTAATTGAACGGAAGAGATAATGAAATTATCACCATTAGAAATGTACAGTTTGTAAACATTAGAGCCGCTTGCCTGCGGAACTATGATATCCGTTTTTGCATCCCCATTAAAATCACCGAACATCATTGCAGTATAAGGTAATCCCACAAAATTAGTTCCGGCAAAATTTCCTACTGTTGCCTTTGAGTAATTATAGGCATCATCTCGTTTGATATTAAATACATTGGAAAACTGGGAATTAGTCTGCGCAATTATATCTTGAACGCCATCTCCATTAAGGTCTGCCAATCTGATTTGCGAAGTCCCACCAACAGAACCTCCTCCTGTAGAGCTTGTATCAAATTTATATACACTCTGTGGTATTGTTAAATTTTGATCCAAATCGAAAAAAACATAGGAAAAAAATGCTTTCATTGTCTGTCCGTTTCCGATTTGTTCCGGTTCTGGTTCTTCAATACCTTCTGTATTTGTATTCCTGTCAATTAATGATGGAATAGTTACCTCATCTCCTACAGATGATGATTCCGCTGAGGATAAGCTATTAAAAATTGGTCCTCCCGGATCAGTTATAATACTTCCACAGATTCTTGTCACTCTATATTTGATAATTAATTCAGGTATGCCATCGCCATTAAAATCATGGCTTTGTGCTTCCATGATGCTCGGAGCTGAAGGAGTCTGGCAAACATCCAATTCATCATCTAACGATAATGGAGTGAATGAATCATAATCCATTGTCTTGGAATATTCGAAATTTAATTTTTGATTCTGAATATCAATAGAATATATCTGAAATTCGTAATCTTTCTTATATGTTACGCTTGTATTTTTGGGAACAGGTACAACCAGTCCCATTTTATTAGTAATATAATTATCTTTTTTAAATACCAGCGGAATAGCATTCTTGAAATTTTCTAATTTAAACTTCGTGGCATCATATTGTAAGTTTACAGTGGAATTACTACTTGAATAAATAGAATTTTTAAAACTTAAATTACCGTCAGAAACAAACTCAAGATAATCAGTCGTTCCATCCATATTAAAATCTCCATACTTTTTTGTAGTAGTAGTACTTGGAGCATTTTGATAGGTAGTTTCTTCATTGCTCCCCGCATTGGTATAATATTCAATATTTACAGGCGTTGCCGATTCATAATCCCCATTTTGTTCTGTAATATTTTTTACAAACTGATAGCTGCTACTGGTTTCTTCATAATCTATTACATACTTTTTGAACTTATTTTGATTGGCTTTTACTTCAATACTCTTTAATAATTGATTCTGAATAAATTCTCTTCCATTAACATAAGCAATTTCATTAAGCTTTCTGCCTACATAATTAAACTGAATACTGTTAAAATGAGGTTTGTTGATTTTATCATTACCTCCCCATTGTATTGATGAGATATATGAAACATTGTTAGACTGAGTATAAATATAGGTGATATAATTCCCTTGAGGATCTCTCCATTTAATAATGTTATATTCCAAAGGCGTACGACCAGGACTGAATTCTACGCTAGAATCGCTTGCACCGTACCATGCCTGTGAGCCATCTTCAAAAGTAACCTCCCAATATTGCGGTCCATTCATATTTTGTGATACCCCCTGTAAGGATCCAATTGATTTAATCTTTATATTAGAATACTTTTCGGTTATATATTCAGCTCCGTCCTGTCCGTAGGCCCCAGATTTCAGGATTAGTCTTTGACCATTGAAACTGTAGCCATCAGAATAATCTAATTGCACACCGCGGATTTCCCTGTTCCTTTCAATATTTTCTCCAATTCTTGAAATAGAAGTAATACCTCCAAGGCTCCACCCATATCCTGCAATACCATTAGCAGAACCACTGGTATATGTAAGATTAACTTGTGGAGCAACACTTTTTACTCCCGGAGGCAAAGCGATTGGTAATGTAAACTCCAATTGTCCGGCTCCATTCACTTCGATATTTCCTTTGGTATCATGAAAGCTTTTTCCTGAAGGAGCAGTGGTTCCCGATGGATTATTTGCTCCTGCATTAGAATCCGTCGGTCCGCCGCCCGGATTTTCCGTTCCAGGGCCAATCTTTGCGACAAAAGGATTCGATACGCTTCCTGATGCCCGAAACCCCTGTGCTAATACTACCGTCTGCGGATCCTGAACCGTTCGGGTAGTGGTTTCTGCCTGATACAGAATGGTCTGTGAAAAGCCCATGACTGCACACAAAGACAATATAAATGATGAAAATAATTTCATTTTCATTGTTCGTAATAATTATTTTGGTTAAAAGTTTTTATCGTTTGGTGATGTTTTTACTGAATACTCTTCCATCTTTTAATTTAAAGCGTACTATATATACTCCCCATTCATAACCGGTCATGTTGATCTTTAATTTTCTGTTAAGATCCGGGATATTCTGCTGCTGGAACTTCCAGTGCACCATACTGTGTTGGTAGAGGGAAACAGATTCGATAAGGCCATCAACTTCTTCTGTCCAGTCTATCGTAAGATAATCATTGACAGGAACGGAATATAGTCTGACCTGCTTCCAGAAAGATGCTTCATCCAATAAAGGCTGCTGTTTCTCCAGACTTGCCTTTTTAATTGTTTCTGCGTTTTTTTCTTCAGTTGCAGCAGCTTTGCCTGCTGAATTTGTTCCTCTGTATCTTTGGTTTCCGGCTTCATCGTATTTGAAATATACTTCCGTTTGGGAATAACCCAAAAATCCTATCAACAAAGAAGAAAGGGATAATATTTTTCTTTTCATCGTGGTTATTTTTTTTCGGATATTAATTTTTGAACCTGTTCTTTAAGTTCGGTAATCTCATCAGCCTGCTTTTGCAACTGCTTATTTTGTTGTATCGAATAAAGTGTCAGTTCTTCAATTTTCTCAAGAAGTTTGGCATCCATCTCAGCAAGGTTAATTCCGTTTTTCCCAACCTCTGCGGCAGAAGGGATATTTGGCAAATGGCCTTTATCTTCAATATGCTTTTCAACTTCTTCTAAAGTTTTCAGTTTATAGTCGTCTTTGAAAACATAGTCTGCCCACACATTGGCTTTCACTTCTACTTCTTTGGCATATATTTTACCGTCAAATTTTGCTACCGCATTGTTTAAAAACTTAACCCAAGTACCGTTTGCACCATCATTAATTCCAATATAGGTTGAGCCATCATTTCCATTATTAGGCATGGAAAGTAATATATTATGAGAATCTCCTAGGTTTCTCAAGACGGTATCACCGGGTATAACACCGACTGCACCACAATTGGTACATGAAGCTTTAAACATCTGAAATCTTCCTAATGAATTTGCCATCTCCATCAGCGTATTCTCATTTCTATATACTCTAAATGCTATACCTCCATTATTAAAGGCTGCATCATTATTTGCCCCTATCCTTACTCCTCCATCAGGAAGAATTCTTAATCCCTCTGAGTTATTTGCTTTTAGAATTAAGAATTGGTTGTCTGTTGTTCCTAAAAAATTGGTTGTAGGATTGGTTCCCGAATTTCCTGTTAAATTCCAAGTTTGGGCAAATGTTAATGTTGAAGCCAGCATGGCTAATGATAATAATGTTGTTTTCATAAAGTATTTAAAAAAATTAATTAAATGCAAAAGATAAGTTCGCTGAAATTTCTAATAGAAATTGATGTTCCGAAATGAACAATGAGTTGGAAATAAAGTGTGTTCATGGTTATATGTTTTTTTTTGCGGCACAAATATAAATAAAATTTATCACCTTAATGTTAAATAATAATCATGCTTAAAGCAATCATTAACTTTACTTAAAATACAGTTTACTTTACAAGATAACCAACATCATGTAATATAAGCTTATTTATGAAATTCTCTATAAAAGGAGTTTATTTCAAATGTAAATTATCAATACTTCACAATTAGTTTCTTTTAACGAATATTAAGGATAAAATTTGTTTGTACTGAGGGCTTGTAGCTCCGAAAACTGATTTTACATACTGCTTTACTTCTTTTGCAATCTGACAAAGACCCATAAGATTATTATACAATATCTGATCTCTGGATAACCTTGCATTAGAATATTCTGTGTTGGCATGAATAAGAGTAGTGTTCTTGCTTTTCATATCTGCTAACTTATCCTTTAAAGCAATAGTTTTTAATTCTTCTTCATTGGGATTGTAGGCAGCACTTTGTTCGAGCACCTGAATTAAATTGGAGAAGTGATTGATCTTACTGTCGTAACTTTGTTGAGAAGTCGAGATGGTTCTTGTAGGGGTTTCCGTTTCTTCTTCTGACTTAGCGACTTCCGGTTTTGTTTTTGTTCTCCCCTGCAGTTTTTTGTTGTAGGATTTGGCATTGCTGAGCATCGAAGGGTTTGTTTCTGACACAGCCAATGCATTAACTACTTTTGTCGCGAGCGGATTCAATTCTTTGAAGACTTCGGCGCGTTGGTTGGTGGCATTGTCAAACAGTGTTTTTTTGGTTTGTGCTTCGTTTAATTTTAAAAGGGCATCTTCATAGAGTGCTTCAAGGCTGGAGATTTTCAGTTCTTCTTTTACGGGATTGTATTTGTCGAAGTAGGCTGTACAAAAAGAGATGAGATCCTGAAGATTAGCGATGTTTTTGGAGTGTCCTGTCTCACTCACAGAGTTTTTCGTGTTTTTCATATTTATGTTTATTATATTGTAAACTTCCCTGAAAATGTATCCATTTAAAGATAGAGTTTTTGCTTTAAAAAACTTTAAATTTAAATATGAAAAAGAGTAAGTATTCAGAGAGTCAGGTTTTTGGAATTTTGAAAGAACAAGAACTTGGGAAGAGTGTGATAGAAATATGCCGTACTCATGGTATTACACAAGGTACATTTTATCGTTGGAAGAGTAAATATTCTGGGATGGAAAGTTCGGATATTCAAAAGATGCGGGATCTGGAATCCGAAAATTCTAAACTTAAAAAACTTTATGCAGAAAGATGTTTAGAGATTGAAGCTTTAAAAGATGTTCTGTCAAAAAAGTGGTAAAGCCTTCTGGACGGCGTGAAATTGTCAACTTTATCCGGGAGAAATATAATTTCAGTGAGAGGAAAAGTTGTTTAACAATTGGTATCAGCAGGCGCAGCTATCGGTACAAAAGCAGAAAGAACGACGATGAATTAATTGATGCTCTGACCAGACTTTCGCAAGAGCATCCAGGTTATGGTTTTTGGAAGCTATATCATAAACTTAGGAATTTGGGATATATTTGGAATCATAAACGGGTTCATAGGGTTTATGTGGCCTTAAAAATGAGCATTCGCAGAAGGGTAAGAAAAAGACTTCCCACCAGAATCAAAGAAAACATCAATATTCCTCTGGAGCCTGATGAATGTTGGAGTATGGATTTTATGAGCGACAGTTTATATGACGGGAGAAGATTCAGAATATTAAATATTGCTGATGATTATAACCGGGAATTACTGTCTATGGAAATTGATACAAGTATCTGTTCTGCAAGAGTAGTGAGAGTTTTAGAACAGTTAAAACAACAAGGGCGTAAGCCTAAACGCATAAGAGTTGACAATGGCCCTGAGTTTATATCTAAAAATCTTCAGCTATGGGCTCAGGAAAATAAAATAGAGATCCATTATATACAACCAGGGAAACCTACACAAAACAGCCTTATTGAAAGACTGAATAAAAGCTGTAGAAATGAGCTTCTCAATATGTATGTCTTTAAAAATCTACAGGATGCCGAAGAAAAAGCAAATCAGTGGTGGATAGAATATAATTACAACAGACCGCACGAAGCATTAGGAAATATAAGCCCTAAAAAATATAAACAAAAAATGAAAGAATCTATCATTTAGAATGGTCACAAAATTGGGTAGCTTACAATATCGCTACAAATATATATTTTAATTTTATTTTTTTGCAGAAAACGAAAATCAATCGTTTGATTTACAGAATTATATAAAATATTTAATCTTTTATTTTAATTTGAAGAATTGTTTTCATGGGAATTGAAAAACCACTGCAAAAAATGCAGTGGTTTTGTTATTGGATTATTATTTTAAATCCGATGAATTAGGAAGTTTTTTTTTATAAATTCTTTTATTTTGATATCCTTTAGCATGTCATGCTGCATATAATGTTCAACTCTTAATGCTTTATTATAATCTTTATAAGATATTTTATACTTTAATATCCCAAAAGTAAATTTTGATATATCTACTCTTAAATTTTCCATTTCCCATTGGCTGACATCTCCATCCTTTTCGAGCATTTCTGCAAAATAGATCAATTGTTGGCATATATAATAAATTTCATCTTCAAGGAAGACAGTAGATAATCTAAATGAAAAGTGGATTAAAGAAAGAATTTGTCTTTTTTTAAGACTATACTCATTTATTCTATAAACATGGTTTAATTTATTAGCATCTATATTAGCATTTGATACCAAAAGCTTTACTACTTCTCTAGGATTAACCTGATTTGAATAAAACCTTTTTAATTCCATTAGACTTGTCCATCCCGCTCTGTGTAATGATAAATCTGCTTGATTTAAATAAGCAAATAAAAAGACACACAGGTTGTATTCTAATTTTATTTTTTTCATAATTTATTAATAAGATTGATGATATTTTTTATACTTCAATCTGACTAGTATGAGATAAAAAACATTGCCTTTTTGCAATTGCTTTTTTTTATTTTAGAAACGAGTGAGACGCTTGCGCTGGCAGTGAAATATTCTTATCTCCTATAAGCTTCCCAAAAAAAGTTGTTTTGTATATGCCAGAAGAAGTTATGTATTCCTCAATTTTATCCTCCATTTTAACAAAAGCATGATTTTCATTTTTATTGCATTTTATTAAATTAAAATTATCTTTCTGAGAATTGAATGTAATTGCTGACTTGTGTGCCAGTATCATATTTTCTTAATAGCAATCGCTAAGTTCTGATTTTGAGGAAGAATATAATTTATTAATATCTTCTAAATCTTTAGGAGTAAGTTTTAAAAATATTCTGATATTCCTAACTACTTCGTTCTTATCATTGTATTCTTTATATTCATATACTCCTGTTAAACTATTATAAATACATTCTTCAAAAATTTTCCCTAATTGATAATCTGCATAATGATATATGAGATGATTGGTTTTTATGTTTTGAGACTTACATCCTTGAAAAATAGAGAAAAGCATTATTGTGTAAAGATAATTTTTCATAGCAATGAGTATTTATGTAATGATTAAAAACTGGCATCAGCTTATCATATGGTTTATTATTACACTCTTATTTCGTTATGGTCTAATATAGCACGAGTGAGGCTCTATAATAATTCCGGCTTGCTTCGCAAGCCGGAAAATTTATTTTCTATTTCTTATAAGTAGCATCAGATTGAGAAAGAGGAGGAGAAAATCCAGTGTGATCCAGATGCCTACCTTTATATTTTCATAATTGTAGGCCTCCACCTGTTTTTTAGCGAGATCTGAAAGTTTGACACTCTGGTTGATATAATTCCGGATCTCAATAATCTGATCTATATTTTTATTGGGTAGTGCATGTTGTGAAAAATAAACAAGGTTTTTCTTTCCCAGATAGCCGACGATCCAATATTCATCAGATCTATCCATTTTAAGATATTCGATTCTATAATATTCGGGACGGATTTTTCCGATGTGCTTTGTATCAATCACTTTGCCAGCTTCGGAATCATTAATCGTCACCACATAAAAATCCAGCGGCTGCGGAAGTTTATTGATAACCTGCAAAGCCACAGAATCTTCCACAATTCCTATTGCACTTTTTTTAATAAACCAATAGGTAAAAATGGAAATCGAAAAAACAATGGTAACAATACGGAACAATTTTGCCCACTCCGCTCCTTTTCCTCTTTTTATTTTAGATAAAAACAGAGAAAATACGGACGCCCAGAAGATAACCAGAACAATGAATACCATACTGCAAAGATACTTATTTTAAGAAGTTTTCAGAAGGAATATCAGCTGACATTCCATTCTTTATAAAACTGATCAAGAAATTGCAGCATATAATCATGTCTTTCGCCGGCAATTTCTTTTCCTTTTTGGGTATTCATGAGATCTTTCAGCAGCAAAAGTTTTTCATAAAAATGATTGATCGTCGTACCGTCAGACTTTTTGTATTCTTCTTTCGACATATTCAGTTTTGGCTTAATTTCCGGATCATACATCAGATTATTTTTATAACCACCAAAATTGAATGTTCTGGCAATACCAATGGCACCAATCGCATCAATCCTGTCTGCATCCTGAACGATTTTAAGTTCAACAGGAAGATCTTTCGGAACCTCGCCCCTGTTCTTGAACGAAATATTTTTAATAATAAATAAAACCTTTTCAGTCACTTCTTCCGAAGCACCTTGACTTTCCAGGAATTCTCCTGAAACTTTTAAGGCCAGTGTTTCATCACCGGCATGAAATTTAGGATCGGCAATATCATGCAACAGTGCTGCAAGCTCTACAACTTCATGATTACATTCTTCCGTTTCGGCTATTTTCTTCGCCAGTTTCCATACCCTTTCGATATGAAACCAATCGTGTCCGGCTTCCGCACCTTTAAGTTTTTCTTTGACGAATTCTACCGTTTTTTCTATCAGATTCTTCATTTATATCAATTCATTTAAAATAATATTCCAGAGCTTTTTGTTGTAGCTTCTAAAAAAATTAACGTGACCTATTTCTCCTTTATCAGATTCGGAGGTTTTGATCAGCCTGTAGGTAGGTTTCAGATTCGGATAGGTTTCGTTTAAAAGGCTTCTCACACCTTTTTCAGTCAGCCATACATCATCCTCTGCCCTGATTACAAAGACTTTCTGTGTTAAATTTTTAGAATAATCCTCAGTTTTATTCAACAAGCCATTGGTGGATTTCCTGTTTAAAATTAAGGTTCTCCAGTCATATGCACAATTTTTCGGAAGACTTTCTCCCAGCCCGAACCATTGCGCAGGGAAATAGCCTAATAATGTTGTTGTTAGCGGCTGTACAATCCCGAAGCCCAGATATGCTTCTATTTTTGTTCGGAATTTTAAATTTCCGACGAATGCATTCTGAGTTCCTACAAAAATAAATTCATCAAAAATACCGGAGTCTTTATTCATTCCTAGAATCAAAGCCCCAACGGAGTGTCCTACACAATATTTTTTAAAATCTTTAAAATTACCCTTTATATATTCTGTTACTGCTTTAAAATCTTCAGCACCCCAAATTCTCATGGAAGCCTTAAAATTCTTCATCTTAACGGGTTTTGAAAGTCCTATTCCCCGGTAGTCATAGGTGATAACGGTAAATCCTTTTTCAGCGAAATACCTGGCAAAAGAAAAATAGACCTGCTGCTTCACGCCTGTCGCAGAGTTGATAAGCAGCAACCGCTGATTACTCTGATCGGGTAAAAACAAATGAGCCTTAATTACAGCCTGATCCTGTGTTGTAATGGTTAATTCCTGCATAGATAAAAGAAAAAATCCACTATAAAAGTGGAAATTTTAGTTTGTATTTCAGAGTAAGTTTAAAACTTTCGATATGTGCCAAATAGCTTATGAAATAAAATCTGATATTCTGGGAAGTCCGGTCTGTGATCCTTTTTTTGCAGAAACTCTTGCAGAAACTTCATTCCCGAATTTGACGCAGTCTTCAATATCATTGTTGTGACACAAGGCAATGGAAAATCCCACAGTGAAGGCATCGCCCATTCCCATTTTATAGATGGTATTATCCTTATCATTCCTGCAGTATTTCATTTCGGTGCCATCAAAATAAACTGTCGAATTGATGTCATCTCTTACAAAGACTTTATTGAAGTATTTCTTCAGAATTTTTTCTCGTTGCTCTTCTCCAAAAAGAATATGAAGTTCATTGCTTTTTACCACAATAAAATCGAGATTTTCAACAATCTCATCTTTTAGCTTTTGCGCAGGCGATGCGTACAGCCCTACTTTTTTACCGTATTTTTTGGCTTTATCAACTGTAAATTCAACGACATCCATTGAAACCTCCAGTTGAAGAAGAATAAGATCTGTGGTCCGGAAATATTTATCGGCAGATTCTATATGTTCGTTGCTTAAATAATTATTGGCGGCAGGCACTACCACAATGGCTGAACTGCCTTCCGAAGTAGTGACGTAGGCCGTTCCGCTGGCATCATGATCTGTTTCAAAAACAAAATCTATATTTACGTTTTCACTGATCATATTTCTCATGATCTGTTGTCCCAGAGGATCCATTCCCACACAACCTATGAAATGCACCTTTGCACCCAGTCTTGCCGCACCCACAGCCTGATTGGCTCCTTTTCCTCCAAAAAAACTTTCAGACGTACTTGCAATCACTGTTTCGTTGCTGCAGGGAACTTTTTCGGTTTCCAGAATAAGGTCTACCGATGAGCTCCCGACAACGATGATTTTCGGTTGTTGTGATGAGAAATTCATTGCCTTTATATTAATATTGTGATGGTGTTGGTTTGTAAATATAATTAACTGATCTCAATAAATTCAGTTACTATTTTTACCGGCGACTGATTTTTATCGTAAGCAATATAACTTGCATAAAATCCTTCACCATATCCTGTCTCAAAGGCAAAAATAGTTCCAGGATGGTTTTCGGATGGCTTTAAAAATGCATATTGATCAATCGCTCCGTTTTCATCAAAAAAATATTCGTGGAAAAACTCTTCGTAAATTCCCATGAAATCGACTCCTTTACGGTGATATAATTTCTGCTCAAGATCATTAAGGCTACTTTGAGTATCGGCATCCATAAAACATCCCATACCACTTTCTACCGGATACCCGAAAACTTCTTCATCAGTGAGGTCTTTAACATTCTGCCCTTCTGTTGTCGCTAATTTCCAATCTGCAATTTCCGCATTATTAAAGATTATTTCTACATAGGCCACACAATTGCTTTCTCTTTCTTTATGTACAAGAACAGAAAAATCTCCTTTGGGAAATTCGGCAGAAAAGGGTTTCATATCATTCGTGATCAGTGGATCACAGGCAACAAGCTTTCCACTGGAAAGGTAAATTTTCCCAACTTCAAAGCTTTCTATCAAAGGACTTTCTATGAAGTTTTTTGAGAATAGCTTTTTTATATTTTCTAAATGTGTCATGTTATATTTTAGGTTAAAATTAAGGTTGAGGCTAAGCTTGATACTCAGCCTTAACCTAAACCTTTATATTACAAACTTTTCAATTTCTCTTCCAAAATCGCAATTTTATCAAGCGCATCTTTTTGCTTTTTGCGCTCAACTTCTACGATTTCAGGTTTTGCATTGGCAACAAACTTTTCATTGGAAAGCTTTTTATCAACAGAAATTAAGAAGCCTTTTAAATATTTCAATTCTTCTTCTGTTTTTATTTTTTCTTCCGCTAAATCTAGGTTTTCACTTAAAGGAATAGAAACTTCCGTTGATCCCACCAAAAATGTAAAACTAGGCTTATCAGTCTTTGTTCCGAAATGAATTTCTGAAACATTTGCCAGCTTTCTAATCACAGCTTCATTGGCAAATTCTGAAGCGTTGGTATAAATTTCGGCCGCTTCTTTAGGGGAAATTCCTTTTGTCTGGCGGTAATTTCTTATACCCGAAATAATTTCAGACGCCGTTTCGAAGTTTTTAATAATATCTTCATTGAACGATTCCGCTTTTTTCTGCTCGGCGATAATCAGTGCATCCTCAGTATTTCTTTCTGAAATTGTTTGCCATAATTCTTCCGTTAAGAAAGGCATAAATGGATGAAGTAGTTTCATTAATTCTTCAAAAAGAGCAACTGTTTTATTGTAAACCTCTTTTGAAATTCCTTCCCCGTAATTTGGTTTAATTGCTTCCAAATACCAAGAACAGAAATCATCCCAAATCAGTTTATAAATTAAATGTAAAGCATCGGAAATTCTGAATTTTTCAAACTGACTGTTGATTTCAGCGATTGTTTTATTTAATTTATTTTCGAACCATTCGATTGCTTGAATTTCTGTCGAGTTTGCCGGCTTATCTTCGTGATTCCACATGTTAATTAAACGGAATGCACTCCAAATTTTAGACATGAAATTTCTTCCCTGAAGCATTAAGTCTTCATCAAAAAGAAGGTCATTTCCGGCTGCAGAACTTAGTAAAATCCCTACACGAACACCATCTGCTCCGTATTTATCCATCAATTCAAGCGGATCTGGAGAATTCCCTAAAGATTTAGACATCTTTCTTCTCTGCTTATCTCTTACAATTCCTGTGAAATAAACATTTTTAAACGGAACTTCTTTTCTGTATTCCAACCCTGCCATAATCATTCTGGCCACCCAGAAGAAAATAATATCCGGACCGGTCACCAGATCTGAAGTCGGATAGTAATAATTGATATCTCTATTTTCAGTATCCAGCAATCCGTCGAAGACCGACATTGGCCACAGCCACGATGAAAACCAAGTGTCAAGAGCGTCTTCATCTTGTTTTAAGCTGGAAGCTGGAAGCTCGGAGTTAGAAGTTTTTTCTCTTGCGAGTTTTAAAGCTTCTTCAATACTTTCTGCAACTACGAAGTCATTTTCGCCACCACCATAATAATACGCCGGAATTTGCTGTCCCCACCAAAGCTGACGGGAAATATTCCAGTCGCGGATGTTTTCCATCCAGTGTTTGTAGGTATTTTTAAACTTTTCAGGATAAAATTTAACCTCATCATCCATTACTACATCCAAAGCGGGCTTTGCAATTTCAGACATTCTCAGGAACCATTGAACAGAAACTTTAGGCTCAATCACTGCACCTGTTCTTTCAGAAGTTCCTACTTTATTTACGTAATCTTCTGCTTTCAACAAAAGATCTTTTTCTTCCAGTTCTTTTGCGATCTGTTTTCTTACCTCAAATCTGTTTTTTCCTGCATAATGCAGCCCGTAATCATTAAGATTTCCGTCATCATCCAAAGCATCAATCATTTGAAGATTGTGCTTTTGTCCGATTTCATAATCATTAACATCGTGAGCAGGTGTAATTTTTAAGGCACCCGTTCCAAATTCAATATCCACATATTCATCTTCAATAATTGGAATGACTCTGTCAACAATCGGTACAATTACTTTTTTACCTTTTAAATGAGCATATCTTTCATCATTAGGATTAATACATACCGCAGTATCACCGAAAATAGTTTCAGGACGAGTGGTAGCTACCGAAAGGAATTCTTCTGATCCCTCGATGGCATATTTCAGGAAATATAATTTTCCGTTTTGTTCTTTAAAGATTACTTCTTCGTCAGAAATATTTGTTTTTGCTTCAGGATCCCAGTTCACCATTCTGTAACCACGATAGATCAATCCTTTATTATAAAGATCAACAAAAGATTTAATAACCTGTTGAGAAAGTTTTGGTTCCATCGTGAAGCGGGTTCTGTCCCAATCGCAAGAACATCCGAGTTTTTTAAGCTGCTCAAGAATAGTTCCTCCGTATTTATCAGTCCATTCCCAGGCGTGCTTTAAGAACTCTTCTCTTGTAATGTCAGATTTATTAATTCCTTCAGACTTCAGTTTGGCAACAACTTTTGCTTCCGTAGCAATGGAAGCATGATCTGTTCCCGGAACCCAGCAGGCATTGAAGCCCTGCATTCTTGCACGGCGGACCAGTACATCCTGAATGGTATTATTCAGCATATGCCCCATGTGTAAGATCCCCGTAACGTTTGGCGGAGGGATGACAACAGTATAAGGCGGCTTTTCATTCGGCTCTGAATGGAAGTATTTGTTTTCCAACCAGTAATTGTACCACTTTTGTTCTGTTTCCTGTGGATTGTACTTTTCTGAAATCTGCATAAATTCTTTTACTTTACTTTACAATTTGCAAAAATAGTCTAAAGAAAAAAAATTTTAAGTATGAATTAAAATAATTTTTAACTTTGTTTCTCAAAATTTATCTAACAACATATTTAATATTCAAGAATATGAAAAAATTAATCGCAGGAATTGCATTATTCGGAACATTCGCATTAGCATCTGCACAAACTATCACATTTGATAAAACTACTTTTGATTACGGAACTATTAAACCTAGTTCAGACGGTATCAGATTCTTCACCGTAACCAATACAGGTGATAAGCCTCTTATCCTTTCGAATGTAAAGGCATCTTGTGGATGTACGACCCCTGAATTTAGCACGGATCCTATCATGCCAGGAAAATCTGCTAAGATCAAAGTTGGATACAATACAGCTATTAACGGTGGATTCAACAAAACAATCGAGGTGTTTTCTAACGACCCTGTAAACAACAGAAGTGTAATCTACATCAAAGGAAACGTAGATCCTAATGCCCCGGATCCAAAACCTTTAACTCCTGCAGAACTTAAAGCTAAAGCTAAGGCTGACAAAAAAGCGGCTAAAGCATCTAAAAAAGTTGCTGTTGCAAAGTAATTTCTACTCAAAAAAATAGAAGAACCGTCTCATTGAGGCGGTTTTTTTATTATATTTAAGTAATTACTTAATCTAATTAATATAATATGGACATCAATTTTTCAGACGACTTTTTAGTGAAAGGAAAATTTTCAATAAAAAATGTATCAACAGAATACAAAGGAAAGCTAACGAAGGAAGAGGGCGAAAAACTGCTTATTCTTGAAAAAGTAAAACTGCGGGAACTCCAGGAAATATTATATTCAGATGGAAGCCAATCGCTTTTGGTAGTGCTTCAGGCCATGGATGCCGCCGGAAAAGACAGTATGATAGAACATGTTTTTGGAGGAGTAAATCCACAAGGATGTAACGTCATCAGCTTTAAAACCCCGAGCTCAAGAGAGTACTCACATGATTTTTTGTGGAGACATTATCTCGCGTTACCCAAAAAAGGCATGATCGGAATTTTCAACCGCTCGCATTATGAAAGTGTATTGGTGTGCAAAGTTCATCCTGAATATAATCTGAACGAAAAAACCTGGAAATCCGTAAAAGATTTTGATGAAAAATTCTGGAAAAACCGGTATGAAAGCATCAGAAATTTTGAAAAACACCTTACTGACAACGGAACAACCATCATAAAAATATTTCTGAATGTCTCTAAAAATGAGCAAAAGAAAAGATTGCTGGATAGAATCAACGAACTGGAAAAGAACTGGAAATTCTCGGCCGCAGATCTTCCCGAAAGAGCATTATTCGACAAATATATGGAGTGCTATGAAACTGCCATCAACGAAACATCGAAAGATTATGCGCCTTGGTATGTGCTTCCGGCAGACAATAAATGGTTTGCAAGAGTAGCCGCCATTCAGATTATTATTGATACGCTGAAGAAAATGAATCTTAATTATCCTAAGCTTTCTGATGAAGATAAATTGGATTTAGAAAAAGCTAAAAAACAATTGGAAGGTGAAAAATAATTCAATTGATTATAAAAACAAATGCTTCGACTCCGCTCAGCATGACAACGCTAATACTATTTGTTATATAACCGTTAATTTGTAGCAATGTTATGCTGAACGGAGTCGAAGCATCTCTATTTTAAATATTTAAATTAAAAACTTGCTTCCAGCTTAAAAAATCACGAGAAAATCTGTAAGCCGGATTTTGTTCTCCCGAAGAAGTGCCTGTTATTTATCTGCGTCTTACATTGCTGCAAAACTTTAGCTGATTACCCCTCGGCTTTCAGAGCGAGCAACTCCTATTTTCATTGCTGAAAAGAACCGATATACTTATCATTGCACCACAAAGAGTTTACCTGATTTCACTACAGCCGAACTGTACATCCTTTCTGTTGCACTTGTCCTACCCTCGCGGGTGACGGATGTTATCCGCTTTGCTGCTCTACGGTGTCCGGACTTTCCTACCCTTGCCAAAGCAAGAATCAACAAGCCGATTTTCTCGTGGCTGCAAAGATACAATTTAATGTAACAATTTAGCAATGTAACAATATAACAATGAAAATTACGCCGACTTTAATAATTGCTAGATTGTTAAATTATTACATTGCTAAATTGACATTTTGTCTTTATCTTCGTACCACTAAATTATACATCAGCATTGGCTTCAAAGGAAAAAGAATTTGCACAGCTTATTAAAGATAATCAGGGTCTGATTATCAAAGTTTCGCGTCTTTATACCAATTCTTTGGAGGATGAAGAAGATCTTTTCCAGGAAATTGTGTTACAATTATGGAGAAGTTATGACTCATTTAAAGGAAATTCTAAAATTTCTACTTGGATGTACCGTGTTGCTCTCAATACAGCCATTACCCTCTTCAGGAAAAAAAGCAAAAGCCTTCCTACTAATGAGTTGGATATTAATCACGCAGATTTTATCGAAGATGATGACGAAAAGCAACAACAGGTATCACTTTTGTACACTGTAATAAAAACACTTCCCAATGTGGAAAGAGCGATAGTAATGATGTATCTGGATGATTTGCCTTACAAGGATATTGCAGAAAACCTCGGAATCACCGAAGTTAATGCTCGTGTGAAGATGAACAGATTAAAGAAAACCCTTAAAGAAAAGATGGAAAAATATGCCTGAATTTGACTTAGACAGCTTTAAGAAAACATGGCAGGAACAAACTGTTCAGCAGAAATACGATGATAATGAAATCCTTAAGATGCTCAACAGAAAATCACGAAACTATGTGAAGTATATTTTCTGGATCAGCGTGGCAGAATTCCTATTATTTTCTGTGATGGGAATATTCTATTTTTTTCAGGGTGAGGAATCTAACGGATTTCTAAATATTTTAGAGAAATTAGGAGCCCAAAAAACACCTGAAGTTGAAAACAGTTTCGATAATATCTATTGGATACTGAAGGTATTAAGCCTTATTGTCACAGCATATTTTGTTTATAAATTTTACCAGAACTATCGCAAAATACGAATTGAAGAAAATCTCAAAGGTCTGATTATAAGAATTATCAAGTTCAAAAAAACCGTTAATGCCTTTATTTTAATCAGTATTCTTTTATTGGTGGCTTTTACGTCAATTTTTACCATTTTTATATTTTATTCTTTAAGCTTACAGAATGTAGAGCCGAAAAACTCTGAGATGATGATATTTATCGTAGGAGTCATTCTTACAACTGCATTTTCAGTACTGCTTATCTGGCTTTACTACCGACTGGTTTACGGAATTATTATGAGTAAGCTCGATAAAAACCTCAAACAGCTTAAGGAAATCGATTCTCAGGAAATCTAGTATAGAACGCAGGAGTTTAAGATATAATTGTTAATTTTATGTATCCAAATCTTTCACTCCATGCAAACATCCTATGTTCACGGTTCTTCTGCTATTCCTTTATTAGGAGAAACTATCGGAAACAACCTTAAGAGAACTGTAGAAAAATTCCCCAATAATGAAGCGCTGATCTGTGTGCATCAAAATTACCGTGCTACGTATCAGGAATTTTACAATCAGACAACTGCTGTTGCAAAAGCATTAATTTTTCTCGGTGCAAAAGCAGGTGACCGCATTGGAATCTGGTCTGCAAATCGTTATGAATGGGTTCTTCTGCAATATGCTACCGCCAGAATAGGCGTCATTCTCGTTAATATTAATCCTGCATACCGGACGAGCGAACTGATTTTTGTGATCAATCAATCGGAAATGTCCCATATATTTTCCTCTCTAAATTTTAAATCAAGCGATTACAAGAATATGATTGCAGATGCCCGGGAATTTTGTGCAAGCCTGAAGTCAGAAATTTTCTTTGACGACAACTGGGATGATTTTCTCAATAACGGACAAAATATTTCAGACGACGTCCTGCACAGCTTTGAAGAACATGTACAGTTTGATGATCCGGTAAATATTCAATATACTTCAGGCACTACAGGCTTTCCAAAAGGAGTAACACTCTCCCATCATAATATTTTAAATAACGGATATTTTATAGGAATAAGGCTAAATTACACCGAGAAAGACAGAGTTTGTATTCCTGTTCCGTTTTATCATTGCTTCGGAATGGTGATCGGAAATATTTGCTGTACTGCTCATGGTGCCTGTATGGTAATTCCTAATGACAGTTTTGATCCGGATATTACGTTAAAAGTCGTTTCCGATGAAAAATGTACCTCATTATATGGAGTTCCGACGATGTTTATTGCTGAATTGGCCGTAAAGAATTTTGAAAGCTTTGACTTTTCAAGTTTGAGAACTGGTGTGATGGCAGGTTCGGTATGTCCGCCCGAAATCATGAAAAAGGTAGAAAGCCTCATGAATATCAAAGAAATGAGCATCTGCTACGGCATGACGGAAACTTCACCCGTTTCTACTCAGACTTTGATTGGGACACCTTTTGAAAAACAGGTTCATACCGTAGGAACTGTTCAGGATCATCTGGAAATCAAGATTATTGATGAAAACGGAAAGACCGTTACCCGAGGAGAACATGGCGAACTTTGCACGAGAGGTTATTCTGTGATGTTGAAATATTGGAACGATCCCGAAAACACAAAGAAAGTTCTTGACGATTCCCGGTGGATGCATACCGGAGATATGGCAACAATGGATGATGACGGCTATATTACGATCTCAGGGAGAATAAAAGATCTGATTATCCGTGGCGGAGAAAATATTTCTCCTAAAGAAATTGAAGACTTTCTCTATACTTATCCGAATATCTTAGATGTTCAGATCATTGGCATTCCCAGCGAAAAATTTGGCGAAGAAGTGATGGCCTGGGTAAAAGTAAGAAAAGGCTTTAATGTAACTGAAGAAGAGCTTGTGGATTACTGCAAAGAAAGAATCGCACACTACAAAGTACCCAAATTCTGGAAGTTTGTAGATGATTTCCCAATGACCATTTCAGGAAAAATACGAAAAGTGGAAATGAGAGAAATTTCTATCCGTGAACTTGGATTGGAAAAAGTAAACGATTAAAATATATTTGTTTAAAAATCTGTCAGATGTAAACAAAAGAAAAGCACTTCAATCTGAGGTGCTTTTTCTATATTTTAAAGTTCTTTCCTTAATCTCGCGACCGGAATATTAAGTTGTTCACGATATTTAGCAATCGTTCTTCTGGCAATATTGTAGCCCTGTTCTTTCAGAATTACCACCAAAGCATCATCTGTAAGCGGTTTTCTTTTATTCTCCTTGCTGATGACCTCCAGAAGGTGGGTTTTAATTTCTTTTGTAGAAACCTCTTCACCATCGTCATTTGTAAGGCTGTCGGAAAACAGATCTTTCAAATAAATAATTCCGTTGGGTGTATCAGCATATTTGCTTTTCACAACTCTTGAAATAGTGGAAATATCAAAACCTGTAATATCTGCAATATCTTTTAAAATCATCGGCCTTAATGATTTTTCGTCACCTGTAAGGAAATAATCTTTCTGAAACTTTACAATGGCTGTAATTGTCTGTAACAATGTATTCTGACGTTGATTAATCGCATCAATATACCATTTGGCCGCATCAAGTTTTTGTTTGATAAATAAAGCTGCCTGCTTATGTTCAGAAGATTTTTTATCGTGAGAATAGGTCGTTAAAATATCCTTGTACTCCTCAGAAACTCTTAAAGTGGGAGCATTCTTGCTGTTTAGCATTGGGATTACCTGTCCGTCTTTTACCTGAATCACAAAATCCGGAATAATTTCCTGATTGATCGTAATCGTTTGAGTATCAAAATTCCCCCCGACTTTCGGAGATAATTTTGAAATTTCATCCAGTGCATCTTTCAGATCTTCTTCCTCAATATCATATTTCTGAATGATCTTGTTGTAATGTTTGTTCGTTAAAGCATCAAACTGATATCTCAAAATATTGGCAGCCAGAGAAACTGCTTTATCAGAACTTACTTTTTTCTCGATCTGCAAAAGAAGGCACTCCTGCAGTCCTCTTGCTCCTACGCCTGGCGGATCCAGCTTTTGAACGTAATTTTCAAGAATATCTTCAACGTTTTCTTTCGTGGTATAAATTCCCTGAGAAAAGGCAAGATCATCAACAATAGATTTAATTTCTCTTCTTAAATATCCGTCGGTATCAAGATTTCCGATGATATATTCTGCGATTTTTTCATCTTCTTCATTAATATTCACAAGATGGATCTGCTCAAGAAGATAGTCATAAAGAGACTGCCCTTCCGTTAAAAGACTTTCATTATCAAATTCCTCATCATCTGAAGAATAGTTGCTGGATGCAGTTTTGTAGTTCGGCTCGTCATCATAAAGATATTGGTCAACATCAAAATCAGTCTGAATGCTTTCCGTTCCTTCGCTTTCATACGAATCTTCAAGGGCAGCATAATCATCTTCCTTAGATTCTTCTTTTGCGATCTCCAATGCCGGATTTTCTTCTAACTCTCTTTCAAGTTCCTCCTCAAATTCCAACGTATGAAGCTGGATCAACTTCATGAGCTGGATTTGCTGGGGAGCCAGCTTCTGTCCTAATTTGAGTTGTAAGTGTTGTTTAAGCATATTACTAGATGGTGTTTAACATAACATATTTTACGAATTTAGTGAAATAATTTGACAAAAATAAATTTTAGCACGATTTTTGCATTTAACACTCCATAATAAGCTATTTAAAATAAACAACAAAAGCCCTGAAGTATGATTTTCAGGGCTTTTTAATTATTCAAAACTGAAGTTTTTCAGGGCTTCTTCTGTTGTCCCAGAATGCGAGAATTTCAATAATATCTTTATTAATTCTGTAATAAAGAGAAAAATTTTTATCAGTACATAGCGTACTCCTTCGATTTCTGATAAAGAACCAATATTTGGATTTTTAGAAATAAGCTTTTCTTTCTTTTCAACTTCATTGATTAATTTAGTAGAGTATTTATTTGATTTATTATGATTGATCCAATATTCCAAAATATCAATATAATCACATTCAGCGTGATGTGACCAAATTATCTTAAACATTTTCTGGCCTTTTCAGCAACTGATTCGCTTGATGAAAATTTTCCTTCAGAAATATCCGACATTCCTTTCAAAATTTTTTCTTTCTGCCATTCCGTTAGATTTTCCTCTTTATCAATTTCAAAATTAATTTTCAATTCCTTTAAAAGAGCCTTTAGCAAATTAATTTGATTCTCATTATCCGTATGTATTGTAATTGTACTCATTTCCAAAATTTTAGTAAAGTTAATAAAAAAAATCCTTCTGTTTTGTTCAGAAGGATTTCAGTATTTTTAAGAATAAATATTTTAGAATTCTGCGTTTTTAGGTGTTCTCGGAAAAGGAATCACATCTCTGATGTTTGTCATTCCCGTTACGAAAAGAACCAATCTTTCCAATCCTAATCCGAATCCTGCATGCGGTACTGAACCAAATTTTCTGGTGTCTAAATACCACCAAAGCTCGTGTTCATCAACATGCATATCTGCCATTTTCTGCTTTAAAACATCCAGTCTTGCTTCTCTCTCAGAACCGCCGATGATTTCACCGATTCCCGGGAAAAGAACATCCATTGCCGCAACAGTTTTACCGTCTTCATTAAGCTTCATGTAGAATGCTTTAATCTCTTTAGGATAATCAAATAACACTACCGGACTTTCAAAATGTTTTTCAACCAGATATCTTTCATGTTCAGACTGAAGATCCGTTCCCCAGTTTTCAACAGGATACTGGAATTTTCCTTTTTTATTTTCTTTTGAATTTAATAAAATCTCAATTGCTTCCGTATAAGAAACTCTTTTGAAACGTTTAGCAACAACATTTTCAAGCTTTTCTATGAGACCTTCTTTTGCTCTTTCCTTTTCAGGCTTTGATTTTTGTTCTTCTTCAAAACGCTTATCCAAGAAATCCAGATCATCTTTACAGTGATCCAAAACATACTGAATCACATATTTCAGGAAATCTTCCGCCAGATCAATATTATCTTCAAGATTATTGAAAGCAACCTCCGGTTCAATCATCCAGAATTCCGCAAGGTGTCTTGTCGTATTTGAATTTTCTGCACGGAAAGTCGGCCCGAAAGTATATATTCTTCCCAATCCCATCGCTGCAGTTTCGCCTTCCAGCTGTCCGGAAACCGTTAAGTTTGTTTTTTTACCGAAAAAATCCTGGGAAAAATCAATATCTCCCTGCTCATCTCTCGGAATATTATTTAAATCGAAATTGGTAACTCCAAACATCTCACCTGCTCCTTCGGCATCAGCTCCAGTAATAACCGGCGTATTGATATAAAAGAACTGGTTTTGATTAAAGAATGAATGAATGGCAAAGCTCACTGCATGACGCACTCTGAAAACCGCACCAAAAAGATTTGTTCTGAATCTTAAATGTGCCTGATCTCTAAGAACTTCCAGAGAGTGCTTTTTAGGCTGAAGAATTGTTTTGTCTCTTTCCTCAGTGAAATTATCTCCAAGAATAATAATTTTTTTAGCTACAATTTCAACACTCTGCCCGGCACCCTGGCTTTCAACGACTTCGCCAACAACCTTCAGAGAGGCAGCCGTACTGATTTTACTGATAATTTCTTCATCGAAATTTTCAAAATCAACAACAATCTGCAAATTATTGATCGTAGAACCATCATTAAGCGCAATGAATCGATTGGCACGGAATGTTCTTACCCAGCCGTAAACCGTAATGTCATGATGTAATACTTTCTTGTAATCTCCTAGGATCTCCTTAATGGTTTGCTTTTTCATTTGTTGATTAAAATTTTTGTGTAAAAATTAATGAGTGCAAAGTTACAAAAAAACAGCGCAACTTGATGATTACACTGTCTTTTTAAAAAATCATTTAATCAAAACTATACTTTAAAAGATATCAATTAAAAAAAATAGTCTTTTTTCTACTTTTCCCTTTCCTGATTTTCCATGCATGGTAGGAACTCGGAACGTCATATTGCCATTTAGGAAGTAGTAAGACAATCATAATCACATCAATATGAGAAATAAACCCTAATACAACACTTAGATAAAAGGCCCATCCCGTCTGTTGAAAGCCGATGAGATAAGTGAAAGCAATCAGCAGGCTTAGTCCCCACATTTTTGACAAAAAGGCATGTGTACAGGTTTCTTTTCCGAACTTAAGCCAGCTTACTGTGTAGCAAAGCGCTTCCATAATGAAAATCAAAAGAATTCCTTTCCATTCGTTCTTTATCAAATCAGGATTTAAAAAGTAAGCAGCAAATCCTAAGGAAAGCCAGAAAATTAAATCGGTCTGACTGTCCAGTCTTCTTAATTTTTCAGAAGAAACTCCGACTTTCCGGGCAATAATTCCATCAAAAATATCAGTCAATAATCCAAGATACATTAATATTAAAATTAAAAATTGGGATTCTTCGCCTCTGAAATAAGCTAAAGAAATAATAATTGGCGCAAAAATAAACCGTATGGCAATTAATAGATATGGTACTATTTTCATGGTGATTTATTGAATTCTTTTAAATTTTTCAGCATAATTAATTGTATAACCTGCCCACATAATGAACAAAGCCGCTCCACTGTTATCATAATAATCCTGAATCAGAAAATTTTTCTGACCCGTAAGACCAATTCTGCTCTGAAAACTTTGGCATCCTCCAAACAAGAAAGGAATTCCGTGACATTTTGAAGTGTAATTGCTTAGTGTAAGCAGTCCGTTTTTAAGCGTTCCGTTATATGTAAAGGAATATTTTACGGAATCATTCTTCAACAGTTTAAAATCTAATTCATACGTTTTTCTTTTTTCTAAAGGTTTCGATTTTATCACAACTTTATCGCAATCCGCAATTTTGGAATTTTTCAAGTCAATCATTCCTGCAAAATCTCTTGTCTGTTCAGATATTTTCCCTGCGGAATTAATATGTTCATATCCTTTAAAATCATATTCTCCATCGATTACCGAAACATTTTCTTTTGTAATTACTGATAAGTCATCTTTAATCATTTTTCTGCTGAAAGTCGCACAAGAATTAAGAATTGAGATAAGTATTGAAAATATAAGATACTTTTTCATAGCTCATTATTTTAAAATTATTCATCAAAATTATCTGCAGAAAACACAAAATTAAATGCGAAAAAAAATTAAAATAAATAAGTACATTTGTGAAAATCACAAAAGATATGCATCAGGAATTTTTACTCAGAGAAATACGAAGAAGAATCGGAGACAGTTCATTAAATGACGAAATAGCCAATATTCTGGGAATCAGCTATGATGCAGCGCATAGGCGAACCTCACTGAAAGCTAAATTCAGTTTTGAAGAAGCTTTGGAGCTTGCAAAATATTATCAAATTTCACTGGATCAGTTTATCTCATCCGATCAGCAAATTGTTGTAAGAAAAACATCAGCTGTTACCAAAACAGAAGACCTCGAGTCTTTTTTCAGAAATAATCTGGGTGTGTTTGAAAATTTGCCACTTTCCGATGCAATGACAATTTATTATTCAGCCAAAGATATTCCGTTTTTTTATACACTTTCGGATACATTGCTTTCCCGTTTCAAAATTTATGTCTGGATGAATTTATTGAATGCAAAACAAGTTTTCGTACCTTTCCTACAGTTTTCACCACCGAATTTTGAATCTAAAACCAAAGAACTAAGAAAAAAATATGAAGAGCAAAATGTTGTAGAATTATGGAATGACATGACGGTTTCCAGTATTTTGCAGCAGATTTTATTCTATTATGAAACCGGACTTTTGAAAAAAAATGAAGCACAAATTATTTTAGAAGAATTGAAAGAACTAATCGAATACATTGAGCTGAAAACAGAAAACAATCCTAAATTTCATCTGTACGAAAATGAATTAATGCATCTTTCCAACGACATCTTTTTTCATCATCCGAAACAGTCACTTTTTGCGTTGCCTACGAATATGTTTGGATATATTTTGATAAATGATGCCAAAACCTGCAACGAAACGTTGAATTATTTTGAACATCAGATTAAAAATTCAAAATCGCTAAATACATCGGGAAATCGTGACAGAAAAATATTTTTCAATAAAATGTATCAACAAATTGAAAATTTAAATCAAAAAATGTAATATGAAAAATCTTCGTAATGGTGAATTTTTCGGCCAAACCAACAGCATCATTAACTGTGATGGATTAACAATTACGGATACTGAATACACACACTCTTTTGTGGATTGGCATTATCATGAAAATCCATATTTCACTTTTCTGCTGCAAGGAAATATGAAGGAAGGCAATAAAAAGGAAATCTACGATTGTTCGGCGGGAACGCTGCTTTATCATCATTGGGAAGACGCACATTACAACATAAAACCTGACATTTTCACACGAGGTTTTCACATTAATATCACAGAAGACTGGTTTAAAAAATTTGAACTTTCCAAGGAAATTATTGAAGGAAGTTTTAATATAAAAAATCCTGCTGTAAAATTATTGATGTATCAGATTTTCAAGGAAACAAAATTCAATGACAACTCATTTGATCTTTCTGTATATCAGCTTTTATTGCATCTTTTCGATCAATTATCCGATCAGAAAAGCAGCTCAAATTCAGAAAAGAAACCGATCTGGGTAAAACAAATTGATGAAATCCTTCACGAAAGATTTACAGAAAAATTGAGTTTACATGAACTTTCAAAAACATTAAATATACATCCGATCCATTTGAGCAGAGATTTTCAGAAATATTTCCGATGTAATTTAAGTGAATATCTGAGAAAGTTAAAAGTCGAAAAATCACTAAAAATTATAAATGATTTTGAATCCTTATCTGAAGTTGCTTTAGAATGCGGATTTTCAGACCAAAGTCATTTTATTCGTTGCTTTAAAGAAAATATTGGAATTACTCCTTTGAGATATAAGAAGATTTTGAAATAGCTTTCCCACAGATTGCACAGATTCCCACAAATGATTATGCATAATTTTTTTAACATACATAAACTTCTAAAATCACAAATTTTCTTTTTATCATACTTTTCCAGCACGTTTGTCATTCCGATTTCTATGACAAACTCGATGCTAATTAGCAACACTTAAAATACAAAAAAAACTCAAATGTTAATTTGATTCTATTTTTTCTAAAAACTGCTTTATATTTTTGTCAAGATAATATTTACCATGAAATCAATTATTTTATTTGTTCTGATTCTTACTTGCGGTTTGTCTTTTGGACAGATTCAAAATATCATTGAGCCGGAGAAAATCGAAAATCCCGTTCAGAAAAATCATTTAAATACTATACTTTTTTCAGATAAAGTAATACCTTTTGAAAATATTAATGAAGCTGATTTTCCAAAATCAATAACATACCAAGAAGATAAAGATCTTGACATTCGGGTTTTTATGGATAATTCCTTGGTCAATTACTTACATCAGCTTGATTCTTCTTTGTCTGTTGAGGAATTGCTTAAAAAAGGAAATTATCAATTCAATTTTCTTGTTGACGGAAAATTAATTTATACCGAAAACCTAAATTCAGGAGCCGGAACTGTGGATCAGAAAAAGTTTAAAACAAGTTTCAGAATTCCTTTTCTGAGTTCGAAAAATGAAGATTCCTGGGGGAAATATCTGTGGATGCGGTTCTACTTTGCCAACGGCGGAATTGATGCATTAGAAAAAGGGAATCATGTTTTAAGAATTGAAATTAAACCTTACTTAAAAACATCAACACTGAAAGTTGGAAATATAATTGCACAAGGAGAAGTACAATTAAACATTCCTAAAAAAAATATCTCTGAAGAGCAAATTGCCATTCAGAAAATCAAACCTAATAGTGGCTGGAAAATCTCTGAGGAGAAATTCAATCAGGAAAAAATCAGAACTTTAAATCAAAAAATTGCAGAAAACAGGTTTCGTGATATTACAGGAATTGTTGTCATTAAGAATGAAAAATTATTAATTGAAGAATATTTCAACGGTTATAAAAGAGATAGTTTAAATGACACCCGTTCTGTCGGAAAATCCTTTTCATCTGCATTAATGGGAATTGCAATTCATGATGGTTTTATTAAAAGTGAGAATCAGAGACTGAAAGAAGTTTACAATTTAAAGAAATTCAATAATTATTCTTCTAGAAAAGATAGTGTTACGATTAAAAGTTTACTGACTATGAGCTCAGGTTTTAACGGAAACGATGAAGACTACGAATCTCCCGGAAACGAAGAAAATATGTATCCGACGGATAATTGGGTAAAATTCACTTTAGACCTGCCCATGACCGAAAATAAGATCGGAAAAAACTGGAACTATTTTACTGCCGGAGTAGTTTTAACAGGAGATATTTTGGACAAATCTGTTCCGAAAGGATTAAAAGATTATGCAGATAAAAAATTATTTCGACCTTTGGGAATCACCAATTACAGATGGCAATTCACACCTCAACAAAAGCCATCTTTGGCAGGTGGATTAAAAATGAATGCACTGGATTTCGCAAAATTCGGTCAGCTTTATAAAAATAACGGAACCTGGAAAGGAAAGGAAATTTTAGATAAAAACTGGATCAAGAAATCTTTTACTAATTATTTTGCTGACAATGAATATTTTGAAGGCTACGGATATTTATTTTGGAGAAAAATTTACAAAGTCGGAAATAGAAATTTTGAATCCTATCAATCCAGCGGAAATGGCGGAAATAAGATTATTATTTTCAAAGAAATTCCTCTAGTGATCATTATTACTGCAAAAGCATATAACAAACCTTACGCCCATTCTCAGGTTGATAAAATGGTACAGGAATATTTATTATCTGCAATTTATGAGTAATTGGTAATGAGTAATAAAAATTGTCAATAAAGTGAATAGTCAATGGAAAATTGATGATCACAAAAGTAAATTAATTATTCGTCTTTCTTAGAAGGAACCAGAAAAACATCAATAAGACCTTCAGGAAGCTGCATTTTAATCGTTCTTTCTTCACGATCCACTTCAAGAATCCAGTCTTTGATCATAGGGATTACCACTTCTTTTCCATCAAGATTAGTAATGAAATACACCTGAGCCGTCTGATCATTTACCGATCTGATTACGCCACAATTGTTATCATTTTCATCAAAAATTTCAAATCCTATGATTTCGTGGTAATAGAATTGCTTACCTGAAAGTTTTGGCAATGTAGACAGCGGTAAATAAACATTTTTACCTAAAGACTGATCCACAAGGGCTTCCGTAGAATTTTTAAATAAAATATTGAGAGCATCAGTTTTGCTCCTGGCTGTTTTAGCAATAAAAAAAGGAACCAATAATCCGTTGATTTCAACGAATATTGATTCCAGTTTATTGTAAAGCTCGGGTTGATCGGTATCCAATTTAAGGATAACGTTTCCCGCAAGTCCGTGTCTGCGTGTGATTTTTCCTAATAAATAGCAATCTTCTTTACGCATACGGAGATTTTTTAAGCTTCAGTGTTTTCTTCTGTAGATTCAGCAGCAGCTTCTCCTTCAGCAGCAGTTTCTTCAGCAGGTGCGTTTGCAGCTTCTTCAGCGGCCTTCGCATCCGCTTCAGCTTGTGCTACAGCAGTGATTCTAGCTTCGTTTACTTTAGCTTCAGCTTCTAATGCAGCTTTCTTAGCATCAGCCTGAGCTTTAGATAAACCTTCTACTTTACCTTGTACTTTAGATTCTTTAGCTTCTACCCAAGCATTGAATCTTTTTTCAGCTTCAGCTTCATCAAAAGCACCTTTAGCAACACCACCTTGTAGGTGTTTTTTGTAAAGAGCACCTTTATACGAAAGAATAGCTCTTGCCGTATCAGTTGGCTGAGCACCGTTGTTTAACCACTTTACAGCAGAATCAACGTTCAAATCGATCGTTGCAGGGTTAGTAATTGGGTTGTAAGTTCCTAATTTCTCGATGAATTTACCATCTCTTCTAGCTCTGGAATCTGCAACCACGATGTGGAAAAAAGGTCTTCCTTTTGATCCGTGTCTTTGTAATCTGATTTTTACTGACATAATGTTTGAATTTTACGGGAACTCGTCCCAGTTAAATATTTTAAGAGTGCAAAGATACATAAAATTTTAAAATCCAATACACGTGTGCAGATAATTTTAAGATTATTTTTTTATTACCTTATATAATGATGGTTTTTTATTTTCATAATATATCTTTAGATAATAAACTCCGGCATTCCAATCCCTGCAATCTATTTTATCGGATAAATCTTTGCCTGAAATTGATTTAATTCTTTTCCCCGAAGCATCTGTTACCAAAACTTCTTTCCTATTATTTTTGCTGTCAATGGTAAGAAAATCCGTAACAGGATTGGGATGTATAGTAAGATTTTCAGCAGGATCCGACAGATCCTGAGTCCCTAGTAGAGTATTGTACTCAATAACATAATACAATGTGTTATTCTGATAGATATCGTTCCATTCCCCAGCTGTTCCAAAAGGCCAATCAGTAAGAGCAAGCCCTAAAATATGCTGAAAAGAATTGTAGTTGTCCGGCTCATCTCCCCAGTTGTTGTAGAGCCCTCCAACCGGATTTCCCGTATAGTCGCCCTGCCAAAACTGCGATCCTGCCGCATCATTATTACCATCCCATATCCACGTTCCTTCTACGGTTATATCATTACCTCCCAACCACACATAGGAAGCTCCTCCTCCATCCGGTGCCATAGTATTACTGTTGACAATCCCGGCATTCTGTACTCCTGAAAAGACAGCATCTTGCTCGTTCTGGTCATTAATTTCAGCGAGAAATCCTCCTTTTTCAACGGCACAAGCCGCAGCATCAATCCAATTTTTGTTCTCTTTAACGACCTGATACGTTTTTCCGTTATAGTTAAAAGAATATATATTTGCCGGATTTGCACACTGTCCTTTGAAAGAAATGTTGAAAACATTAACAAGAATAACGGTTACAGTTTTAAGAATTAGTAATTTTTTTTTCATAAAATTTGTTTTTAATTATTTGAAATTACATAATTATTTTCAACTGCCAAAAAAAACGAATCTGCCTCACAATGAAGCAGATTTGATATTTTTCTTTAAATTAAAATTGATAAAAAATATTATCAATCAAAATTAAAAATTTGCTTTATTTTTTAATCAAAATCAATTATTATAGATATTTATTTTTTTATTCTAAATTCCCCATATAAAACAATCCCAAACATTTTTGATTTTCTTCAATCGTAAGAGATTCTTTCAGGTGATCGACGATTTTTGGAGAACTCCAGTAACAACCGATTCCGTTGGCTGTACAAGTAAGGTACATATTCTGAACGGCCATTGAAACGGCAGCAATTTCTTCCCATTCCGGAACCATCCCGCTAAAATTGACAACAATCGAAACTACAGTATCTGCTTTATTGATTTTAAAACCAATGTCATTATATTTCTTTTCGAGAAAAAGATGTCCGGGCTGAGCAGCTTTGTAGATAGCCTGCATTTCTGAAGCTAATTTTGCTTTTTCATTTCCTCTGAATACTTTAAAACGCCATGGTTTTGTACGTTTATGATTGGGAGCAAATGCCGACGAATTTAAAATTTCATCAAGGATTTCCTGAGAAATTTCTTTATCTGTATAATCTTTAGGAAAGATACTTCTTCTTTGCTCTATGATTTCTTTTAAAATTTCTGCTTTATTCATTCAACAAAATTACAATTTGTAATCCGATTATTCTTTGTCTGCCTTTTTAATATTTAGAATCAATTTTCTGTTTTTATAAGCTTTATAATTACTGATGATAAATGTGAAGAAAATAATAATGCCCAACAGCACAGAACCCCACTTTGCATATAAACTGTCGTTTACTGGCCCAAGCAGAAATATGGCTATGAAACAGAAAGCATATATCATTCCGGCAACAATCCATGAGCGTTCGGGATCTGGATATCCCTTGACAATACATGATATATTATAGCTAAAAATCGGTGATAGTTTGTGCTTATCCCAAATCAGCATGATGATAACCGCAATCATCATAAGACTTGTAATAACCCATGTCCCCGTGAATGAAAGACTAATGGTTATCATCCAGATATTGCTCAAAATCGCCAGAAAAATCAGGTTTCCAAGTACGGCAAATCGCTGGGTCATTAATAGGATTCCTGCAACAACCTGAGCAAGACCTAAAAAGTTCCAGTAAAAACCTGACTGGTACAAGGCTTCAAAAAAATACCCGATCGGTTCTGCAGTGGAGACTTCTGTAAACCTTTCTCCTGCAATTTTTACAAGTCCTGAAGGGAAAAAAGCAAATCCTACCAGATAGCGGAGATTAATAATAATCCATTGATTGAATCTGTTTGTTCTTAGTTTTTCGAATTTCATAATAATAGTTAATGTAATATAATATGTATTGCAAGGTACTAAATAAAAATAAAACTTCAAATAAATTTGAAGCTAAATTTTGGGGGTTATTATAAAATCAAAGTACTTCTATAATTTTCTGATGAATCTTATTCAAAGTAAATTCATCTCCGGGCTTCATACCCATCATCTTTTTCGCCATCGGGCTTTCCGCAGAAATGGCGTAGAATCTGTCACCTTCAAAAAAAAATTCTCCCAGAGAAACCGAAATATAAAATCTGGCTTTGTTGGTAATCACCAAAGAACCCAACTGAACCCTTTCCGTAGAATTATTCAGAACCTTAGCCATATTCCTTTTAAGATCATTCAAAGCTCCCAACTGACGTTGCATCTGGTAAATTTCCTCCTGCATTTCTTCCCGCATACTGTCATATTTCGGAGTCTTTTTTATATCGCGACTAGCCTCAAGGGTAAACTCGATAAAGTTTTTCAGTCTTTCAATTTTTTCGGCAATCACGGTTTTTACATAATCTCTTATGTTGTTTTTCTCAAATACTATCTTCTCCATACATCAGATCTTTTTACATAAAGATAATATTTTTTAAATAATTCTATTTTTTGTCTGCAAAAAATTATAAAAAGTTTAAGAATTTAATTCTTTGCAAAAATCCATGTATTGAAGCTCCATCTTATTTTTCAACCAAATTTTTCAGGTTGCTAAGACCTTCTTGATAAGATTTCCCCATCTGATAATCCATAAAAGGCCGCATTATTTTCATCATAGCATCCTGTTCGGTTTCCATAGTCCAGGTTACTTTGGTTGCATTACCTTCGGGAGTCAATATGATTTCAGAGATTGCCTGCCCTTCAAAAGGTTTTATAAAGATCATCTCTGTTTTCTGCTTTTTGTTGACAACCAATTCTTTGATTTCCTGGCAGCCCGCTCCGGCTTCGTCATCTTTGCTGTCCCAACAATATTTATCCCCCACTTTACCCGAGTTTCCGCCATAGATAATTTTCATTCCCGGGTCTAGTTTCATCCATGGGTTCCATTGATTAAAAGCTTTCATAGAACTTATTTGCATCCATACTTTCTCAACGGGAGCATTCATCACCATTGATTTTTCGTAACGATACACTTTACCGAAAGCCACCATCGCAATCAGCGCATATACAACAATAAGAAGAAGAATTCCTCCGATAATTTTTAAAAATGTTTTCATAGTAAGGTATAATTTAAATACAATTCAACTTTTAAAATAAACTTGACAGTTCATGTCAAAATTAACCAATCTGAACTCATCTGAACTTCGCATATGACAAGATTAATAAAATTAAACAATTTTGTCATATCATTTTGCACGGGCACTATTTTTGAGCATAGCATTCAGGAAATCACGATGATTTGCTACATTTACAATAATTAAAAGAAATTAAAAATGAATATTTTAACAGAAAAATTTACTACACCATATCATTCCGCACCATTTAGTTCTATCAAAAATGAAGATTTCCTTCCTGCCTTTAAAGAATTAATTCAAAAATCTGAAGAAGAAATCAATACGATTGTCAACAATCCGGAAGCGCCCACATTTGAAAATGTAATTGAAGCACTCGCTTACTCCGGTGAACAGCTGGATGTGGTTTCCAATATTTTTTTCAATTTAAATTCTGCAGAAACACATGATGAATTACAACAAATCGCTCAGGAAGTTTCACCGATTTTAACGGAATATTCATCAAAAATCTCTCAAAACGAAGCTTTATTTAAAAGAATTAAAACGGTTTACGACGAACAGGATCAATACAATCTGAACGACGAACAGCAAATGCTTTTGAATGAAACCTACAAAGGTTTTGTGAGAAGTGGAGCTTTATTAAATGAAGAAGACAAAGAAAAGCTGAAGAAAATAAGTATGGATTTATCTCTGAAATCTCTTCAGTTCGGGCAAAATGTACTGGCTTCAACGAACAATTATTTTAAGCACATCACAAAAAAAGAAGATCTGGCAGGAATTCCTGATGCCATTCTCGAACAATATGCTGAAGAAGCAAAAGAAAGAAATCTTGACGGTTGGGTGGTGACTTTGCAGTATCCAAGTTATATTCCGTTCATGACCTATGCAGAAAACCGTGAACTGAGGAAGGAAATTGCATTAGCAAACGGTAAAAAATCTTTTGACGGTGGAGAATTTGACAATCAGAATCTCATTAAAGAACTTCTTAGTTTAAAACAGCAAAAAGCAGAACTATTAGGTTATAAAAACTATGCAGACTATGTACTGGAAGAAAGAATGGCAAAATCCCCGGCTAAAGTTCTTGACTTTCTAAACGAACTTTTAACTAAAGCCAAACCTTTTGCCGATAAAGAGATCGAAGAGCTGAAATCTTTGGCAAAGGCTGACGGAATTGAAGAAATGCAGGCTTACGACCATACTTTCTATGCCGAAAAACTTCGTAAGGCAAAGTTTGATCTTAATGATGAAGAACTAAAACCTTATTTTCCGCTGGAACAGGTTCAGGATGCTGTTTTCGGATTAGCCAATAAACTTTTTGCATTGACTTTTGAGGAGAGAAATGACATTCCGAAATACCATGAAGATGTGAAAGTTTACGAAGTAAAAGAAACCAACAACCAAAAACCAGCAACCAGCTACAAAGCTCTGCTTTATGTAGATTATTTCCCGAGAAAAGGCAAAAGAGCCGGCGCATGGATGACGAGCTATAAAAATCAGTATCAGAAAGATGGTGAAAATTCCCGCCCGCATATTTCAATTGTTTGTAATTTCAGCAAACCTACGAAAGAGGCACCGAGTTTATTAACGTTCCAGGAAGTCACAACACTGTTCCATGAGTTCGGTCACGCCCTTCATGGAATGCTGGCTAATACACAATATCCCAGCCTTTCCGGAACTTCTGTAAAATGGGATTTTGTGGAATTGCCGTCGCAGTTTCTTGAAAATTTCTGCTACGAACCTGAATTCCTGAAAACTTTTGCCAAACATTATAAAACAGGAGAAATTTTACCTGATGAAAAAATTGAAAAGATCGCACAGTCAAAAAATTTCATGGAAGGCTACCAAACCCTGAGACAAATTGGTTTTGGGTTACTGGACATGAATTATCATACTAAAGTCGGAGAGCTGACCGGCAAAACAGTGAAAGAATTTGAAGACGAGTACACAAAAGCAACCCAGCTTTACCCCGCAAACCCTGAAACAGCGATGAGTCCAAGCTTTTCACATATTTTCCAAGGTGGATATTCTGCAGGATATTATTCTTACAAGTGGGCGGAAGTTCTGGATGCCGACGCGTTTCAGTATTTTAAAGAAAACGGAATTTTCAATCCTGAAATTGCCGCAAAATACAAAATTCTTCTTTCTTCCGGCGGCACAAAAGATCCGATGGAATTATATAAAAACTTCAGAGGTAGTGAACCGAAAGTGGAAAGCCTGTTGAAGAGAGCGTTTGGGTAATTTAATTAGAATAATGATATCGGAAATATATCCAAGGAAAAATCAAATTATACTATTATTTAATTTGGATAGTTTCCGATATCAAACTCAAATTATGTAATACCGTTAAAAGTCATTATCATTAGTGATTTAGTTCATTTAATTTTTATTACCTTTAGTAAAACCAAAAAACAAAGGGTTGCATAATATTATGGCAGAGAAGCTTTATTTCATAAAAACCAATCCTGTTACCGCAAAGATTAATTTATATAATAAACTTTGCAGCGAAGAAAATCAGGTAATTGAATTCCTGAAAGAAGATAAAAAAACAAGTCTGGAAATTATTAAGAAAAAAACTCAGGAAAACATTGAAAGTCTTTCAAAAGAAGAATTAATCTGTATTTTCGACTGGTTTGAAAAAACATATGGCGCAGATACTGAAAAAATGAAAACTGAACTTTTTGTTCATGGAATTGATATATTTTATGATATTTCAAATTCTTTATGCATTAAGAATTTCTCACACATTCTTTCAGGATATGAAGATTATTTACAGACTAAGCTTTCATTTATCGTCAACTCAGAAAGTTTCAATCATTTCTTGATTTATGGAATATTTTTTACCGGAATGGCAAATTCTGAAGAAAAATATCTTTTCAACTTTTTAAAGCAGGATCATAACATTCTTTATTCGTTAGCGGAAAAGGGCTATGATGAGAAAAGATATGGTATAACTTTACAGCCTGAAATGTATCAGTATTTTTCAGATCTTTATGATGCTACAAAATTTTACAGAGGCTCCGTTATTGAACTTGATTACAATTATTAAAACCAGATTTGGCTTTAAGATTATTTAATGATTTGTCCTTTGTAATATTTCTCAAGAAAAAAGCTAAGATCAGCCCTGTAGCCAATTCCTGAAGCTTCAAACCTCCAGCTTCCGCTTCTTTTATACAGCCTTCCGAATTCTACTCCTGTCTCGATAGAAAAATCTTCATCAAGCTCATATTTTGCAATTTCCTGATTGGTTATCGTATCGACAATTCTGATATAGGAATTTCTCACCTGGCCGAAATTCTGCTTACGTCTTTCGAAATCTTCAATGGTTACTACAAAAAGGATCTCTTCCACATCCGGATTTACTTTTTCAAGATCAACAATAATGGCTTCATCATCGTCGCCATCACTGCTTTTACCATTGGGGTCGTCGCCTGTATGGGTAAGTGCTCCATCAGGAGAATTAAGGTTATTGTAAAAAACGAAATATTCTTCACTTACCAGCTTCCTGTTGCGGTCGATCATGATTGCTGAAGCATCAAGGTCAAAATCATATCCCGTTCCTTCATTCGGATCCCAGCCAAGGCCGATGGTCATTTTTGTGAATCCGAGTTCAATTCTTTGCCCTTTCTGTAAGTTGATTGCCATATTATATTGAGTATTTACGTTTGCTCATCTAAGGTATGGCTGTTTTAAGAATTTTCCAAATATTTCCATTATAAAAATATCTGATTCAGCCCTTACCAAAACAAAAAATCCGATCAAATAGACCGGATTATATTTTATCAGAAAATCATTCGTGAAATTCATATTTTTCGACCACCTTATTTCTTGCCCTGGCCAGCATCGGAATTGATATAAGCCCCATACTAAGCATAATCATAATCTGTAAAGGTAATGAGATAAATGAATAGGTTAATCCTATTTCGCCACCCACTTCACCACTTTTACCCATTGAAATAAATAAGGCCATAAAACCATATTTCATTGCCAGATTAAAAGCTCCGATCCCTCCACTGGCGGGAATAATCATTCCCAAAGTCCCAACAACAAGAATTAAAAAACCGTCATCAAAAGTAAAATCTGAGGTTTCGGGCAATGCAAAGCATACCAGATACGCTGCAAAATAATAAGACACCCAGATTCCTATTGTGTAAAGAATGAATTTTCCTTTTTGTTTTAATTTAAATATGGAAGTCAATCCTTCAAAAACACCATCAATAAATCTGATAATTTTATCTAAAACAGGAACGTTGGCTAATTTCTTTTTAAATACAAAAAACAAAACCGTCCCAAGAATCAGGATTCCAAGAATAATTAAAATTTTATTGGGATTAAATTGTATTCCGGAATTTCTATAAAAAGAATAAATTGCTTCACCTTTAAATACTAAAGTCAGCCCCAGAAATGCAACCATACAAACCAGATCCACCACTCTTTCCAAAATTATGGTTCCGAAGGATTGATCTACAGGTACTTTTTCCACACCGTATAAAGCTGTCGCCCTTGCCACCTCACCGCTTCTCGGTATCGTAAGGTTCATTAAATATCCGAAAGAAATCGACCACAGTGAATTGGAATTTGAAATGCTATGTCCCATAGGTTCCAGCATCAGATTCCAGCGTATTGCCCTGAACCAATATGCCGCAATTCCGAAACAGGCTGCAAATAGAACCCACCAGTAATTTGCCCTTGATAAAGATTTTTGAATAACCTTAAAGTCTAAACCTTTCAGAGCAAACCATAAAAAAAAGCCTGCAAAACCAAGCGAAATTACTATTGTAAGGACTGACTTTAAAGGACTTTTTGTTTTTTTCTCCATCAGATTACGTCAAAAGATTCGTTTTTTCATCCGGGAAAACAATTTTCGGCTGAAAATCCTGAGCCTCCTCGGGAGTCATTTGCGCATAAGCAATGATGATAATGATGTCGTCCTTCTGTACTTTTCTAGCCGCAGGGCCATTCAGGCAAACTTCTCCTGATTTTCTTTTACCTTTGATCACGTAGGTGTCAAAACGTTCACCATTGTTGACATTCACGATATATACTCTTTCTCCTACGACAAGGCCCGCAGCCTCTATAAGATCTTCATCAATTGTAATACTTCCGATATAATTAAGGTCAGAAGCCGTAACTCTCACCCTGTGAATCTTAGACTTAAAAACTTCTATTAACATACTGCAAATTTATTAATAAAAATCAATAAAACGATTTTTTAAAATGATTTTAAAACTATCAGAGAGACAGTAATTTAATTTCTTTAAATATAATTTTTCAAGTTTTTATTTGTAGAATTAACAACATATCGTGAAAACTTTTATTACTTTACCTAAAATTCAGGATTTAACAAATACATAAAATAATACCCTGATTTTCATAAAGTCAATGTACATAAGCATTTGGCATGATTTTAGTAACGTGTAACGTACATTTTACGTTAAAACTGAAATTATCATATTTTAACTAATTTCATCAAAAAACGAAAAAATTATTTATTTATTTAGAAAAAAATTGCACATATAGAAAATAGTATTATATTTGCTATTATTACGAACTAACTTTAATATTAAAAAAATTATGAACAAGTCTGAATTAATCGACGCAATCGCAAAAGATGCTGGCATCACTAAAGTTGCAGCTAAAGCTGCTTTAGAATCATTCATCAATAATGTAATGACTACTTTGAAGAAAAAAGACGGAAAAGTTTCTTTAGTAGGATTCGGTACTTTCTCAGTAGCTGAGAGAGCAGCAAGACAAGGTATTAACCCTGCAACTAAAAAACCAATCAAGATTGCTGCTAAAAAAGTTGCTAAATTCAAAGCTGGAGCTGATCTTTCAAATGCAGTTTCCGGAGTTAAGAAAAAATAATCCATTCAGATTAAAAAAAAATTAACCTCATCATGTGATGAGGTTTTTTTGGGAGCTTCGGGCAGCTCATCTATCAATTATATATTTTCGGAGACAGATTGAACTATGGAGCAAGCCGTGAGATTTTCCAGTCAATACCGTCAACCAGTTGATAAATGATTCTGTCATGCAAACGGTTTGGCCTTCCCTGCCAGAATTCTATTTCGTAAGGTTTTGCGATGTATCCTCCCCAGTTTTCAGGACGGGGAACTTCTTCGTTTTCATATTGCTTTTCGAGATCCTTCAACTTGCCTTCCAAGAATTCTCTGTCGGGAATTTCCTGGCTTTGTGGCGAAACTACAGCTCCAAGCTGACTTCCCTTCGGCCGGGAATGGAAATATCCGTCGCTAAGATTTCCCGCAACACGTTCAAGATTTGCCTTAATAATGATCTGCCTTTCCAGGCTGGGCCAAAAAAAATGAAGGCAGGCCTTGTGTGTCTTTTCTATAGCTTTCCCTTTTCTGCTGTCGTAATTGGTATAAAAAATAAATCCTTCATATGTATAAGCCTTAAGTAGAACCATTCTGGTACGCGGGCAGCCATCATCTTCCATCGTAGAAACAGCCATTGCATTAGCCTCTGAAATAGCCGGATTTTCGCCTGCATCTAAAAACCAGTCACGAAATTGTTCAATAGGATTTTGTTTTATCTCACTTTCAATAAGTTGGGATCTCTCGTACACTTTTCTCTTATCGTGCAGGTTTTCCATAATTTTTTTTTATTAAATTTGAGTATGAATTACTCCTACAAAGGTAAAATATTAATCTCCACACCTGACATTTCCGGTGATATTTTTTCCCGATCGGTAGTATTGGTTATAGAACATAACGAACAGGGTGCTTTTGGCTTAATTTTAAATAAAAAAAACGGCCAGATGAGTGATAAATTCAAAGATTTTTTTGAATTTAAAATTGAAGTATATGACGGTGGTCCTGTGGAAAATGACAAAGTTTTCTTTATTGTAAAAGGAAAAATAGTAACGGAAACGTATGTCGAAATCACGCCAGATTTTTACCTTACAGAAGACATTGAGAAAATCATTAGCGCCGTTCTGAATAATGAACTAAATATCAATGATGTAAAAATATTTTCAGGCTATTCCGGATGGACATCGATGCAACTTGACGGAGAAATTCAGAGAAAAGTATGGACCGTGGTAGATGTTTACAATCTGGATTACACATTACCTAATGACCAGACGCTTTGGAAATCAATCATGCAGAATCTTGGCGGCGAATATTTACTTTGGGCCAACTCACCTGAAGACATCTCTTTAAATTAAAATTATTCAGAAAAAAAGCGTTATTTTTAACATTTCTTTAGGATAACGTTAACCAATTTTAATTAAACAATTTCCGTTATTTGTTAAACCAAAATTCAACGGACATGAAAGGAATACGACTACTTACTATATCAGTTTTTTCTACAGCTTTTTTGTCCTTTACTCCTGTAAATAAAAAATTAATCATCATTGATGCCGGTCATGGCGGAAATGATATGGGAGCCAACAGAAATGGTATTTATGAAAAAGATATCGTTCTGAACATCGGAAAAGAAATCCAAAAATTCAATACTTCTCAGGATCAATACGAGGTTATCTTAACAAGGGAAGATGACACTTATAGTCAGTTGTCAGACAGAACAGCTTTGATCAACAAACTGAATCCTGAAATGGTGATCTCTCTTCATGTTAACAGCAGTGCCGACCCTAAATCCACACAGCATGGGCAGGAAATTTACACTCAGAATACTGAGGCTTCAAAAAATTTAGCCGAAAGAATTTCAAGAAAATTCAATGTGCAGAAAATTGAAGAAAAAAACCTTCATATCCTGCGAGAATCTAAAGTTCCGGCAATTCTTATGGAACTCGGATTCATCAATAATGCAAATGATCTGGAATATCTGACCAGTGAAAATGGTCAAAAGGAAATTGCTCAAAAATTCATCGAAGTATTCAACGAAAATCAATAAAATACAATTTTCTGATCTATTCAGAATAAAACCCGGTAAAGGACTTTAACTGTTGTTTACCGGGTTTGTCAATTTAGAAACTTCCTCTCCAGCTTTTCACCAATTCTAAAAACCTGGTATTCGTAAAAGTTTTATTTCTTATTTTACCCACCGAGAAAATTCCTTTTTCATCGGAGATTAAAAGAATTTCATCAGCTTTCTGAGATTCAAACGCAATGATTTCATTTTCCTGAATATCAGCAAGGTTGTTTTTATGTAAAAAAGTAACAAAATTTTCCATTAAAGGCGAGATATACGCCCCTTCAGTCTGTTTCGGGATCTTGATAACATCACCTTCCAGAAATAAAAGATTACCTGACGAAGCGCGTGCAATTCTCTTATCAGGATTTAAGAAAATGACATCATCAAGATCATTTTCCTGCGCATAGATTTCTCCATAGATATTTTCCGGGCTGTGAACATGGATATTGCTCAAAAGATTATTATTAACGTTAATTTCTTTGATTAAATCAATTTCCAAAGGTCTTTCATGGACAGTCAGAATATCAGACATCTCCAGTATTTCATAATAATAAGAAACAGAAGACTTCGACAAGGTGATTCCGTTTGTATTTCTGAAAACCAGAAAACTGATAATTCCGTTTTTAATGTCCTGCCCTTCAATAATATCACGTACGAAAAGTGACTGGAAAAACTCCAAAGTGTACGACAAAGGAATATTCATCCTCATTTTTCTCATGGAAGCCATCAGAAAAAAATAACATTCTTCATCCATGATCAGTTTTCCATTTCTTATAAAGAATGAAACTTTCACCGCATCGCCTGAAAGAAACGCTCTGTTCTTCACATTTAACTCTTCTGATGTATAATATTGATTTTCCAATTTAATCTGATTTATTTATAAAAAAATAATGAACGATAAATCGTTCATCAGTTTTATCTGCAGTACTGCCTACGTTTAAGCGGCACCTAATTTTATTCTAAGGTTTTCGATAAGATTTTCCCAATACATAGCATTTTCCTCTTCATCTCCTTCTTCGCAGAAGTCTGTAATATTCAGAGCCAGATCTTCGGTAATATCGTCGATTGTAATAGTCATTTCAAAGAAATGTTTCGTTCCTTCATCCTCTTCCCATCTGAAACGCACGAAACCTTCAGGCTTATATCTAATTAAAGTCGCCTTCTCGGCAGGACCACCTCCCCAGCTAAAAAAGAAATCATCACCTTTTTCAGTAACATCATCCGCAAACCATTCAGACAATCCTTCTGCAGTTGCCAGATATTCGTACAATATCTCTGATAAGCAATGCATTGGAAATTCGTAATGGACTTTATGTTTCGCCATATATCTTTGTTTTAATCGTCCCGCAATATATAAATTAATTTTTTTATTACACAAAAATGTCTTTACTTTTTTACACAATCTTCATGATATTTGTCAGAGATTTTTAAATAATTTTTTAGATCGATTTAACATTAAAATAAGAGAATCTTAATGGCTTTTACTTTAATCAATTACTGGAAATATTTTCATGAAGCATAAATGCTTCATTACGAAGCAATATAAAAAGACACCGAAGATTTTGATGTCTTTTTATAAAGGTGTCACATCCTTAATTTTCATTTAAAACATCCAGAATAATCTGACAGCCCTCTATAATTTCTTCTTTTGAAATCGTCAGCGGTGGTGATATTCTGAGATATTCATTTCTGTAAAGCTGCCAAAAAACAATCAGACCTTTATCCATACATTTTTTTGCAACATTTAGGGTGTATTCCGGAGATCCAAGATTTACCGCCAGCATTAAGCCTTTTCCGTTGATGTTTTTAATTTTAGGATGAACCAGGAGGTCTCTATATAATTGTTCCTTTTCTTCAACTTCATTCATCAAACCGCTTTCCAGAACTTCTTTCAGGGTTGCATGACTGGAAGCCGCAATAAGAGGATTTCCGCCGAAAGTCGTGATATGCCCCAGTTTCGGAGAGTGCGCCAGCGATTCCATGATTTCTTTTGAACTCATAAAAGCTCCCACAGGAACTCCACCGCCCATTCCTTTTCCCATTACCAGAATGTCCGGGACAATTCCAAAATGCTCGAAGGAAAATAATTTTCCCGTTCTTCCGAATCCCGGTTGGATCTCGTCAAGAATTAATAAGGCACCAACTTCTTCACATCTTTTTTTCAGATTAATTAAATACTCATGGTCAGGAACCAGAAAGCCGGCCGCGCCCTGAATAGTTTCCATAATTACACAAGCCGTTTTCTCGGTAATTTTAGCAAAATCTTTTTCATTATTGAACTCAATGAAATTTACCATTGGTAAAAGCGGACGAAATTCTCTCTTATGAGTTTCATTGCCCGAAACACTTAGTGCACCGTGAGTATTTCCGTGATAAGAATTTTTAAAGGAAACAATCTCCTCTCTTCCTGTATATCTTTTGGCAAGTTTCAAACTTCCGTCGATCGCCTCTGCACCACTGTTTACCAGATAGGTAACTTCTAACGGATCCGGAGTTGCTTCTGCCAGCAACTTACATAAAGCCACCGGCTTTTCCTGCGCATATTCGCCATAAACCATTACATGAAGGTATTTTTCAGCCTGCTGTTTAATGGCATTTACTACTTTCGGATTCGAATGCCCCAACGTATTTGCAGAAACACCGGCTACAAAATCCAGATATTTTTTTCCGTCGGTACCATAAATATAACTTCCTTCTGCTTTTTCCACTTCAAACCCAGCCGCAAATTTTGTAGTTTGTGCCTGATAGCTAAAAAAATCTTTTTGCATTTGCATACTATTGAAAAATTTCAGCAAAGCTAAAAAACATTCATCAAACATCGAAATTAAACCGATAGAATAAAAAAATCGCTTACAGCAAACCTGTAAGCGACACCACCAAATCACAAAATATTAATATAGCTTAATTAATTCCTAATTCAAATATATGTAAAAAAACAATCCAAATATACAATTAGTAAAAAAAAATCACATTTGATAATGATAATTAAATCAATCAATTGATTAACAATATATAAAATCATTAAAACCCAATTGATTTAATGATTTCACATTTTAGAGAAGTTTTAAAAAATTAAGAAAAAAAATTGAATTTCAAATAGAAAAAAAATTAAAACATTGACCTACAGTATTTTAATAAAAAAAAAACTCACTATTGTTATAATAGTGAGTACATATTTTGATAAAGAATAAGTCTATCTCTTGACGCGTTTTGGCTTTTTAGCTTCCTCCTTAGCCTTCTCATCTTCAATCACTTTCTGTGCCGAATCGTAAAGACCGGTATCAGATTCGTACTTTACTTCCGGATAATTCGGACTGTCTACCAAAATGTCCTGCCATTTTAAAATCCGGTCTTTAGTATTCCAATTAAAATCCGGGAATTTTCGCCTTGCAGGCTCAATCATACTCATCGGATACGTATCTGAAGCAGCACCGATATTGCATTCTATAATGTATAGCGCCTTCTCTTCAAAGATTGCATCAATAATTCCACATGTGCTGAGGGTGATTCCAATCCTTTCTTTTTGTTTGGTATCTTTATTTTCATCATCAGAATAACTGATCGCTTGTGCATTTCCAATGACTTTTGCCTCTCTGATATTGTTATCTGCACCATAATATACCGACATCAGCTTTCCTTTCACCTGATTGAATTCATCTTTCATATTCAATGAATCTACTTTACTGATGGCAAATGCATTTCCGATCACCTTTAAAGAATCGATATTTTCTTTTTCAGTATTAAAATAGGCTTCTACTTTATCACCGGTCACTTGTTTTCCGTTACTCCATAAAATGGGTTCTCTGTACATATGCAATACACCGTCCGTTTCATTGAAAGCTATAGAATCGGCTCTTCCCTGCGCATTAGATTTGTAGAATCTCCCTTTCCTGAATGCTCTCAGGAAACTTTTTTTAACCATTGCATTCGCAGAATCCGGCTTCTGAAATGAGAGTATCTTTTCCGCAGCAAAGTACATTGAATCTTTTTCCAGCGCTTTTACTGCATAAGGATTCTTCGTCATCATTGCAGAATCTTTCTTTTCATAAATCTCTCCGTATCCGCCTTTGATCCATCTTCTTTCATTCGGATCATCCAATGTTACATTTCCGGTCGCTTTTCCGAAACCGGTGATCTGGTTGTAATACATTTCGTCACCGGTAAGGATTTTATCATTATAATACACTCTGGAATTCTTATACAAGAAAGCCTCTTTTGTGTTTGTATTGTAATTTCCTTTATCTGTGACAATGCGGTTTTTAGGATTTTTTTTATTCGTTATGGTCGTCGGGCCATTGATGTCTACAATGTTTGTATTCTGATTCTGAACAACGTTCTCACCTTCAAGAGTATATTGTGCATCTTCTATTTTTACCCTGCCTGAAAGATCGATGGTTCGTGTCGTAAGAAAATAGGTTGCCGATTTCGAATACGTCGTACTTTTACCGTCGTTGATTGTCCCTCCAGTATTGTAATACGCCTGATTGGAAACTCTGTCGTAGTACATCGTCTCAGTTTTAATCACAGTTCCTTTGGGATCCGTAAGTATCACATTTTTTCTGGCAATTCCTCTTTGAGTATTACCGTCATATTCCATTTCATCGGCAGTGATTACTGAGCCATCCGCATTCTGAAGCTTTACATTACCGATTGCCTTTACAAAATTCTGTCCTTCATAAACAATCACGAGATCAGCATTAAGTAAAGAACCCTGATGTTCAAACTGAACATTTCCAGTAAAATAATTGTTGCCGTCATACTTTGCCGGATCCTTACGTAATTCATCAGAATGGATATGCTTCACTTTTTCTGCTGGCGGAGCATTTTTCTGAGGAACAGTTTTGGGCGTAAAATACGGGTCCTTTTGCAAAGGTTTCGGATTATCCTGTGCAAAGATAAATGAAGAAATACAAATGAAAAGGCCCATAATAAGCCTCAGCGATAAGTTAGTCATTCTTCGTACCATAAAAATAAAGCGAATGAGAATCGATTTTTACCCCAAATGCTTCTTCAATAGCCTCTTTAATTCCCTGAATTCTCGGATCGCAAAATTCTATAATCTCCTCAATTTCCTTATCGGAATTTTTTTTATAGATCACAAGATGATCATGTTGTTTGTCAAAATAAGATTTTTCATAGGAAGAAGATGTGAGCGTTTTTTCACCAAACTGGTGTTTACGGATCAATCCTGCATCAAGAAAAATCTCAATGGTATTGTAAATTGTTGCTTTGGAAACATGATATTTTTTCTGCAGCATCAAAAGATACAGATCATCCACATTAAAGTGATGATCCATACTGTAAATCTCTTCTAATATTGTATATCGTTCGGGAGTGTTCCGGAAACCTTTTTCAAGCAAATAGTTTCTTAAAACATCTTTAATAAGTGCAATATTTTTTTCTTTTTGTATTGTATCCATCAAAAAAATTATCTACAAATTTATTGATTTTTATTTAAATAAATATTGTACCACAATGTTAAAGAATTTAACTATTATGACGCTTATACTCACATTGCTCTATCCTGGATTTGCCCACACAATCTTCTGTCATAGGGGCTGATTCTACCACTACATTGTGTGAAGTAATTCCCCAGGCTTTGAAATCGTCGCTTCCGATGTACTTAACGAAATTGTAAATATTCATGATAATTTTCTCTTTTACCGTGAGAAGTATATCATTGATATAGGTATTATCTATAATCACATATTTTAAATCTGGAGGAATGTTATGAGCTCTCAACGATGGATGGCTGCTTCTCGAAGGAATTGTTCCGTCTGCCATCATATCCCTTAAGACCATATCAAAATAATCATTAATCCTCCTATCAATTTTAAAACCAAGCATAAAATTAATCTTATAGATCGTCCCGGGAAGCACCTCATCAACAGCATATTTGAAAGTGTATGGATCTTCCTGATTGGTAATGCTTAGGATAAAATAATGATCCGCTCTTTTCGGCTGTTTTTTTATGATAGAATAAATAATCTTTGATTCTATTTCATCATTTCTTTTAGCTCTGCTGAGATAAGCGAGATTGGTAGCATATTTTGGTATTGTTTCATCAAGCTTCATATCTTTAATGATGGGAATATAATTTTCCAGCTTAATGAATTTAATAAATTTCGTTTTAATGGATCTTCCATTATACCAGGCATACATACAAACTCCTATGGAACCTGCTAAAACTACCGTGATCCAGCCTCCTTCCAAGAATTTTATGATATTAGCACTGAAAAATCCTAATTCGATCGCCATATACACTAAGCCAAATACAAGAATTAAAACTTTATTTACCCTGCGCTTCAATAGCCAATAGACAAGAAGAATCGTTGTCATCAGCATGGTTACAGTAATTGATAGTCCGTATGCCGCCTCCATTTTTCCTGATTCTTTAAAGTGAAGAACCACTATAATACAGAATAGCAAAAGCCCCCAGTTGATTCTAGGAATGTACATCTGCCCTTTAACACCGGATGGATAATCAATTTTCTGGTTAGGCCACAAATTCAGAGACATCGCTTCTGAGAAAATAGTAAATGAACCTGTGATCAAAGCCTGGCTTGCAATAATTGCTGCTGCTGTAGCCAAAATAACTCCCGGAATAACCATCCATTCTTCCATAATTCCGAAAAAAGGATTAACAGCTGAAAAACCAGGTTTATTATAATTCGTTAAAAGCCACGCTCCCTGACCAAGATAGTTTAAGATCAGCATGATTTTTACAAATCCCCAGCTTACTCTGATATTTTTTGCCCCGCAGTGTCCCAAATCTGAATAAAGCGCTTCAGCACCTGTTGTACACAGGAATACAGCTCCCAGGATAATGATGGCACTTGGCGAATGTGCAATAAGCTTATAGGCATAATACGGATTGAATGATCTCAGGATCTCCATATTTTCGCTTAAATGAGATAATCCCAAACCACCTAATACCAAAAACCAGATCACCATAACCGGTCCGAAGAACTTTCCAATAAAGCTTGTTCCGAACTGTTGAACCACGAAAATGACAATTAAAATGGCTATTGTAATAGGAACTACCGGCGTGTGAGGATTGTAGATTTCAAGACCTTCAATAGCCGACATTACCGTCAGTGACGGAGTGATAACACCATCTGCAATAAGAGCTGCCGCTCCGACGATGGCAATAAGATACAGCCAGCCTTTTTTAAGATTTTTCACCAATGAAAACAGGGCAAGAATTCCTCCTTCCCCTTTATTATCTGCCCTAAGAGCAATAATAACATATTTTACGGTTGTCTGAAGAGTAAGCGTCCAGATAATACATGAAAGAGCTCCTTCAATATACTCGTTAAAGGGCATCGTACTTCCGCCTTCTCTGGCATTCACGATTGCTTTCATAACGTAAAGCGGTGAAGTCCCGATATCCCCGAAAACAATACCCAGAGAAACTAAAACTCCAATGAAAGAAAGCTTCTTAATGTCAAAATGTTGACCGCCTTCTGTAACTTCTGCCATATCAGCTAATTTTATTTTAAACGCGCAAATTTAAGTCAAAATTACAACCCTAAGAATTATTCTTCATGAATATAATAAATGAAAAAACTTCCTTTCGGAAGTTTTTCTCTATAATTATGTTAATTATTTCACGTACATCGCTTTTTTGATTTCCTCTTTTACTTTTTCAAGTTTTGGGAACCATTCTGCAAATAAAGCCGCGGAGTAAGGAGCAGGGGCATCAGGAGTTGTAATTCTCTTGATAGGAGCATCCAAATAATCAAAGGCTTTCTGTTGCACCATGTAAGTAATTTCAGAAGCGACAGAACCAAATGGCCACGCCTCTTCCAGAACAACCAATCTGTTTGTTTTCTTAACAGAAGCTAAAACCGTATCGTAATCCAAAGGACGCACTGTTCTAAGATCGATTACTTCTACAGAGATTCCTTCTTTTGCAAGATCTTCTGCTGCCTGAATAGCCAGTTTCATGATTTTTCCGAAAGAAACCAAGGTAACATCGCTTCCTTCTCTCTTGATATCAGCCTTTCCGATCGGCAAGTAGTATTCTTCTTCAGGAATTTCCATTTTGTCACCATACATCTGCTCAGATTCCATGAAAATTACCGGATCATTATCCTGGATAGCTGTTTTTAACAATCCTTTTGCATCGTAAGGATTACAAGGTACAACCACTTTCAATCCCGGACAGTTGGCATACCAGCTCTCAAAAGCCTGAGAGTGAGTGGCACCCAATTGACCTGCAGAAGCCGTAGGACCACGGAAAACGATAGGACAATTCCACTGACCTCCACTCATCTGACGGATCTTTGCAGCATTATTAATAATCTGATCGATTCCCACCAAAGAGAAATTGAAGGTCATAAACTCTACGATAGGTCTGTTACCATTCATTGCAGCTCCCACAGAGATTCCTGCGAAACCAAGCTCAGCGATTGGTGTATCGATTATTCTTTTAGGACCAAATTCATCCAGCATTCCTTTTGAAGCTTTGTATGCACCATTGTATTCTGCTACTTCCTCCCCCATCAAATAAATGGATTCGTCTTTACGCATTTCCTCGCTCATTGCCTGTGCAATTACCTCACGAAAAGTATATTCTGCCATATCTTTTTGAAAAATTTAGAGTACAAAAATAGTGTTTTTTTATTATTCACATAGCAAAAACGACATCTCATTTATTGAAATGCCGTTTATTAATTTTATTTAATGGTAATTAATTAACTTTATGCCATACTTGGGTCCTTCCTATGAGAGAAAATCCTAAGTAACCTCTTACATTAAGTTTGTCTCCATCTCTTTTAATGGTACACTTATATGTTTTTCCATCTTTAGGATCTGTAATTGTACCGCCGGTAAATTCATCTCCATCTTTTTTCAGACCTCTGATGATTTCCATCCCCAGAATCGGCTTATTTTTTCTGTCGTCCTTACAATCTACACAATTAGGATTTGCAGGTTTTATCAAAAGCTGGGAAACTTTTCCATAATACTGATCTCCTTTTTTATAGATTTCTACAATAGACTTTGCCTGCTTGGTCTTATCATCTATCGTTTTCCATTTTCCTTCGATCTGAGCAAATGAAAAGATTCCCATGAAAGAAAGAATAAATGTTAATAATAATTTTCTCATATTTTTATAGTTTTAATTGTAATAAAATAATTTGGTTGTCTATATATTGCTAAAAATAGAAATTAATTTCCAAATAACAAAAATATTTATTATCCGGAACATACATTAAGATAGATGTGCTTTAATTCAAATAGTTAAATTGAAATATTTCAATTTAATTTCCTATTGATCACCCTGTTCATATAATCCTGGTACCAAGCTTTAGCAATCTTCTCCCCATTTTCTGCTTCAGGATTATTTTTCATGTTATCTTTAAGATTTTTTTCCAGTCCAAGATCGGATTTATCAAAAATACCTATCACTTCTTTACCATCGAAACGGTAAATATAATTTCCGATGATAAACTGCTCCACAGCACCGTCTGAATTAGCGATAATCGGATCATATTGTTTTTCGCTCACGAGGCTTCTTCCCCAGCTTCTTATTTTTTTATTATAACCAATCAGATCAGCTAATGTAGGATAAATATCAATCTGTTGAGCAAACTCATTGTTCACCCCTTTTAACTGATATTCAGGATTTGGAGAATAAAATATTAAAGGAACAGCAAAACGGTTCATAATTTTTTCATATTCAGAATAATACACTTCATTGGTATGATCTCCCGTGAAAACAAAAATCGTATTGTTGTACCAAGGCTGTTTTTTAGCCGTTTCAAAATACTTTTTAATGGAGTAATCGGTGTACTGAATCGGCTCGTGCATCGGGTTCTTACCTTTTTTAAACTTACCATTGTATTTTTCAGGAATTTTGAACGGATGATGCGAAGAAGCGGTAAAAACAGTTGCCATGAACGGCTGCTTTTTACCTACATTTTTAGCAAAATACTGTAAAAACGGTTCATCCCAAATCGCCCACATTCCATCAAAATCGTTTTCGTTATTGTATTCCGTTTTACCAAAATAATGTTTAAAGCCCAAAATATTACCAAAGCCCAAAAATCCCATCGAACCATTTGGTGCACCGTGATAAAACGAGGTATCATAGCCCATTTCGTTACATACCGAAACGATTGACTGGATTTTCTGGTTAGAATACGGCGAACTCGTAAAAGCATCAGTCAAGCTTGGAATTCCCGCCAGAACAGAACTCATCCCGTGAATCGACTGTCGTCCATTCGCAAAAGTATTCGGAAAAATAAGACTTTGTCCTGCGAGACTATCCATAAAAGGCGTATAAGACACATAATCTTTGATATTTTTATCTTTATTAAAAGCTCCGGAATATTCTCTGCTGAAAGATTCCACAATAAAAATGACAATATTAGGTTTTTCCGTCACCTTTCTTTCATATAGTTTATAAGGATGAATATTATCTTCGATAAATTTTTCATCAACAAAATGAACTTCTTTAAAATTATTAGTATTTAAAGTTCGGAAAAAGGAAAATGTACTGTTCAGCACCATATTTCCCTGGGCAGGCAGTTTTACAAAACGGTTCGCGTCCACCAGATTGATTGGTCTTGTGCTGTGTTTGAAATCGCCACGAATTCCCCCAACCGTCAAAACGGCTGTTACACAAAGCACTACCACAGACCATATAAAATACGGAACAAGCTTTACAGGCTTCTTTTCTGTTATTTTTACTTTTTTATACAGGAAAACCCATAATCCCATTAACACTACGAACCAAATGAGAACAAAAGGATTCTGAACGATTGAAGATGTAAAAACCTTGAAAATATTATTCTCGTGCTGTGCAACCTGAAGCGCAGCGGAAGTCAGCCTCATTTGGGAAAACTTGAAATAAACCATATCTCCAAAGTTCATGGCATATGCAATTCCATTGGTGATAAAGTACAGCCAGAAAAGAAATTTCTGATATCCTTTTTTCGTATTAATGATTATTGGAATAATGCTTAACAGGATAAAAAGCGCGTTAACATATAAAATTGCTGTGGTATCGAAAGCAGTTCCGTGAAATGACAGACTGAAATAATCTGATACAGAATCTACTTTTATTAATCCGCGGTTGAAATACCAGAATAAAAACCGGGCAATCTGATAGAAAAAATAGGCTAAAAAGATCCTGTACAAAAGCACCAGAACCTCCTGTTTTCTAAATTCTTTAAACAATTTCATGGCGCAAATTTACCAAAATAATGTAACAGTTAAACAATGTAGCAATGTAATAGTGTACCAGTGGAATAATGGAACAGTGCAACGATTCGGAAAATGAAGCAATAATTGATACACTGTTAAATTGATACATTGTTATATTAATTTATTAATTTTGTGACTATGAATTTTATTAAAAATAATCTTGCCAACGCCATTACATTAGGCAACCTTTTTTCGGGATGTGTAGGTGCGATTCATCTTATTTTAGGTGATTACCAGACGACCGCCATCTGCCTGATTTTTTCTCTGATCCTGGATTTTTTTGACGGATTTGTGGCAAGAGCCTTAAAATCAAATTCCAATCTTGGTGTTCAGCTGGATTCTTTGGCAGATATGGTGAGTTTCGGGCTTGTTCCGGGCTTGACGATGTTTAAAATTCTTGAGCCGTCCGGAAATGATCTTTCAGGAATCACTTTACCTTTTGAGATTAAATATTTCGGATTACTGATTACGCTTTTCTCCTGTTTAAGACTGGCTATTTTCAATCTCGATGAAGAACAGAAATATTATTTTAAAGGGTTGAACACTCCCAGCAATACAATACTAATTTTTGGATTATATTACGCTTTTAAACATGAAGAAATCTTTGTTTCTTTATTAAACAACAGCATGATAATGATTATTTTAACTGTACTTTCATCATGGCTTCTGATATCACCGATAAAAATGATTGCAATGAAATTCAAATCGATGAAGCTGCATGATAATTATCCAAAAATCGCATTATTACTTGGCGCTGTCATTATTTTAATTATTTTTAAAACAGTCGGAATTCCTTTAGTAATCATTTATTATATCCTAATTTCTCTTATCTTTCAAAAACAATTGAAACAGGATTGATTCTATCGTGATTCCATTTTCAAATTAACACATTCTCAAATTTTCAAATTATAAAAAATGAACTTAAAATTACATAAACCGCTCTGTATATTTGATTTAGAAACCACAGGAACCAACATCGGGAAAGATAGGATTGTTGAAATCTGTATTTTAAAAGTGAATCCTGATGCTTCGAGAGAAAGCAAAACATGGAAAGTAAACCCTGAAATGCCAATCCCGAAAGAGAGCAGTGAGATCCATGGAATTTATGATGAAGATGTGAAAGATGCCCCTACGTTTAGAGAAATTGCTCCGAAAATCATGGAAATGCTTGCCGGAAGTGACTTGGGAGGCTTTAATTCCAACCGTTTTGATGTGCCGTTGCTGGCAGAAGAATTATTGAGAGTGGAAATCGATTTTGATTTAAGTAAATTCAGATTGGTAGATGCACAGACGATCTTCCATAAAAAAGAACCAAGAAATCTGAGTGCCGCCTACCAGTTTTATTGCGGAAAAACATTAGAAAATGCCCATTCTGCGGAAGCTGATGTGATGGCAACTTTTGAAGTATTGGATGCACAGGTGGGTAAATATGACGATATCCCGAATGAAATCGGACCGCTAAGTGAGTTTACTTTCCACAATAAACACGCAGATCTTGCCGGATTTATCGGGTATAACGAAAAACTGGAGGAAGTATTCAACTTCGGAAAATATAAAGGACAGTGTGTAAAGGTCGTTTTCAAGAAAGATCTTGGCTATTTCGGGTGGCTTCAGAATGCGGAATTCCCTTTGTACACCAAGAAAGTCTTTACGAAAATCCAGTTATCAAGCAGATTTTAATCATGAGTGAGCTTGTAAAATTTAAATTCTATGAAACGGCGCTTCAAGCCAACCGGGACAAGCAGATCCTGGCGGAAAGTGGCATCAACAGCTTTATTGCGAATGAGCAGCTGATCCAGTCGGATTGGCTTTTGTCTCAGGCGGTCGGAGGTATTCAGCTGCAGGTTTTTGAAGAAGATCTGGAAAAAGCGCATCAGGCACTGCTAGATTATAAAGAAAATGAAGAGTTTTCTCTGGAAGTGGAACATACCATTTCAGATCCTGAATTTGATTTTGTATGCCCGAAATGTGGATCTAATCATATTTACAGAGATGATAGTGCCACAAGCTTTTTTGGCATTTCAATTCTGACAAGTCATAAGTTTGTGTGCTATTACTGTGGAAATGAGTTTACGCATTGATGCTTCGACAAGCTCGGCATGACATCATATTTGCCATTCTGAAGGATCAAATGTGAAGTGAAAATATATTTAACGCTAAGGCGCAAAGTTTTTTTGAATTTTTAATGTGGATATTTTTTTGTTCGCAATGGCGTTTCACTCAGCAAATGAGTAGCACTTTTGTCATAACAAAGACAATATTGAAATGAGTGCTAGAATTCCACTCCTCTGGAGGGGTGGCGAAAATTCAAAGAATTTTTGACGGGCTGGTTTTTTAAAAGAGTGAATGGTGAATTTTGCTTCGCAGTGAATTATAATAATTGTTAAAATTCACAATTGACTCGTAGAAATTGACTACTCTCTCTCATAGCCCCGATTGCAGCGGCATCCTTTTGTGTAGCGGAGCGGAGCAAAGATATAGCGGAAAGCGGGAAACAGCTCCTAAAAATTAAAAATATTAAGTCGAGATAGAGATTGCTTCTCGCAATGACAAAATAAATAAATTATGAAAATAATCTGCATAGGAAGAAATTACAGCGAGCACGCAAAAGAACTGGGAAATGAAATCCCGGAAAGACCGGTCATTTTCATGAAACCCGATACGGCTGTTCTGAAAGGAAATGATTTTTATATTCCTGAATTTTCAAATGATGTTCATTATGAACTGGAAGTGGTCGTAAAAATTTCAAAAGGCGGAAAGTATATCCAGAAAGAAACTGCGCCTAAGCATTATGAAGAAATCGGGCTGGGAATTGATTTTACGGCAAGGGATCTTCAGAGCGATTTGAAATCTAAAGGGCTTCCGTGGGAACTTGCTAAAGGATTCGATGGTTCTGCGGTGGTCGGAAATTTCTTTAAAAAAGACGATTTCAATCTGGAATCGCTGAATTTTTCGCTATTAAAAAACAAAGAAAAAGTTCAGGATGGGAATACAAAAGATATGATGTTCAGTATTGACGATATTATTGCTTTTGTTTCACAGTATTTTACCTTAAGAGTAGGTGATTTGATTTTTACAGGGACTCCAAAAGGTGTTGGCAAGGTTGATGAAAACGACATTCTGGAAGCCTACCTTCAAGATAAAAAAGTGATCGATATCAGAATATTATAGATAATTTAACACTGTTTTCTGCCATATTTTTCTTAACTTTAGTAGACAAAATTAAAGGTTATGGTAAATATTGTATTGCCCGTAGATTTTGGGGACAAAACAGAGCAGCTTATAGAAGGTGCGGTAAAATTTGCAAAGCAGATAAACGGCAGAATTTTTCTTATCCACGTAGCGCCGTCGGATATTGGTTTTGCTATTGGAGATATGGGATTCCAGTATTTTCCGGAGGTTGAAGAAAACGAGATCAGAGAGGAACTGGTACAGCTGAATAAAATACAGCAAAGAATTCTGGCTCACGATGTAGATTGTGAACATATCCTGAAACAGGGCATCGCCAAAGATATCATTCTTGAGCATGCTCAGGACAAAAAAGCAGATTTCATCGTAATGGGATCGCACGGCAGAAGCGGTATTTACGATGTTTTTGTAGGAAGCTTAACAAAAGGAATTACAAAAGACTCCAATATTCCTGTGTTAGTACTTCCCATTCATGAATGATCAGAAGTTTAAGCATTGACAAATAAAAAAAGCCGACCAAATAGCATTTGATCGGCTTTTTACTATATAACCAATTAATTAACCTTCTTTTTTGTAAATATTAGGATCATAGTAAGGGAACTTCCCTTCCGTTGGAGAATAGTAGTCTTTGTCTTTATTGTTACCAAGGGTTGTTACCAAAACATAGCACCAGTAGGTAAACAATGCGCAGCAAACGATAAATAAAATCCAGTTTAATACGTTTCCGAATGCATCAAAAAAACCAAACGACCATTTGAAAACTTTGCTTAAGAATAGAAAGAAAGACGTCATTATTTTCCTTTTTTAAATTAACTTTGTACAAATTTATAAAAAATGTTTAAATTACTTTCAAAAGAAAGCAATATTTTTTCAATCCCGGTTTATATTGGGTTTCTTCTTTTAATAGTAATAACTTTTAACTTTCTGAATTTCAATACTTATGAAGCAATTATCGCTGTAATTACCTTTTTGGGAATTGCCTTGGGATATTTTTGCTTTCACAGCATTGCGCTGAATTACCAGACGCATTTACCTTTATTTTTATATACATTTTTTATTTTCGGGTTGTATCCGGGGAGACTTGATATCGGTCTTGCCGTTTCGCTGCTTACCAATTCTTTTCTTCTTTTACTTCTCACGAGCACGAATGAGGACATCAGAAAGAAATCTTATGTGCTGGTAGGTTCTATCGTTGCGCTGAATTTTATTTTTCTTCCTACGACATGGCCAATGGCCGTTTTTGTGATCATTCACGTTATTGCTACTTCCGAGAGAATCGGTCTTAATATTTTCAGATTTCTACTGGGGATTTTTCTGATTGTTTTCAGCTATTTTTCCGTGATGTTTTTTATGGATTTCACTTCCTGGAATATGAACTACTTTCCTTTCGGCAAAATGACATTTGTTACAGACTACGAAAGTTTACTTCCTTTAATTCCCATTGCGCTGATGCTGATCTATGCTGTGTATGATCATTTCAAAAATTATAACAAGAAAAGTCCGGTCAGCAGATACAAATATACTTTCTTATTGGTTTTCTCTGTTGCTCAGCTGATTACCATTATACTTTATATGAACAAAACCTATGAATACCTACTGCTTCTTGCCTTTCCATCTACGATTATTCTCAGTAGGATGCTGAGGTTTCTGCCAAAATACTGGATGCAGGAAGTATGCTTATGGATAATTATTTTCAGTTTAATTGGCTTTAAGGCCGGAACTTATTTTGATTTATTTTAAAAGATTATGATTCAGATAGACGATAAATTGATCTCCGAAGAAATTTTTTCTGAAGAGTTTGTTTGCAACCTTAGCAAATGTAAAGGTGCATGTTGTGTGGAAGGAGACGTAGGCGCTCCTTTAGATAAAGATGAGCTTGAAATTTTAGATACTATTTTTGATAAAATTAAGCCCTACCTTACCCAGGAAGGCATCAAAGCGCTGGAAGAACAGGGAACCTGGACGACAGATCCTATGGACGGTATGTACGTAACTCCTATGGTGGAAGACCGCGAATGCGCTTACGTAACTTTCGATGAAAAAGGCATCACAAAATGTGGTATTGAAAAAGCGTATGAAGACGGCGCCGTAGACTGGCAAAAACCAATTTCGTGTCATCTCTACCCGATTCGGGTAACAGAATATTCTTCTTTCACTGCCTTGAATTATCATGAATGGAGCGTGTGCAATGACGCCTGTGCTTTGGGAAAAGAACTGCAGGTTCCTGTATATAAATTCCTGAAAACTCCGTTGATCAGAAAATATGGCGAAGAATTTTACAGTGTTCTTTCAGACGTTGCCGATGAATGGAAAAAGGAATATGAGTCTTAAGTCTTAGATTTTAGAGTTTTAGAGTTTTAGAAAATAAACTAAAAAAACCGTCCCTTAGTTTAAGAGACGGTTTTTTACTTAATTTTTTATCGGATATTAATTTGCGGCTCCGGTTTTGATTACCGCCGTTGTAGCTTTTGCTTCGTCTTTTTTGGCGTTTTCCCAACCGTCTTCCGGCATTAATGTCGCTACAATTCTCCCTTTTGTAAGATATTTTTTCGCAACATCTTGAAGATCTTTTACCGTCAAGGCCTGTACTTTTTCTTTATAATTTAAGATTTCGTATTTATCAGTTCCGTCAAATTGATTTCTGGTAAGATTATTCATCCAGAACATATTATCTTTTATCTGGGTATTATAATCATTCATTTCTCCTTCTTTATACTTGTCAAGGTCTTTTTGTTCAGGACCTTTGTCGATTAGCTTCTGGAGTTCTGCGATGGCACTTTTCGTGAGTTTATCTACATTTTCAGGACCACAAGGGAAACTAATGCTGAAATTATAAGTGCTGTATGGGGCTTTATTCATACTTCCCCTGGCTCCGCCACCGTAAATTCCGCTTTCGTCTTCTCTCAATTTTTCAATTACTTTGATCGTAGCCACTTCACCCAATGCTTCCAGAGCCAGTGCTTCTTTTTCGTTATATGGAGTTTCGCCACTGTAAGAAATAGCAACCATACTTTTCGGATCTTTTCCTTTTTTGTACACTTTCGTGTAATCTCCGGTCATTTGTCTGTAGCCGGTATCTTTAAAGTTGGTCGTTTTTCCTGTTGACGGCAAGCTGGCAATATACTGCAACACTTCATTCTTAAATTTAGCCTCATCAAGATTTCCTACAAAATAGAAATGAAAATTTCCGGCGTTGGCAAATTTCTCTTTGTAAATATCATATGCCTTTTTATAATCCGTATTTGCCCATTCTTTTTCCATTGGAATAATACCAATAAATCTTGGATTTTTCTGATTCATAAACTTGGCATGCTCGTTGGAGAAATAAAACTGTGGATTCGACAATAAATTATCCAACATCGCAGACTGCTTGGTTTTATAAGCATTGAATGCATCCTGATTGTAATTTAATCCCGTGAAATAAGCATATATAAGCTCCATCGCCGTTCCAAAATCTTTCTGACTGGTTCTTCCTGAAACTCCTTCATAATAAGGACCCACAAACGTATTTACATTAACCTGTTTTCCTGCTAAATAATTGGTAAGGTCAGCTTTTGAAAAACCACTTACTCCCGCTTCTGATAAAGCAGAAAATGCAAACTGAGTCTTATTGAAATCGGCATCATTAATCAATGAGCTACCTCCCATGCTTCTGGCTGAAAAGACAATTTCATCGTCCTTAAAATCTGTTTTTTTGAACGTTACTTTTGCTCCGTTACTTAAAGTCCAAGTTGTAGTTCCCAGCTTAGTATCTGTTTCTGTTTTAGTGATTTTACCTTCAGATTTGAATGGCTTTACTAAATTTTTGATCGTTTCTTTTTCCTGATAAGGCTTTAGGTCTGCCATTTTCACGCTTTCAAACACATTTAAAACCATGGCTTGCGTCGGCATCGGAACATTATCTTTTTTGGGACCTGTGATCACAACTACCCTACTGTCATCTTTCACAAACTTTTTGATAACATCATTCGTTTGGGCCAGCGTTACAGAAGGCAAAAATTTCTTTGTGTCTTCATATTCCCATGCAATTCCGGGAATCGGCTCCTGCTCAAGAAAGTTTCTTACATATTCATCTACCAGCATATCACTTTCCGTTTTGTCACGGTTGTTGTAAGATCTTTCTAAATTAGATAAGACCTGAGATTTCGCCCTGTCGAGTTCAGTCTGCGTAAACCCGAATCTTTTTGCTCTTTCCGTTTCTTCTAGAAGAACTTTCAGTGCATTCATCTGACCGCCATCTTTAACCATAGCAAATCCCTGGAAACCTTCTTTGCTTCTGGCATAAGTACCCCCATGATAAACCGATCCGTATGTAAATGGAGGATTGGTAGAATTTACCAGTTCACTTAATCTGTTATTCAACATTGTCGAGGTAAGGTTTTCGACGATGCTCTGATTATATTGCTCAACAGTAACATCAGGCTGATAAGCCTCAGAATCTTTCATGATAAACTGAACCATAGATCTTGTAGCATCAGGATCCGTCTCAATAGCAACTAAAGTTTCCTTATGATTCGGCAGGTCGAATGTTTTTCTTTCTTTGGGTTTATCCGGATTCTTGTATTTGCTGAAATTGTCTTTAATTTTCTTTTCAATTTCATCTACATTGATATCTCCCACTACTACAATAGCCATCAGATCAGGCCTATACCAGTCTTTGTGGAATTGTCTGATCACTTCAGGCTTAAAGTTTTCCAGGACTTCTTTTTTACCTATCGGAAGTCTGTTGGCATATTGAGAATTATACAATAATTTAGGAAGATATTTGTCTGACATTCTTTTGTCGGCACCCAAACCCAATCTCAATTCTTCCAGAACAACGCCTCTTTCCTTATTGATCTGCTCATCGGAAAGTGTTGCATTGAATGCCCAGTCTTCCATCACCTTAAGACCTGCATCCAGATTACCCGGCTTATCCAGAGGTACCGGAAGCATATAAACCGTTTCGTCAAAACTTGTATAGGCATTAAGGTGCTGGCCAAATTTTACCCCAATCGACTGTAGAAAATCTACCAGTTTATTATCCGGGAAATTTTTTGTACCGTTAAAATTCATGTGTTCCATGAAGTGTGCAAGACCTCTCTGGTTTTCGTCCTCAAGAATAGACCCTGCATTGATAGCCAGTCTGAAATCTACCTTCTTTTCCGGTAATGTATTTTTTTTGATGTAGTACTTCATTCCGTTTGAGAGAGTACCGATTCTTACAGAAGGATCCGTAGGAAGGTTTTGCGCGAAAGCATTTGCAGAGATCAGAAAAATCACGGCAAATGAAGATAGCATTTTCTTCATATATTGATTATTAATTTTTATGGTTCAAAAGTAACCTTTATTCCCAAAACGAAGAAATATTTAAAATATTATATCAAGTTAAATATTCGTAATTATTGTTAAATTTTAGAGAGAGAATATTTTCTGAATCACTTCTCCATTCTACAATTTACAGTCCTCACGGGAGATAAAATTGAATTTTTATGTAACAAAAAAAGCCGGGAAAACCCGGCCAAATACTATTAAAAAAATATTTTTTTATTTAAAATCGGCATCAGAAACACCCGAATTAATAGTGATTTTTGTTGTTTTGATAACAACTTTCTGACCGTTTCCTTCCGCCTCAATTTCTTGTGGGAATTTAATTCCGTCTGCTGTCATATAACTTTTTACAGTTGCTACTCCTTCAGCTGCAGAAGATTTGTACAACAATCCTGTAGAAGCATCGAAGTAGAATTTTCCTTTGTCCGAAGTTAAAACATTATAGTCTTTCCCATCAACTTTTTCAACGGTAACTGCCGTGAAGGTTGCAGGGTCATACCCTAAGGCATCAATTACTTTGCTCTTTTTTAATTCCGCAATTTTATCGGCAGGAATGTCCATTTTCTGGCCTCCCTGTTCAAAATAACCTTTTTCACCATCGAAGAACTGAACCATTTTCTGGCCCATTACAGATTGTTCAGATTTGAATTTGCTTCCCATTTTCTTTGTAGTCATGGAAATATCCATTCCCTGAACGGTAAGTGTATTTTCAATAAGTGTAGTTTTTACGCTTTCCAGTTTATCTTTTCCTCCAAGAGCTTTCAGATAATTATCGATAACTTCTTTCGGCGTTAATTTCGATTTTACAGCCTCCGTCTTTGCGGGAGCAGCAGAAGCAGATTGCGCAGCCACCGGAGCAGCATAAAGTACAGCGCATAAAAACGGAATGATGATCTTTTTCATATACTAAATTTAGACCGTAAATATATGAATATTGAATGATAAATTTTATGAATCCATCAAATAAAAAAACCACCAAAATGGTGGTTTCAAAATATTTATGATGATATAAATTATTTTTTAAGCTCTTCTAAAAACTCATCGTGAGAAATTGCAGTTTCTTTTTTTGTCGCTTTTTCAAGAATAACATCTTTCAGTTTAGTCATAGCAACTTCTGAAGAGATCTGTCTTACCTGCTCCTGATCTTTCAACATTTCAACAGCATATTTCTGGATTTCCTCATCACCTAAGTGGTGAATTCCATAGATTGCCAATTGATTTCTTACCAACTGCTCTGCCTGTGCCAAAACATCTGTGTAATCCAATTGAATTTCGTTATCAGTCATTAGTTTACCTTCGATGATCTGATATTTTAACTGGTTTTTCTCAGATTCCAGGATCTCTTTCGCCTGCTCTTCAGACTGGATATTCTGGTTAGAAAATAATAACCATTTAACCAGGAAAGATTCAGGAAGCTTTACTTCTTCTTTTTCCGAAACCTGCTCCAATACTTTATTTACAAAGTGAACGTCTGCATTTTGCTGGAAGTATTCATCCAGTTCAGCTTTCACTTTTTCTTTTAATTCTTCTTCAGACTTAATATTTCCTTCTCCGTAAACTTTATCAAAAAGTTCCTGGTTAAGCTCTGCAAGATTCAAAGAATAGAAATCTTTTACTTTTACCTCAACTTCATTGTGGTGTAAATGCTCAACTTCTTCTTTAGAGAATCCTAATTCTTTAGCCAATTCTTCATCACCGGCAAGAGTTTCTTTAGAAACTTTTACAGATCCGTCCATTTTCAAACCTTTTACCAATTTGAAAGCCTCTTTGTTTTCAGCAGTAACGGTAACGTTTTTAGGATGGTGGTGATGTTCTCCTTCAGCATCTTCTTCCACAACCTGAGAAACTTCTAAAGCAATGTAAGAATCTTTAGTGATTTTATCTTGAGGAACCTGCTCAGCGAAACGCTTCTGCATGTTTTCAATACTCTTGTTAATTTCTTTTTCAGAAGCTTCAACTTTATAGTGAGGTGCTTCATATTTAGCCAAATCTATAGTAAAATCAGGCTCGAATCCTACTTCAAAAGCAACTTCCAACTGATCAGCATTGTAATCTAATTCGTTTACAGGCTGAGGAACTGGCTGACCAACTAATCTTAATTTGTTTTCGTTGACATAGTTGTTCAAAGCATCAGAAACCTGCTTATTGATTTCTTCGAATGCAATACCAGCTTCGTATTGTTTTCTAACCATACTTAAAGGCACTTTTCCTTTTCTGAAACCAGGAACTTGCGCATTTTTAGCATAATTAATCAATTGCTTCTCAACTTTTTCTTTATAGTCAGATTTTTCCAATGTCACTGTAAGCAATGCACTTACATCATCATGGTTTTGTGCGGTAACCTTCATTATTGATTAAAATTTTAGGTTGCAAAAATAGGAAATTTTTATGAAAATCTATGCATTAAGATCAACTTAAAAAGCCAAATAATGTTAAATAAAAAACCACTAAAAAAATCAGTGGTTTTCGTTAACAAGATTAATGATATATTAATTGATAATATTATAATTTGCCTGGGCATCGGTTTCGCCTCCCGTGTGAGACCCGTACACTACCCCGTTGCCGCTTACTGAAGAAGCTTCGGAAACCGTTACCGGCTCATGGAACAAGGTAAGAACCAGCTGAGCAGGTGCAGATGAATTTTTAACTGCTGTATTTACAACCCATTGAGTTTTCAGTCCCACATGTTTTCCGTCTGATCTTGTAGAAGATGCATCATCTGTACGTGTAAGCGTGATATCAGAATTCGGGAAATTATACACTAAAAAATGTTCGTCTTTCGCATCTCTGATTTCCTGTGTGGCATCTTCATCCCCGTTCTTGAAGATTACTTCTACATTGTAAGTATGCCCGTTGGTAAGCTTTACATTAGGATTTGTCGTACTGTTTACCTGATAATCGTAAACTGTGGAATTTCCTGTAGAGACATCTGTTACTTTTAGCAGAACATCAGACAATTCTTCCTGTGGAAGATCATCTGCCTCATCGTCGCTTCTGTTACAAGATGTTAAGCTTAAAGAAGCCGATAAGAATAATAGCCCTGCGATAAGTGTTGTATTTTTAAAAATATTTTTCATTTTTTTTGATTTAAGTAATTTAAAATTGATATTTAAGAGTTAAGATAAAATTTCTTCCCATGTCATCGGCGAAGAAACGAAGCCTGTTCAGATAATCTCTGTACGACTTGTTAAAGAGGTTACGGACTGAAAAATCAACCCCAAAATTTTTCGAAAGTCCCACTCCGGTCTGAAAGTTCCAGAGTGAATATCCGTGCGGAGGCGTAGAAATATCCACCTCCTGATTGTATGCATTACCGTTTGAATCGAATAATCTGATCGGAATATTGTAAATCGGGAATCTCGTTTGCTTCAGATAAGTGTTGTTGCTTACATTGAAGTAAAAGTTTTTCCAATCTTTTTTACTGAATTCCAATGCATTATTAAAATTCGGAGGCATCATCATAATTAAAGGTACATCATGAGTGAGATCCTGCCCATAAACGTACGCCGCACTTCCTTTGTAGGCAAGATTGTCGGTAATTTTAAGCTGAACATCTAGATCTACGCCATACATTTTTGCATCAATCTGCTCATATTTGTACACAACAAAAGCCCCTCCCCACTGCGTATTTTGGTACCCTGAAGGAACTTCATTAATAAAATTTTTGGTGTAAAAGAAATATGGATTCAAAGAAACATTCAACCCTTTTAAAACATTAGCCCTGAAATCTGCCACAAGATTAAACTGATTTCCCGTTTCACTTTTAATCCTCATATCTCCTCTTTCAATAATCGCTGCCGAATGATGCAGTCCGTCTGAAAACAGCTCAGCAACATTCGGAGATCTTGAAACTCTCGCATAGTTGAATTTCAGATCAAAATTCTGGAAAGGACGATAAACAATTCCCGCGTTGGCCGATATATTATGATAACTTAATGACGGTTTTGTAAGAATTCTGTTTTGGTTCACTCTCACTTCAAAATCTGAATAATCTGAGGCATAAAGCTTGTTCCAGTCGCTCAGATCGTACCATTTTGTCACTTCATAATGATCAAAATCGTATCTTCCGCCAACTTCCATGTCTAGATCAGGAGTAATTTTATATTTAAAAACGGAATAAATTCCGGCATAATATCTGTCATAGTTCGGAACCAGGCGTCTTGCTTCCGTCTGTGTATTGGAATAATTGTTCTGATAGCCCGCATTAATTCCGGATTCCAGATTCCATTTTCCTCTTTCGATGATGTGGTCAATATTCAGATCATTGGTTATAAGCTCAAGATCCAATGCAGGCTTCTTACTGAGCTCTTCTCCACGACGGATATCATACTCCTTCCTATGGTTGTACTGAAAGCTGTAAGTGGCCGTAATTTTTCCAAAGTTTTCAAATCTCTGATAAGCAGAAATTTTAGCAATATGATGCTCAATATCCTGTCTCGGATTATCGATATTATAGCTGAAATCCCTTTGGTATATCGGCTCCGGAGAAGTAAGGGCAAGATACAGGTCTTCTGAGTTTCCTACGTGAGAACTTCTGAGAATTCCTATTGAGCTTTTCGTAAGATAATAATCAAAAGAAAAACCTCTGTTAAAAGTCATCTTCTGTACCCCGAAATTAAACCCTGAACTCTGAAGCCCAGTATTCATTAACCCATACGACGGCGCATCAAGATCTCCAAGCTTCTTAAAGCTTCCATTGGTTTTAACAGCCCAGCCATCTTCCCAGGTCTTGGCCAGTTTTACATTAAGACCTGCGCCTCTTCCATTAGAAATCCCTGAAAGCGAAACCGCGCCCATGATCGTATCTTTTTTAGACAAAACCTGCGGCTGAAGAACGACCACACCACCCACGGCACCACTTCCGTATTTCAGGGCAGAAGCTCCTTTTACCACGTCAATATGTTCAAAATTATTGACATCAACGTTAGGCGCGTGTTCTACACCCCATTCCTGCTCTGCCAGCTTTACACCATCATTAAGAATAGCAACCCGGCTACCATAAAGACCATGGATAATAGGTTTTGCGATATTATTCCCGGTTTTCAGAGTATTGACACCGGAAATATTGGTCAGCAGATTTCCGAGATTTTCAGTAATATTCCGTGAAATCGTCGATTTGTCAATCGTTTTCACAACCATACTCCCGTTATTCTTATGGCTTCCGTGAACGGTTACCGTTTCGATATCCTGGATATGGTGTTCGAGCGTTATGGCCAAATGCAAATCCTTTGTAACTCCTACATTTTCAGTATAATCATTACAATCAGGATGTTTAGCAATGAGTATATAATTTCCCGCAGGAATTTTGCTGAAAGAAAACTTACCGTTTTTATCTGTTTTTGCCGAAAAGTCTCCGATCTTCACTTCTGCATTTTCCAGCATGGTTTTGTCGTGAAAATCCCTGACAGTTCCTTCAACAGTGTAAGTTTGCTGTGCGTTTGTCAATGCAAATCCAAAAAGGATAAGCATAAAACTATAGATCAATTTCATTGTTAAATAGATTGATTGTGTACTTTTTAAGTACATTTTCGTAAAAAATTAATTGTTGAGATTGGATAAAGCATAATGTAATGTATTGATAAACAGCCAAGGTAATGAACCCTGAACTCAAACATTGCACTTTAAACCAATAAGAAATCTATGAATTATGAAATGGCAGGCGGCCCCCGAAGCTGAAAGGTAAATTTTGTCTGTGACCAGATTTTCTCCTGAATACCGATGATCTGCTTTACTTCATGCGTATAATTCTCAAGAGTGAAACTGAATTCTTCAGGAACTAAAGTATGTCCTGTAGCCATAAAATGACACGCCAGACAGTCGGCTGATTTTTCTTTGGCTAGGTTTTTTGTAATGGTATTTTCTGATTTTTTAAAACTGAAACTTTTAAAAACATCTTCAGAACTGTGGCTATGGAAATTCTGGGAAAACAGCGCAAGAAAGTATATTCCAAACAATAATTTGGAAATAAAACTTTTCAGATTTCTGCTTTCTTTAAAGACCATTCGTCAAAATTATAAAAATAAATTAAAAACTGACATTAAAGTTTTCTTAAAATACTTGATATATGTAGAGAATATCAGAGCGTTGTTACAAGCTTAATCCAACTGAGAACCTAAATATTCCCATTCCTGCAAAGCAAGCTCCAGCTCTTCTTTAGTTTTACTATACTTTTCCAATGTTTCTTCAGAAGGATTATCTTTAGTAAAAGAAACTTCAAATTCCTCAATTTTTGTTTCCAGCTCGGTAATTTGCTCTTCTACTTTTTTCAATTTATTCTGAATATTCTTCTGTTCTTTGCTTACGATTACATTTGATTGGTTGTTGGAGACAGACTTTTCTTCAGTCTTTTTTTCTTCCATTTTCGGAACTTCGTTGTGAAGTTTTGCTTTTTCTGCAGAAATTTCACGAATGGTTTCTTTTTGTCTGTATTCCAGATATTCGTTGATATCACCAAGGAATTCTTTCATGTGACCATCGCGGAATTCATAAATCTTATCGCAAAGACCCTGCAAAAACTCCCTGTCGTGGGAAATTACGATCAATGTTCCTTCAAATTTCTGCAGCGCCAGCTTGATGATCTCTTTAGATTGAATATCAAGGTGATTGGTAGGTTCGTCCATGATTAAAGTATTGAACGGACGTAGCAATAGTTTACATAAAGCTAAACGGTTTCTTTCTCCTCCGGAAAGCACTTTTGTTTTCTTCGTCACCGCTTCTCCCTGAAACAGGAAAGATCCTAACAAATCTCTCACTCTCGGCCTTGTTTCTTCGGTTGCAGCGTCTTCCGCTTCTTCCAAAACCGTTTTGTTCGGTGTTAAAACTTCCTCCTGATTTTGTGCAAAATAACCAATATTTACGTTATGTCCAAGATTCCATGAACCTGAATAATCTTTGATATCACCGGCAAGAATTTTGGCTAAGGTCGTTTTTCCCTGGCCGTTTTGTCCCAAAAGCGCGATTCTGTCACCTCGCTGAACAATAAAATCAACATCATCAAAAATCTGCTTCTGCCCGTAAGCTTTTCCTAACTTTTCAGCTTCGAAAATAACTTTCCCGGGAACAACAGACTGCACGAAACGGATATTGAATTTAGAAACATCTTCATTATCAACCTCGATACGCTCGATTTTATCTAATTTTTTAATAAGAGACTGTGCAAAAGATGCTTTGGTAGCACTGGCACGAAACTTATTGATATTGTCTTCCATCTGCTTGATTTCCGCATCCTGATTCTTTTTGGCCTGAATCAGCTTTTCGCGGCGGTCTTCGCGCATGATGAGATATTTGGTATAATTGGCTTTATAATCGTCAACTTTTTTATTGTTGATATCGAAAGTACGATTGCACACGGCTGTCATAAACTGTTTATCGTGACTTACCAGAACAATCGCTCCCGGATAATCTTTCAGGAAATTCTCCAGCCAGATGATCGATTCCATATCAAGGTGGTTGGTAGGCTCATCGAGAAGCATGATGTCATTCTTTTGAAGCAGCAGCTTTGCCAGCTCAATTCTCATTCTCCAGCCTCCGGAAAATTCATCCGTGATCTTTTGGAAATCATCTGCTTTAAAACCTAAACCAAACAATACTTTTTCCATGTCGCCTTCGAGATTGTAAGCGTCGTGGTTCATCAAAAGGTCATTCAGTTCGGTCATTTTATTGATCAGATCCGTATAAGAATCGCTTTCATAATCGGTTCTTGTCGCCATCTGATGATTCACTTCCTCCAATTCATTTTTCCAAGCATTGATCTGCTCAAAAGCCTGCATCGTTTCATCCCAAACCGTTCTGCCTTTCACAAAATCAAGATCCTGTTTTAGAAAACCGATCGTGATATTTCCTTCCGGAACAACGTTACCTTCATAGAAATTGATTTCTCCTGAAAGCATTTTCAGTAATGTGGATTTTCCTGCTCCATTTTTACCGACCAGACCGATCTTATCATCTTTTTTAATCGTAAAATTTACGTTTTGAAAAAGATAGTTTCCCGAGTGATGTAATCCTAAACCTTGAACCGAAAGCATGTTAAATATGATTAATAGTGAATAATGAATTTTCGCGTGCAAAAATACGGAAAATAAAAGAACTGACTATAAGAAAAAGAACTTCTTATAAATGTGATTCTTAAAAAAGGTTTTGTTAAGAAAAATTCAATAAAAAAGAGCTGTCTTACCAGGACAGCTCCACACCTAAATTTAAAACTGAAAAAGTACTAACATTTATTGTATAAATTTTCCTTAATCAATATCGTACGATTCCAATTATCATTATTTGGAATATTTGTTCCGTATGCGTAATCCACGATAGAATCTTCTATGTGATGTATTTCCGACTGTAGTTTTGACGAATTGGCAGTGAGCTGATCTTCGGAATTCCCGGGCACGTTCAGTCCGTTATTGATGAATTCCGTTTGTCCGCCATCTTCAGAGTTTTTCAGAATTGCAGGAATATACAATCCGAAATTTGCTGAAATGTGTGTATAATCTGTCAGTTTCCGGTAGTCATACAACGGTTTTATTGCTGAAGAAATGTCTTGGGTATAATTTTCAAGAGCTTTTGAAAGCTGTGTTAAATAAGGATGTTTTTCAGCATCAATCAAAAAATCGGATTCCTGAAAATCTGTCCTGAAAATCTGCCGCTGTGTATTGGATTCCTTTAGCATAAGTTTCCCATAAACTTTGGAAAGTTCATTGTACACAAGATTTCTTACAATACAGGCTTGTGAAAAAAAATCACCATGATCTACAAAATAATCATTAAGTAAATAATTCCATATTTCATGACCTTGGGCATCTGTCGCTGTAGTTCTTACATTATCCAGATACGCTTCAAGCTCGCTTTCAATCAGAAAATTCGGAGAAACGTAAACCGACTGAGAACCCTCAACATATCCGCCTCCAACATCTGCATGGGCACCGGGAACAAAAATTTCTTTCCATACAGAATTGTCAGTTTTAAATTCTGAGTCCTGCATGCATCCGGAATCATCAAAAATACCTGTTAACGGAAAAAAATACCGGCACTCATTTACCGCACAGATATGCAGCGCTTTTTCAGTTGCTGGAAGTACCGTGACGTTGTAATCATTGAAAGGCGAAGATTCTACAGTATCGAAAACTCCGAGAAATTTCACTGTACTATTTTCCTGAAATAAAGTATCTGGTTTTAGCAATTCATAGCAAAAATTTCTGGCAAGCATGGAACCTCTGCTGAATCCGTAAATGTAAAATTCATACTGATTTGTCGTGTCATACATTATATCCTGAATAAAAGAGAATGCTTTCTGAAGCTTGTCGTCAGAAGAATATCCCTGAGATCCCGCCGGATTCATACAGGTAGCCATGGCAAAATCGCTGTCTTCTTTGTCAGTAACAGTCCCAATACCCTCTATATAAAGTTTTTCCTCACCATTAAACAGTTGAAACAATTTATAAATATTGGTAATATTTCCATAATAGCTTTCATTGTTTTTCGGAGGTTTTTCAGTAGAAATCGCGTTCATTCCATTATTTCCGGTTCCGTCAAAAAAAATTCCGACAGAAATTATCTTGCTTTCCATGTCACCTTGTGGTTTTATCTCGTGTTCATTCTCATAATGAAGCACTTATTTTAAGAACTTTTCAAAGTAACGATGAAAACAAACGGGATTATAGAGTAAAAAGTACCAAATAAAAAATTCCGTATTTCTACGGAATCATATTCTTTCTAAAGGATGAATATTATTGATGATGGCATAAATAACAATTCCTACAGTATTCTTGGCGCCAATTTTCTCGACGATTCTCTGCCGGTGACTTTCTACCGTTCTCGGGCTGATGAACAGTTTTTCGGCAATTTCATTGTTGGTGCATTCCTGGCAAATGAGCCTGACGACATCTTTTTCCCGGTCGGAAAGCTCATCGTCCATCTCAAAGAGTGTTTTTTTCTTGGTAGGACTGTTCATGTAAGAAAAAATCATCTGGTGATCTTCCGGCGTGAAGAATATTCCGTTTTTATAAACCATGGTAATGGCTTCTATAAAAGCGTTGCGGTTGGAATTTTTAGGAAGAAATGCAGAAACACCCAGTTTTACCATATATCCTAAAATCGTTGTTTTATAGTGGGAAGAAAGGATAATAATCTTAAGATTGGGATATTTTTCCTTGAGGATCTCAACCAGTTCAAAACCGTTCATGGGCTGCATCTGAACATCTACCAAAGCAATGTCCGGAAAGTTTTCTTCCAAAGTATTTTCTAATGTTTCGAGAAAACCAGGTCCGTTATTGGATGTAGAGACTACCGAAATATTCTGTTCGGAAGACAGTAGCATTTTTACCCCTTCAAGGATGAGCTGTTCATCATCAATTAGTGCTATTTTGATTTGCGAATTCATGGTTATTAGGGATTTTAATGATTAGCCGGCTTCCTTTGCCCAAAACATTTTTCCATTTATGGATTGCGTTCATGGATTTTATGCGGGATTCTATATTCTTGATGCCCATTCCTTTTTTCACTTCGTCATATTCAAAGCTTTCTCCGTTGTCTGAAATAACAACGGCCAGATTGTTTTGATTATCTTTAATATAAATCCATACTCTTGATGCTTCCGAGTGTTTGAGAACATTGGTTGTAAATTCCTGAATAATTCTGTACAGCTGAACTTCTGTAAAAATATCTTTTTTCTGAAATTTCGGACTGACATTCAAAGAAATATTTACTCTCCCGGATAAGTTGGCAATCAATTCTTCAATATATAAAACAAGTCCCACAGTCTCCAGATTTACCGGATACAATGAATGAGAAATGCTTCGTGCAGAATCAATAAGGGCAGACATCTGGGTGGTAATATTTTTCTTAATAAGCTCATCACCTTTTGTATCGAGGTTATTCAGCCATAATGATAAAATATTAAGCCGGTTTCCGATATCATCATGAATCATCACGGCAATCCTTTTCCTTTCGGATTCCTGGGCTTTTATATTTTCCAGCACCAGGTTTTTCTGATGCAGTACTTCCGCTTCATGCTGTGTATTTTTTTCTTTAATAATCCTTTGTATAAAGCTCCTGTACGCAAGCAAAATGAAGGTCATGATAATTACCAGAACGACAATTAACATGATAAAAAAGTTGATATTGAGCGTTATTTCTTTAATTTTAAAAAAGTATATATGATGGATAAATACAAAACACTGCTGAGAATATTATTGATACTCCAGATCATGGTGGCTTCTTCGGTTCCAAGATCAGAAAGCTGTCTGAGAAGAAAAAACAAAAAGACCGACAGCGCATAATACAGAAATATAAAACTGTCTGCCAGCATAAAGCGGTCATTGATTTTGATGCTTTTAATTTCCGTCAGCAAGGCATATCCTGCAAAACAAATCACCACAATATTGGAGATTACTTTTTTCACATCATTCGTTATATCAGAATCTATAAAAAAGAAAGCGGCAAGGATGGCAACCGGAATATACCAGTAAACCGACATATTAAGTTTCCTTATATACAAAATCCCCAGCAGCAAGAGCTCACCGGCAACATAAAAAGGAAAAACGAAATTAACATCTTTAATTCCGAAAATATAAAAACAGAGTTTAACAACAGCTTCAATTAAAAAAAGAAAAATGATATAATAGACATACCATTTTTCTGAATTTTTAAAAAATTTGTACCTGATAAGTCCTATAAGAGCACAAATGACAAGTAAACTATTATTAAGATAAAGTATTACTTTGTAAGTATCCACAATATATTTTAAATATTTTTAATTAAGGGGGCACATAGGAGGGCATGGCTGAGACCAGTCGTACGTATTGGAAATGGTCTGGATGCTTCCTGAGTTCTGAAGATCTTCATAAAAAGAGATAAAAATAAGTGTTGGCAAAAGTCTCTGGTAAACATCAGAAAACTTAAGACCGAATGAACATACGACATGAGTAAATCCGCTTTTCGTAGGAGTAATGTCTTCCGTTGGCACAAAAAATCTTTTGAAAATTCTGCTGCCCTTGAACTCGGTACATTCTCTGTAGAACCAGGTCATTGCTTCATCTCTCCAGGATTCTATAGCAGAAACCGCTTTATCCTGATCCAGCATCGGTTTACTGGATACCGGAAGATAGGCATTTTCGCTGTTATCAACTATCTGCAGATCCGATGAAAGAACAGCATTTTTTACAACAATGTATTCTTGTGTTTCCATCAGCCTAAGATCTCTATCCAATTTCTGCAGAGGACTGTAAGGAAATTTGTCTACAACAAGTTTCTTTCCTGCTCCGTCTAATGGGCAAAGGATTGCGACAAGCTGCCCCTGATAAACTCCGATTTCCGTACAAAATTCATTATACTTATTCAGGTTTCTCATCCAGTCCATCTGTTCAGCCTCAAAAGTGAAAACATAATTGGTAGGGATAAGTTTTGTAATTGCGTAAAAATCTGAACAACAATTTGTCCATCCTGTAACGGCTGCATCAAATTGATCTCTGGTGAATGCATTCATATTCATGGTATTTTTAAAGTGCCATAAAATTAAAGAAACTAAATTATCTGTGCAACTATATCACATATAATTGAAAATAATTTAATAATCCCTAACCGTAATATGAAAGCAACTTTGCTGTCTTTCTTTGATATAATAGATCCTTCCCGCATCGTAATAATACTTTAAAACCCTCTCCAAAGCGATCTCCAGCTTAGAATTATATCTCAAAACCCCATTAAAGCGTACATAAGAAATATCGAAAGAATTGCCGTAATTGTGCGAGCTGATGCCCAAAGATGCATTAGTATTAATTTTTCTTAATCTGCACTGATCCTCAAGCGTCCTGGTGATCGAAGATACCGTGAAAGTACTTCCCTTCGTCTCTTTGCTGAAGCGCGTTGCTATCTTTTGCAGCATGAGTTTCCCTTTAGATACCATCCATGCCCTGCTGTAATCAAGCTTTTGGACACGATATCCCCTTCCTGATTTACTGATTTTGTGAAACTTACCGTTATTGATATATTTCTGCATCGTTTTAGAATCTTTCAGAAGTTTAATTCCGAAACTCTTGGAAGCGTCGAGGTGAGGCTTGTACAGCATTGTGGGTTCTACTTTCAAGACCTCTGTAAGATCATAGCATGGCAATGTTTTTTTTGCCACCTGGGGAAAATAAGCTCCACACATCATGGAAAAAAGAACCAGACACAAAATCTTTTTCATTAAAACCGTTTTAGATTTCCAACCTAAAAATAATGAAAATATTTTATACGATTTAATCGTAAGAACAATTTATAGTAGAATTTTAAATAAAAATATCATGTAAAAATTACTTTAATAAAAAGGAGTGTCATTTCAGTTTCCTAATATCAAAAGGATTTTTAAAGATCAGTTCTTCGTGCTTACCTTTGATTTCCATTTTTCTCTGGAGTAAATTAAGGGCCATTTTCCGGATGAACAGATCCTTGTCATTCAGCTTCCAGTAAGGATCTTCATGTACTTTTTGCGGCTTCCTGATGATATAAAACTCCGTATCCCAGGAATCAACATTGTGGTAAAATTCGATGATTCCACAGTGTGCGGGAATTAAATCATGCTCTACCATTCCCATCGGAAGCAGAAAGCTGAATGCATTGCAGACATAATCGCCACAGAATACCTTGTCGTGCTTCAGGAATTTCTCGCCCGTATTGGAATTGGTATAAGACTTTTTAAAATCATTTTTAAAATCACTTTTCGAAAGCTTAATTTCTATTTCGTGACTGAAACCTTCCGCGTCCACAATCAGAATATCCGCTTCCCAATCTGCCTGAAAATGGTTGGTCAATACAATTTCCTTCTCAAAATCACATTGAGAATAAATAAACGCATGAACCAATTCTTCGATTTTTAACACTTTTTTACTAATTTAATAGGACTGCATCCTATTCTTATTTAGGTCGTCCCTTCGGGACTCTGACAATTTTTTATTTCTAATAATCATCTGCCTATTAATGCTTATACTCTCAAACACGATCAACTCACAAGAAGGCTGCATCCGCGAATATCGGAATGATCAATTCTTCCCAAAACCTGGAATTTGTTACCTTTAATTTTACCTAAATCCTGCGTCGCAATAAATGAACAGCTGTGAATATTAGCCAGATCAATAATATTAATCGCTCCAGTTCTTCCTTCTTTTTCATAATTAAAAGGATCTTCCGCATTTCTTACCATGATTTTCATCCAATTCGGACATTCATATTCATTATTTCCCAATGAATAAGCCTGAGAAAGAAGCTCAGTCATTGAATATTCGGAGTAGATTTTTTTGGTTTTAAAGCCTTCCTGTAAAATATTAAGAAGTTCGTCCTTAGTCATTTCTTCTTTTCTTCCTTTCATTCCTCCGGTTTCAATCACTATTAAATTCTCTAAAAACTCCAGAGATTCTTCAATTCGTTCAGAATGACAATAGTCGATAAAATCAAGCAATGCGAAGGAAACTCCAAATAGAATAACTTTCTTATTTTCCAATTTATTTAAAAGTTGAAATAAATCTTCATGATTATAAAGAAAATATCCGTTTTCTGGTTTTGCGGATTTCTTCATTAAAAAATCAACCATATAAATAAGGGAAGAGTTTTGCCGCTCAAGATAGCTTGGCAGCAGGCCCAGAAAAATAAAATCTTCAGGTTTACCGATAAATTGCTCAAAGCTTTTATAGATACTTTGTCTGTAAATTTCCTCATCGGCGATAAAATGTTTAGATAAATTCATCTGCGTAGTGCCTGAACTTTGAAAAAAAAGATCAGCCGAGACATTTTTATCGAGAATCTGATGATTTTTAAACATTTCAATCGGAAGAAAAGGAATAGCAGCCAGCTCATTCACGTCATCAGGATTGATATTGAGATAATCTACAAAACGCCTGTAAATTTCAACATTCTCATATTGATAACGAAACGTTTTCAGTGATGCGTCAAGAAAATCCTGCTCTGTCTGTATGTCAAATATTGTATTCACTTGTGAAAGTACTTTATTCTTACTGTCTCATTATAAATCGGTTAATAAAACAAATAAGGTTTTTAATATTTTTTTAAGCTAAAAATAAATTTTTGGTCAGGTTATTGCAACTACAAAACCGGAATATGGATTAAAAACAAGAGTGAACTTCGGTTCATTCGGAGAATTACCTCTTACGGGGTAATTTTTTTTGCGCTTTCCCCGAAAGTTTTCAGCTGAAATTCATGCTCAAAAACACCGTAGGTAAAATAGGAAATCCAGTCTCCCAGATTGATGTATTTTGCCTTTCCTTCCAGATCCATAATCATGGGAAGATGGCGATGGCCATAAATAAAATAATCGATCTTCTGTGTTTTCAGCTTTTCTTTGGAATAAATAATCAGAAATTCTTTATCCTCGCCCAGAAATTCTTTGTCTTCATCTCCTGAGATCATTTTATTTTTCTGAGACATATACAAAGCAATTTTCATGGCAATATCAGGATGAAGCCATTTAAAAAACCATTGCGCTACAGGATTGGTAAAGACTTTTTTCATTCTTTTATATCCTTTATCACCCGGTCCCAGACCATCTCCGTGAGCCAGCAGAAACTGCTTTCCGCCCATTTCAAAATACTGTTTGCTGTAAAAAACCGTACATCCTATTTCTTCCTCCAGATAATCTTTCATCCAAAGATCATGATTGCCCACAAAAAAATAGATGTGAATGCCCCGGTCCTTCAGTTCGGCTATTTTGCCTAAAACACGCACATATCCTTTCGGAATGACATGTTTCCATTCGTGCCAGAAATCAAACAAATCTCCCATTAAAAACAACACCTGCGCATCATGCTTGATCTCATCCATCCATCGAATAAAGCGCTCTTCACGCACTTTACTTTCCTTTGGGTTGGGTGCACCAAAATGCTGATCTGAAGCAAAATATACTTTCTTTCCAGGTTCTAAATTGATGGTTGTCTTTAACACTTCCTAACTATTTATTGAAAACAAATTACTGATTATCTTCCGCAAACCACTCTCCATAAGAGTTTTCCGTTTCGTGAAGTTTAAGATAAGCCAGGGAAATCCCTTCCGGAAGCCTGGATTTTATTTTGGCGGCAATCGCATATAACATATTCTCACAGGTCGGCTGGAAGGTACAGTAAATTACCTTATGCCCTTTTTCCTCAAGATCCTCGCCCAGTTCTTTATGGGGTGACAGCCCGTTGATCAGAACGGCATGATCCCAGACGTCTACAATCTCAGACTTTACGATACTTTTTATATCTCCAAAATCAACCACCATCCCGTTTTTCGGGTTCTCCAGATCATTAACGGGTTTCCCTTTTACCGTTACAAACAGCTTGTAAGAATGCCCGTGCATATTTTTACATTTACCATCGTAATTATACAGCACGTGAGCCGTTTCGAATGTAAAAATTTTTGTAATACGTATCATGGGGCAAAGATAAGGAATTTGATTTGAGTTTCGGTTTGGTAAATTATAAATGACTCTTAGTAAAATCTGTCATTCATACAATAAACAAAACCCGGAGAACGTTGATAAAAGAAATTAATAACCACCAAAAATGATCCCAGGTTTACGATTTCTTTCTTCATTCCTGCTCCTTTTAAGTTTATCTCTAAACGCTCAAAGACACTTCCAGGCTCACCCTCTTCTTGAGAAAAAGATCGGACAACACTTTCCTATTGAGAATTATAAAAATAAAGAAGGCAAAAATTTCAGTGCTGATGAACTTCAGGGGAAAGTTTCATTGATCAACTTTTGGTCAACCACCTGTGTACCGTGTATTGAAGAACTTCCTTACCTAAACAAACTCGAGGAGACATTAGGCACAAAAGTAAATTTCATAGCCATCACTCATGATCCCAAAGAAAAAGTTGACCGGTTTTTAGCAAATCACACATTCAATTTCATTCATATCCCGGATTCTGTAAAGGAATTACAATCTTATTTTTCACTGATTCGAAATCCTCTTAATTTTATAATCGATAAACAAGGAAATGTACAGGAAATCACAGGCAATATCGATAACGAAAAGGCAAATCTTATTCTTGCCATTCTGAATGAATAATTACAAAGCATCCAGCCAGTCACTTTCCAGCCTGATGATCCTTTCTGTTTTTTTGTCAATGAAAACCCAGAGCGTCAGTGAATCCACGACCAGCTTATCATTACAATAAAATTCAACTTTCCTGGGCTGCCTGATTCCTTCTGGAGTTTTAGGATAGGTTTTCACGGTGAGTATTTCGCCCAGATACACCTGTTTTTTGTACTGAATATGATGATCCAGAAGCATCCATATATCATCAGGATTTTGGGTTTTATGTTTCACAAAATCCCAGTGTTCCGCAGCAATTTCTTCCACCCATTTCACATACTGAACATTGTTGACATGATGATTTGCATCAATATGCTCTTCCGTTACCTGTATCTTTTTTCCATAAATCAAACTCATCGGCTTCAATATTTACTCAAAAATAAGGCATAAAAATTAAATACTGTAGTGTAAAAGCCATGTCAAAAATCATACAATCTAAGATAAATAATGTTTATTCCGGAATCAACATGAGAATATGAGAATCCGTTTTACTTTACTCCATCTCAGGTTGAGATTATCAAAAACAGTTTTGTTTTACTTCGTCTCAGGTTGAGAAAGCACAAACCCACATTGGATTCTTCTGTCTCGGGCCGAGAAACCTTAAACCAGTTTCGGTTTACCAAATTAACATCAAATAACGGGTAGAATTATATATTTTGCTTGGAAGAACTTAGTATATTAGCAAAAAATTCACACAAATGATTTTAGATATTTTCTTTCCGAACCGCTGCCTGGGCTGCAAACGCATTATTGATGCCGATCTTCTGGTCTGTGAGCTTTGTTTCGAGCATATCGATTTTACCCATTTCAATTATTTTGACGATAATTTTATTAAAGAAAAATGCAGACTACTCTTTCCGGTTGAGCATACTTTTGGGCTAATGCAATTTGAACAAGAAAACCTCAGCAGAAAGATCATCCATGAATTAAAATACAAAAGCAGGGAAAAGGCCGGAAAAGTTCTCGCACAATGGACTTCAGAGCGATTGAATTTTAAAGATAAAAGGCCTGATTTACTTGTTTCAGTGCCGCTTCATCCCAGAAAAATGAAAGAAAGAGGCTACAATCAGCTGCATATTTTTACAGAGAAACTTTCGGAATTTTATAACATTCCGTTTGATCACGATCTGATCAGAAGAAATCATTATTCAAAAGCTCAGGCACTCAAAGATAAGGAACATCGGCTGGAAACTGAAAATACATTTTCGATCACAAAAGAAATCTCCGGAAAACACATCTTACTCGTTGATGATGTTTTTACCACGGGAAATACTTTAGCAACCATCGCATGGGAAATCCTGAAGGCAGGAAACAATACTGTAAGTATTCTGGTGATGGCTGTCGATATGTAAAACAGGCTGTATCGAAAATACAGCCTAACTTTTTTTAATTCAATAATAATTAAACTTTAAAAATTATCGCTGCAGTTTTTCTCCGTAGCTCAAATCTCCGGCATCTCCCAGGCCAGGAGTGATATAACCTTTTGAAGTTAATTGTTCATCAATTGCTCCTACCCATATTTTTGCTTCAGGATAAGCTTTCTCAATCGTTTCAACACCCTGTTTTGAAGCAATTGCTGCCACAATATGAAGCTGACTTGGTTTTCCGTTGGTTAATAAATCTTTAATGGCTTCAATTAAAGACGCACCTGTTGCCAGCATAGGATCCCCGATAATCAAAGGTCTTCCTTCAATATCAGGACATGTAAGATAATCCTGTTTGATCGAGAAATAATCATTGGCATCGTGTTTTCTGTACGCTGCCACAAATCCGCAGTCTGCTTTGTCGAAATAATTTAAAATCCCCTGAAACAAAGGAACTCCCGCCCTCAGAATCGTTGTAATAATCGGCTGAACAGCAATTTCCTTCACCTTTATCTTATCTAATGGGGTCTGAATTTCAATTTCTTTCTGTTCTAAACCTTTGCTGATTTCAAAGGCTGCAATCTCACCGATTCTTTCCATATTCCTTCGGAATCGCATTCTGTCGTTTTGGATATCAACATTTCTGAGTTCGTTGATCCATGAATTAACCAAAGAAAACTGTTCTGATAATACAACTGTATTCATTGTTGTGAAGCTTTTATCTAAAATATAAAAATTAATTGAGAATAAAATCCCTCTTAGAAAGATCTAAAAGGGATGGTAATTTATTTTTGTCTGAAATACACTTCAATCGGAACCCCGGTAAACCCGAATTCTTTTCTCAGCTGGTTTTCAGTAAATCTTTTGTACGGTTCTTTTACATACTGCGGAAGATTGCAGAAGAAAACAAACTGTGGTGACGGCGTAGGAAGCTGTACACAGTATTTGATCTTGATGTATTTTCCTTTGTTTGCCGGCGGAGGAGTTCCTTCAAAAATCGGAAGCATTACTTCATTTAATTTCGAAGTCTTAATTTTTTTCTTGCGATCTTCATATACCTGCATGGCAACTTCAACAGCCTTTAAAATTCTCTGTTTAGTGAGCGCTGAAATAAACAAAATCGGAATATCGTTAAACTGACCGATCTTATCCTTGATATGCTTTTCAAAATCACGCATGGTATTGGTTTGCTTATCTTCAATAAGATCCCATTTATTCACCAAAATAACGATTCCTTTTCTGTTTTTCTGAGCCAGACCAAAGATATTCATATCCTGAGATTCCCAGCCCTGGGTGGCATCTACCATGATGATCACTACGTCAGAATATTCAATCGAACGGATCGAACGCATAACAGAATAGAATTCAAGATCTTCAGAAACCTTTGATTTCCTTCTCATCCCTGCTGTATCTACCAGCACAAATTCGTGTCCAAACTTATTATAAAGCGTCTGAATACTGTCTCTTGTGGTTCCTGCAATATCTGTCACTATATTTCTTTCCACATCAAGCAAAGCGTTTGTAAGCGTAGATTTCCCTACATTTGGGCGGCCTGCAATCGTAATTTTCGGCAAGCCTTCAAAAGGATCTTTATATTCTGTAGTCGGAAAATCTCTGACGATATCATCCAGTAAATCCCCCGTTCCGGAACCTGTTGCAGAAGACAGCGTATAATATTTATCGATTCCCAACTGATAAAATTCCGTTGCAGGAAGCTCTTCCTTTGCAGAATCTACTTTATTGATAACAATATAAATAGGTTTATTTGATCTTCTTAAAAGTCTGTAAATTTCGTAATCCGTGTCGGTAAGACCTTCTTCTACATTCATCATAAAGATAATCGAAGTGGCTTCGTCGACTGCCAGCTGTACCTGCTTACGGATTTCTTCTTCAAAGATATCATCAGTTCCGACATCGTATCCTCCTGTATCAATTACCGTAAAATCTACACCATTCCAGTCGGATTTTCCATAGTGACGGTCTCTGGTAACGCCAGCGGTGGAGTCTACAATAGCCTCTCTTCTTTCCAATAAACGATTAAATAGCGTGGATTTTCCTACGTTGGGGCGCCCAACAATTGCGACAATATTTGACATAAAAAATGTTTAATAATCCTTTGATGAATCTCAGGACAAGTTATTAATGGGTTTCTCCAACTTTTGGAGCCCAATTTTTTGCAAAGATACAGTTTTATTTAACATCAATCTGATTTACAGATTTGTCAGGTTTTAGAATACATGAACAAATACATTCACCGGCATATCTGTTTTCAAAAAAATAATTCTTTGAATATCAATAAATAAACAGCAAATAAGTCTTTGTGCCGTATTAATATTCACATTTCATTTTTATTTTTAAAATAATTTATATAATTTCGCGACATAGAAATACAGACCCATGGTGTAGCGGTAACACTACTGATTTTGGTTCAGTCATCTGGGGTTCGAATCCCTGTGGGTCTACAAAAAAGGAAAAATGATAATCATTTTTCCTTTTTTTATTTATAGCAATCCATCACTAATTTGAAATAAACAGTGCGCATAGAACAATACATAGCCTCGATTCAAAAAGATTCGCTTTAAGTTTAAATACTTATAGAATTTCAACACCTTCTTTACTTTACGTTTAACAAGCTGTCTATGGGTGTATTGGGTAATTTTTTTTAGGCAAAGATCTTCTGAGGTCCCATATAAATAAGAATATTGTTCAGCAATAATTTTTATAACCTGGGGGTCATTAGTGATTCTTGCAAAGTTGGCCAGTCTTTTGTTCAAATTAATCGAATCGTAGAAACTCATTCGATTTAAATCTACCATGTAAATCGAATAGGTATTATCTTCCTTTCGAATTAAAAAATTGTTAGGGGAATTATCCAGAAATAAAATTCCATCATTATGCAGGCGATACATTAGCGATGTGTACTCTTTTATAATTTCTTCACGGTCAGGAAAAGCATGATCTCCAAGAATGTGATCAAATGTCCAGGATTCAGCCAGCTGTTCACTGATATAATAACTAGTTGTCAATCCGATAAAATCATGATTTTCGATGTAGGCAACCGGTTTCGGAGTCCGGTAATTTTTCCGGATAAGCATATGCGCATATTCAAATGAACGCTGTGCTTTAGACTTCCGGTAAAATTTGTAGACGTGCCTGTTAATAATATTATGTTGTTTAAATAATTTAAAATTGAGATCTATCCCTTTTAATTTAAATACTTTAATCACATTTCGCGAACCGTTACCAATTAACGTTCCTTCATTTTTAAATTTTTTTATTATTGATAAAATATCATTTTTATAGAGAGATAAGCCTTCAGCAAAGATCAATTTCATATCATTAATTTTATTATTCTAAAGTTTTACGCAGTAAATCCATTATATTTTCGGTTGTCATCTGTCCTGTATTCACAGAGAAGCTTTTTGAATTATAGGGCCCGTAAATATTTTCATCAGTGACCGAAAACAAGCCTACCGTGGGTACTCCACTGGCGCTGGCTAAGTGCATTACCCCATTATCTGCCGCAATAAACAATTGGGTATTCGCTATAAAAGCTCCCATTTCCCTGATATCCGTACTATAGAAATGAGGTATTGTAAAGTTTAATTTAGAAATATTTTCAACAGGCAAGAGCTCCACAATATGATGATCAGGAAACGTTTGTTTTAAACTGCTATAGAAATCATGCCACCATTCCTCGGAGTAGCATTTGTCTCCGGTAGCATTAGTAAACAGACATATTACCGGCTTCTCATTCTGTACTATGGAAAGTAGATTTTTCTTTCCACTTTGAATCTCTTCGGCATCCAGCTTGAGATCCATGAAGGGCAGTTCATTTTCATCCGGAACTCCCAACTGTGACAAATATTGTCTTAAATTATAAATAGGATGTTTGGCAGAGTGCCGGTAATCATTAATTTGTTGCAAATATTTTTCATCATATTCACCGAATAATTTGTATTTTGATCGGGCAAAGTACGTTGATATTCTGCCTGATGATGAGCCAAAATTCGCATTGATCACCAGATCATACTTTCTTGAACGAAGTGATACCCAACCTGATAAATATTTAAAAATATTACTAAATGGCTTTTTGGGAAGCTGAATAATTTTGTCAATATTTTTATAATTTTTATATATTAGTGGAGTAATCTGTCCTTTAACGAAGAGATCGATTTTACTGTCAGGAAACGTATTGCTCACTTCCTGCACCAGCGGACTGAGAAGAAGCAAATTACCCAGTCGATGATTTGGTCTTGATATTAAAATTTTTTTTATTTTAACATCTTCTTTTTTAACTTTCTCAAAACCGGACTTGCCAATATTCTCAGTCAGCTTTCTCATTAATGACCTTCTAAAGGCATTAATGCTTTTGGGTATTTTCATTAAAAATAATATTTAACAATAATAAAGATATTTAACGGTAAATTGTTACTAAATCATATGTCATTTAGTAAAATACCAATAACAATTAACTATTATAATAATAGATATTATTTAGATAATTTTGATATCAAATATTATTTTTTTAGTACATATATTAAAATTAGTAAATAAAAAATCCATACTACATTATTGCAGTATGGATTTTTGTGCTTACAAAACTGCTATTCTAAGTTCTTAAAAAGTCAGTGCTTATTTTATCAAGAGTTTTAATTTAAGTTACTTTAAATCAAACCTATCCAGATTCATTACTTTCACCCAGGCGGAAATAAAATCATTAATAAATTTCTCCTGAGCATCAGAACTTGCATATACCTCAGCAATAGCTCTTAATTCAGAATTGGAACCGAAAACAAGATCCGCCCGCGTAGCTGTCCATTTCTTTTCTTCGGTTTTAAGGTCCGTTCCTTCATACAACTCATTATCGTCCGAAGCAGCTTTCCACTGTGTACTCATATCCAAAAGATTAACAAAGAAATCATTGGTAAGAACTCCCGGTCTTTGTGTGAAAATCCCATGTTGTGAACCGTCAAAATTCGCATTTAAAGCCCTCATTCCTCCTACGAGAACGGTAAGTTCAGGAGACGTAAGCGTTAAAAGCTGAGCTTTATCAATCAATAAAGATTCCGTAGAGACAGAAAATTTCTTTTTCAGATAATTTCTAAATCCGTCAGCCGCAGGCTCAAGGTATTTCATAGATTCCACATCCGTCTGCTCCTGTGAAGCATCCATTCTTCCGGGAGAAAAAGGGACAATAACACTGTATCCTGCATCTTTAGCAGCTTTTTCGACTGCCGCTGTCCCGGCAAGGACGATAAGGTCAGCCAATGAAACTTTTTTTCCAGCTGTCTGATTTTCATTAAATCCTTTCTGAATATTTTCTAAAACACTTAAAACTTTTTGCAGCTGAGCTGGATTATTCACTTCCCAGTCTTTCTGAGGAGCCAGACGGATTCTCGCTCCATTCACCCCACCTCGCTTATCACTTCCTCTGAATGTTGATGCGGAAGCCCAGGCAGTAGACGCCAGTTCAGAAATACTCAATCCGGAATCAAGAATTTTTGATTTTAAGGCTTCAATATCAGAATTATTAATCAAAACATGATCTACTTCAGGAATCGGGTCTTGCCAGATCAGTTCTTCATAAGGTACATCCGGCCCTAGATAACGCGCTTTTGGTCCCATATCCCTGTGGGTAAGTTTGAACCATGCTCGTGCAAAAGCATCTGCGAACGCTTCAGGGTTTTCGTAAAATCTTCTTGAAATTTTTTCGTATTCAGGATCAAATCTTAACGACAAATCGGTTGTAAGCATTGTCGGCCTGTGTTTTTTATTGGGATCAAATGCATCAGGAATGATTTCTGCTCCGCTTTTAGCCACCCATTGATGGGCACCAGCAGGACTCTTGGTAAGTTCCCATTCGTTTTCAAAGAGATTTTTAAAGAAATAATTACTCCATTCAGTCGGCGTTTCCGTCCATGTAACTTCCAATCCGCTAGAAATAGCGTCCGGACCTTTTCCTGACTTGTAAGTACTGTTCCAGCCAAATCCCTGAGCTTCAATTCCTGCTGCTTCCGGTTCTTTTCCCACATTATCTGCAGGTCCTGCACCGTGCGTTTTTCCGAATGTATGCCCTCCGGCGATAAGCGCAACCGTTTCTTCATCATTCATGGCCATTCTTCCGAAAGTATCACGAATATCTTTTGCTGCCAAAATAGGGTCAGGATTTCCGTCAGGGCCTTCAGGATTTACATAAATCAATCCCATTTGTACAGCTGCCAGAGGTTTTTCGAGATTTCTTGTATGAATATCTCCATCTGCATCGTCATCGGTAGGCAAAACGCCACGGCCTTCCACTACACCATCAGATCCGTGAGCATACCGAAGATCGCCACCCAGCCATGTTTTTTCAGATCCCCAGTACACATCCATATCCGGTTCCCAGACATCTTCACGACCGCCGGCAAACCCAAAAGTTTTGAAACCCATAGATTCCAGGGCTACATTTCCGGTAAGAATCATTAAATCTGCCCAGGAAATTTTCTTTCCATATTTTTGTTTGATTGGCCAGAGAAGCCTTCTCGCTTTATCCAGACTGACATTGTCCGGCCAGCTGTTCAACGGCGCAAAACGTTGTTGCCCGGCTCCGGCTCCACCTCTTCCGTCACCTACACGATACGTTCCTGCACTGTGCCAAGCCATACGGATAAAAAGTGGCCCATAGTGTCCAAAATCAGCGGGCCACCAATCCTGAGAATCTGTCATCAAAGCATGAAGATCTTTTTTTACTTCTTCAAGATCGAGGCTTTTAAATTCTTCGGCGTAGTCAAAATCCTTATCCATAGGATTTGACAGAGATGAATGCTGGCGAAGAATATCTACTCTCAGCTGATCGGGCCACCAATCTGTATTTTTTGTTCCGCCACCGGCAACGTTTTCTTTTTTCATCGTTCCGTTATGAAATGGACATTTACTGATGTCATTAGAATCTTTTTCCATTGTAGTTTAATTTTTATGTTGATTTCAGTTAATTTAATATTTAGCAAACTTACATTAGCTTATTTATAAATACAATCTATTGAAAATATTTTTATGATAGTTAAAAACAATAAACAAGTAAAGTGATCGATTCTTAAATTTTTATATCTTAAAAACATTATTAAATTAATAATTTTATGCAATAGATTGAATTCCAAGCTAAAACTAAATCGCTATTTAGAACTATTCAAATATATGATCTGAATCATATTATAAAAATTGCAGTATTTTTATTATATTAGACCAAACATTGAAAATATGAAAAAGGTATTGACTGTTATCCTGGTAGCTTTTATTATCATTCAGTTTTTTCCGATTGACAAAACAAATCCGGAACCAACTCCCGGTATGGATTTTTTAAAAATAAAAAACACTCCGCCTGAAATTGCCGGAATCATAAAAACTTCATGCTATGACTGTCATTCCACTGAAACAAAATATCCCTGGTATTCTAATGTCGCTCCCTTTTCATGGATGATGAAAAATCATATTGATGAAGGAAGAAAGGAACTTAATTTTTCCACTTTTGCAATGTATCAACCAAAGGATCAAGCACATAAATTGAAGGAATGTATAGAAATGATCGAAAAAAGAGAAATGCCACTTGAATCTTATTTTGTAGGACATCAAAATGCAAAATTAAGTGACGAGCAAAGAAAAATCCTTACAGATTATTTCAAAAGAGAGAAAACAGAAACGGAAAGGAAAATGTCGTATTAATCTTAACATCATGAAAGAAAACTGGCAAAGTAAACATATTGTATTTTTCGACGGTGAGTGTGGTGTATGCAATTTTTGGGTACAATGGATCCTCGAAAGAGATAAAAAGGATGCGTTTATGTTTGCTTCACTGCAATCTGATTTTGGACAGAAATTTTTATCTGAAAGAGGTCTAAATACCAAAGTCTTCAATACGATGTATCTCTGGAAGCCCGGAAAATATTATCTGGAAAAATCTAAAGCTATTTTAAAAATTGCTAATCTGTTGGGTGGGATTTATAAATTTTCATCATTAGGTAAAATTATTCCTTCTTTTTTAAGCGATAAATTATATGATATCGTTTCAAAAAACAGGATGAAACTTGCCAATCAAAAGTGCTATCTGCCTACTCCCCACCAAAGAGCAAAATTCATTCAGGTTTAACATTATTCAATTTAGAAAGACTGCCTCTGACAGAAGCAGTCTTTCATTTATTGCGATTATTGATTTAAAGACCATACGGAATAAGAATTGGGTGCACATTGAATTTTCACCCATTTATCAGACTGTGTAGTCGGATACCAGCTCGAACTTCCTGTAAAATCTTTGATCTGCTGACTTGTCCAATTGGTCTGAATCCATCGCTCCTGCCAGCTTGAAGAATTGTTGATATAAACAACCAAGCCCGGATTTCCATTGTAGCCGTTTCTTCTTGCAATGTATTCATCGTTGTCGGTATAAAGAATCGAGGTCGTCCCTGTGGCTTTATTATTGTGAATCCAGATGAGATTGTTGAGTCTTTCTTTGTTCAGCCATTCTTCATAATCCCTGTAAAAAATTGTAGGATATCCTTCATGAGTTAAAATATAAGCATAGGCCAGCATTTTGTTGTAGATAATATCCGTATCGTGATTCGCCACAAAAGTTACGGCTTTGTAAGGATTTCTTTTCCACATCATATCATCATTCAGAACATTGAGATTTCCATTATCAAATGCTTCATCCATTTTGTAATAGGCTGCAAAATCGAAAACGGAACTATTAGCATTATTAGCCCACCATTCCAGCGTATTGACGTTGGAATCCCAGAGTTCTCCCACGGAAAACCCGCCGACATTGGCATTCCAGGTATTCACAACCCAAGGTCCGAAGCCTTTAACATAATCAAATCTCCAACCGTCAAATTTCATCACATTCTTATAATATTTTGCCACAGAATCATCTCTCCCCCAAAGCCAGTCCTGTACATAAGGATTAGCGTGACACAAATCGGGAAATCCTCCGAAAGCGCCTTCATCATTATTTCCGTAAGCATTTTTATAAAAATCATTATAGCTTCTAGGAAATTTTCCCGAAGCAACTCCTGAAAAATTCGTCCAGGTATTGGAACCTACATACGGATTGTACTCTGACTGTCCGCCACTGTTGTGATTAATGACAATATCTGCATACACCTGCATATTTTCAGTGTGGGCTTTTGTAATGAGTGCTTCAAGTTCCGCCCTGGAACCAAAGCGTGTTTCAATGCTTCCGTTTTGATTATAATTTCCGAAATCATAATAGTCGGTAGGATCATACCCCATTGAATAAGCTCCGTTCTGTGCTTTTGAGGCAGGCGGAAGCCAAACGGCACCAATTCCGGCATTTGACCAGTCGGTTAATTTTCCTTTTACCGTATTCCACCAATTGCCTCCGTCTGGAACATCCCAGTAAAATCCCTGCATAAGAACACTCCCCCCTGGACCTGCAACAAATTTTGCGTAAGGAGAAGCTCCTGTGCTGAAAGGACGCCCATCGTGATTGGTAATATTCACTATTTTGTTATGAGCTTCTGAATTTTTCTGGGTTTCATTGATCATTTCATCATTATCCTGACATGAGCCTACCAGACCCAAAGCCAGTAATGAAAGTAGAAAGTGTATTTTTTTCATATGTAAAATTTTAATTATTAAAGTATTACCTAAATTACACTTTTATTAAAATATTATCTACTGATCGTGATATATTTTTCATTTTTAATAGTAAATCATGGTAAAACATAATGCAGAACATCATTAAAAAATCATAAACTTTAAAGATTTTCAGTGCAAATTTTCCATTATTCCATATATTTGCATATTATGGAATACAACACCCAAAAAAATCAGCTTCATTTGCCTGAATATGGCAGAATCATACAACAATTGGTTGAACGTTGCAAAGAGCTTCCCGGAAAAGAGGAAAGAAGCGAAATGGCAATGGCCATCATTGATTTTATGGGGCAGAGAAACCCGCAGCTTCGCGACGAAGAAAATTACAAGCATAAACTTTGGGATCACTTGTTCATTCTTGCCGATTATGATCTTGATGTAGATTCACCATATCCTTTCCCGACCAGAGAAGAGCTGGCAGAGAAACCCAAAAGAATGGAATACCCAAAACTTCAGGGAGATTTTAAATTTTACGGGAAAAGTATTCTTCAATTAATAGAAAAAGCAATAGAACTGGAGCAAGGCGACGAGAAAGAAGCCCTGATCGAGGTAATTGCCAATAATATGAAGAAATCTTACAACGTATATAATAAAGAACACGTAACGGATGACGTAATTTTCCGTCACCTGAAAGAACTTTCGGAAAACAGGCTGGATCTTACCGGGATAGATACGCTGGAAAAAAGCAAAATCTATTACACCAGCAATAACAACAACCGAAACAACAACAATAACAACCGAAATCAATCTAATAATAACCGAAATCAATCCAATAATAAAAGAAGACACAATAACAACAACAATCATAAAAACAGAAAGTAGACATGAGTGGAACATTTCAGATAAGAGGAGGAAAGAGACTGCAAGGTGAAATCACTCCACAAGGAGCAAAAAATGAAGCTCTACAGATTCTTTGTGCCGTTTTATTAACTGATGAGGAAGTAAGGATTAAAAATATTCCCGATATTCATGACGTTAATCGATTAATTGAAATTTTGGGCGACTTCGGAGTAAAGGTTACCAAAAACGGACACGGAGATTATACTTTCAAAGCAGATCAGGTAAATTTTGATTATATAAAATCCAGCGAGTTTAAAAAAGACGGCGCAAAACTAAGAGGTTCAATCATGCTGATGGGGCCCATGCTGGCAAGATATGGCGAAGCATACATGCCGACTCCCGGAGGTGACAAAATCGGAAGAAGAAGATTAGACACTCACTTTCAAGGACTTGTGGAACTTGGCGCCGAATTTCATTATGATGAGGAAGAATATTTTTATTCATTAAAAGCGAAAGAGCTTAACGGAAAATTTATCCTTTTGGAGGAAGCTTCCGTAACAGGAACGGCCAACATCGTAATGGCTGCTGCTTTAGCAAAAGGCAAAACAAGAATTTATAACGCCGCCTGCGAACCTTATCTTCAGCAGCTATGTAAGATGCTGAATAGAATGGGTGCCAATATTTCTGGAATCGGCTCCAATTTATTGACCATCGAAGGCGTTGAATATCTTCACGGCACCGAACACACCATGCTTCCGGATATGGTGGAAATCGGTTCATGGATCGGACTTGCTGCGATGACGAAATCTGAAATTACCATTAAAAATGTAAACTGGAATCAGCTTGGCGTGATCCCGAATACATTCAGAAAACTTGGAATACAGCTGGAGCAAAGCAATGATGACATTTTCATTCCTGCTCAGGAAAATTATAAAATCCAAAAATTTATTGACGGATCCATTCTTACGATTTCCGATGCTCCATGGCCGGGATTCACGCCGGATTTACTTTCCATTATCCTGGTAGTGGCTACACAGGCCAAAGGAAGTCTTTTGGTTCATCAGAAAATGTTTGAATCAAGATTGTTCTTTGTCGATAAACTGATCGATATGGGTGCTCAGATTATTCTTTGTGATCCGCACAGAGCTACAGTTATTGGACTTAATCAAGAAGCTCCGCTCAGAGGAACAACGATGGTTTCTCCGGATATCAGGGCAGGAAATGCACTTCTTATTGCTGCACTTTCCGCAGAAGGAAAATCAATTATCCACAATATTGAGCAAATCGACAGAGGATACGAAAATATCGATGGAAGACTGAGAGCAATTGGTGCCGATATTGAAAGAATTTAATATAGAAAAGATTTTATCTTAATAATAATAAAAGCGTTCGATTTTCACCGAACGCTTTTTCGTAATTAAAACTATATGAACCTATCTTATGAGTATTTTCTGCAGACATATTCTACTGTAGTACTCAGAAGTTTATTTTTATTCAGATAGAATTCGAGCTTGTCGAAATCATCTGAATTTACATTAATATACAGCTGAACAGACCCGAAGCTTCTTCCGTTCACATATTCCACATTCGCAGACAACACCCTGTGACAGATCCCGAACTGATTGTATATCGTATTCATCAGCTGTTCAAACTTCATTTTACCATTCAGTTCGACTTCCAGGATCAATTCTCTTTTAGGCAGATTCATTGTATGGCTAAAAACCTGCAGTTTCGGATTAGGTGTTATCATAACAAATTCTTTTGGATTAAAAACTAATGTTCATTATTCTTTTTTGTATTAAAGCTTAAGCAAAAATATAAAAAAATATTAGTCTACCAAATTAGTAGGATAATAATTTTAATTAAAATAAAAAAACGGACTCTTTCGACTCCGCTATAATACATTAATTAATAAGTTTATTTTAATTCCTTTATTCTTTCAAGTTTATCAGAAGCTGCGAGACCATTTGGATTACAGCCAGGTTCACCTTCCGGCACATTCAGATTTTTCTTTTGGTAAAAATCTTCCCAGAATGTATTGGTTTTTCCCGTTTTGGGATCGATGAAAGTCATGGGTTCAAGGGTAAAAATATGATTATCTCTAAAAGCTCTTTCAATAAAATCTGAGCAGTAATAAGCGTTTTCATCCAATATATAATTAAAATTATAAGGTTTCCCCAGCATAGAATTTGCCTTTTCAATGGCTGAAGGAATAGCATTCTGATATTGAGATTTTAAACGGTACACAACAACTCTTTGTCCGTCATCAGCCTGATCTTTCATAAAATCTTTCAGCTGTTGTTTCTGAGAACCTCCTTTCGGAGCAGCGTGTAAAACATAAAACTCCCTCCCATCATTTTCTAAAATTCCGATATGATCGAAAGAAGTATTTTCCTGTTTTTGTGTAACGTTATTGATCGCTCCTGAAAGCCCTGTATTTTTAGCAGTAACAAACAATAAATCACCGTTTTTCAATCCCGAAACATTTGAACTTCTACAGCATAGAATACTATTTAAAATAAATAAAACTGCAAAAATTGTAAATATGTATTTACTTTTTAAAATTTTCTTCATAACAATCAATCCAATCCTGTACGGTCATTTTTTTACATACTTCAGCCAATAATTCAAGAGGAATATCATCCATTTTCTTGAAGCGTACACAAGATTTTCCCATGTCAAGCTTTCTTTTGGAATATTGGGGAAATTCTTCTACAAACCAATTCAGTAATTCTGGTTTTGCATACATTCCCATATGATAAAAAGCAATAAAATTCTTCTGTGAAGCAATACTTATAAAAGGCAGCGGCGTGCCTGGTGCACAGTGATAACCGGCAGGATAGGTTTCGAGCGGAACTCCCCAGCCGATCATTCCGTAACTGCTGCCCTGAGAAAATCCTTCCGGTAAATTATCATTAATCGTATCAAAAAGCTTCTTGAAAATTTCCTGTCTTTCCTCGGGAATTTTAGAAATATAATCTTCTAATGAAACGGACTGTATCTGCATTTTTTCAGTTTTAATAATTTTTCAAATTAACAAAATTTAAATGATATAAATTTATGATTATAAAAGCTCTTCTTTCCAATCCTTAATTTTAATATTGGAAATTAAATCTTATTTTTGCCATACAAATTTTTTGAACAATGCCGAATATTTCAAACAGAGCGCTACGCATGCCGCCTTCGCCGGTAAGAAAACTGGTTCCTTTTGCCCTTAAAGCTAAACAGAAAGGAATAAAAGTATATCACCTGAACATCGGGCAGCCCGATATCGAAACACCGGAAACGGCTCTTAATGCTTTAAAGAATATCGATCTGAAAGTATTGGAATATGCCCTTTCTGAAGGTAATTTAGACTACAGGAAAGCACTAACAGATTATTACCATTCATTGGGCTTTAATGATCTTACTACAGATAATTTCATCGTTACCAATGGAGGTTCAGAAGCTTTAAATTTTGCAATTTCCACGTTGTGCGATGACGGTGATGAAGTAATCATTCCTGAACCTTACTATGCTAATTATAACGGTTTCACAAGCACTTTTAATGTAAATGTTGTTGCTGTTCCTTCAACGATAGATACCGGTTTTGCCCTTCCTCCGATTGAAGAATTTGAGAAAAAAATTACCGAAAAAACAAGAGCCATCGTCATCTGTAATCCCGGAAATCCAACAGGATACCTATATACACGTGAAGAGCTTCAGAAACTGGCAGAAATTGCTTTGAAATATGACATTGTCGTTATTTCAGATGAGGTTTACAGAGAATATGTGTACGACGGAAAACAGCAGATTTCCATGCTGGCTTTTCCTGAACTTGCAGAAAACTGTATTATTATAGACTCAGAATCAAAACGTTACTCAATGTGTGGTGTAAGAATCGGATGTATGATTACCCGTTCTAAAAAAATCCATGATGCGGCTATGCTTTTTGCACAGGCAAGGTTAAGCCCGGTTCTTTTAGGACAAATCGCGGCAACTGCTGCTCATCAGGACGATCAGGCGTACATCAGAGCCGTAAGGGAAGAATATACCCACAGAAGAAATGTATTGGTTGATGCTTTAAACGCTATCCCTGGAGTAATCTGCCCGAAACCGAAAGGCGCATTCTACTGTGTTGCAGAGCTTCCTGTAGATGATACAGAGAAATTCGCACAATGGTTGCTTGAAAAATATTCAAACCAGAATGAAACAATTATGGTAGCGCCTGCAGGAGGATTCTACAGCGACCCTGAACTTGGCAAAAAGCAGGTAAGAATCGCATACGTTTTGAAAGAAGAAGATCTGAAAAGAAGTGCCGCAATACTGAAGGATGCGCTTCAACAATACAAAATAGAATTCAGTCTTTAAGCTGAAAAAAGGATAATCTGTCAGCAATAAATTTTTGGATTGAAATTTTTCTTCCATACTTTTATTGCTGATATTTTATTTTAAATTAGATGTAAGAATTTGTTTAAACAATACAAATGCAAGAAAATTTTTCATTAAAACCATATAACACATTCGGTGTTGATGCAAAGTCCAGATACTTCACAGATGTCCATTCTGCAGAAGAATTAATCGAAGCACTGAACTATTCAAAGACAGGCACTTTACCATTACTTTTTCTGGGCGGAGGAAGCAATATTTTACTGACAAGAAATTTCGACGGACTGGCAATTCAGCTTAATCTCAAAGGTATTCATGAAGATTTCATCAATGACAATGAAGTATTGGTTACCGCAAAGGCAGGGGAAAACTGGCACGAATTTGTGATATTTTGCCTGAATAAAAATTATGGCGGACTGGAAAATCTTTCTTTAATTCCCGGAAATGTAGGAACATCGCCCATGCAGAATATCGGAGCCTACGGAACGGAAATAAAAGATTCTTTTGTAAGCTGTACTGTTCTTAATCTGGAAAACCTTCAGCTGGAAACTTTCAATCTGGAACAATGCAGATTCGGATACAGGGATTCTGTTTTTAAGCAGGAAGGAAAAGGGAAATATGTAATTCTGGAGGTTACCTTTAAATTGACAAGAAAAGACCACAAAATCAAAACAGAATATGGTGCCATTAAATCTGAACTGGAAAATTTAGGTATAGAAAACCCAACCATTCAGGATGTTTCCAAAGCTGTCATCAACATCAGAAAAAGCAAATTACCGGATCCGAAAGAAATCGGAAACGCAGGGAGCTTTTTTAAAAATCCCACCATCATTTTAACTCAGTTTGAAGAACTGCAGCAAAAATTTGAAAATATTCCTGGATATGCGAATGGAGATTTTGTAAAAGTTCCGGCCGGCTGGCTGATTGAACAATGTGGCTGGAAAGGAAAGCAAATCGGAAATGTAGCTTCTCATACATTACAGGCCTTAGTGATTATAAACGCAACCGGAAAAGCTACAGGACAGGAAATTTTTGATTTTTCAACACAAATAATTGATTCTGTGAAAGATAAATTCGGAATTGAGTTGGAAAGAGAAGTAAATATTATCTAAAAAATTAAACTTTGTCAAAGTTAAATACCTCATAAAAACAAACACACAATATGAAAATAGCTATCCTCGGAGCCGGAAACATGGGCTTATCTTTTTCTAAATCGTTCTTAAAGTACGAACTGATAAAACCTGAAAACCTGCATCTTATCACAAGAAACGAAGCAAAAATTTCAAAAATATCCGAAGAATTTCCGAAGTCAAAAATCTCAACTTTTGATGACGTAAAAGAATTGGATTCGGATTTAATTATTCTTTCTGTGAAACCTCAGGATTTTCAACATCTTTCTGAAAACTTCCCATTTCAGTTAAACCAAAACCAGATGGTTTTATCGATCATGGCAGGAATTAAAATCGAAAAAATTCAAAAACTATTACACCATCCTTTGGTTGTGAGAGCAATGCCCAACTCTCCTACTCTTCTTGGAATGGGAATTACCGGATACACTTCTGCGCAAGGCATTTCTTTCAGCCAGCTTATTAACATCGAAAGACTACTGAATTCAACCGGAAGATCTGTTTATCTTGAAAATGAAGAGCTTTTGGACGGCGTTACAGCGCTTTCAGGAAGTGGGCCAGCCTATTTTTATTATATTGTTGATGCCATGATTAAAGCAGGCATTGAAATGGGAATTGATGAAAATTTATCTAAACTTTTCGTACAACAGACCATGTTGGGAGCCTATCATCTGATTAATAATTCTGATAAAAAGTTAGAAGAATTGATTCAGGATGTCGCATCAAAAGGTGGCACAACGGAAGCAGCACTGAAAACTTTTAATGAAAACAACCTTAAGGAAATCCTGACAAACGGAATTCTGGATGCTGAAAAACGCGCAAAAGAACTGAACGGATAATTCACAGTATTAATTCGTAATCAAGAATTTTATAAGATTTCTTTAACATCAATTGCATTTTTTTTCATTTCAAAAGCCTTAAATTTGTGTGTTAAATCAATTGAATGAAATACGTTTTACTTACGCTCATTTCAGCAATGCTGCTGTCGATATCGTGGCCTACCTATGGGGTTCCGTTTTTTATATTTTTTGCTCTTGTTCCGCTTTTGATGATGGAACACGGCGTTTCAAAATTTTCAGATTACAAAAGAAAAAGCTGGGTGGTTTTCGGGCTTTCCTATATATGTTTCGTCATCTGGAATATTGTAACTACCGGATGGTTATATGGAGCTAAAAATCCTGATGGAAGCCACTCCTTACTAGCTGTTGTATTTCCTGTACTGGTTAATTCACTTCTTTATTCACTGGTATTTCAATGTTATCACTGGTACAAAAACGCGCAGGGAACATATTGGGGATTAGCATTTTTCATTGCCTTCTGGATGAGTTTTGAAAAATTTCATCTGAATTGGGAATTTACCTGGCCCTGGCTGAATCTGGGAAACGCATTTTCAGATTATCCGAAACTGATTCAATGGTACGACACGCTGGGTGCTACCGGCGGAAGCTTCTGGATACTTTTAATTAATGTTCTGATCTTTTACACCATAAGAATCTGGCAGGCCGGAAGAAAAAGAAAAGATCTGATCAAAAACACATCAATCGTAGCCGCTTCGATTGTTATTCCGATGATTATTTCCATTATTAAATTTAATAATTTTAATGAAAAACCAATCGGAAGTGTAAATGTTATGATGCTGCAGCCTGACCTTGATCCTTACGCCGAAAAATATTCCAAAGACAGCCTGACCATTGAAAATGACCTTCTCGATCTGGCAGAAAAAAACTCAAAAGGAAAAATAGACTATTATATTGCTCCGGAAACTGCTCTTCCCGGAAGAGGTTCTATTTCCGAGAGATCTTTTGAAAAAAGCGTGATTTTAAATAACATTAAAACATTTTTAACAAAACATCCCGGTTCTGTATTCGCAACAGGAATTTCTTCGCATAAATTTTATACTTCCGAAGAAAATCTCCCGAAAGAAGCTTATCAATTAAATCCCGGACTTTGGGTGGAAAGTTTCAATTCTGCCGTTCAGGTTATCCCCAACCGAAATGTTGAGGTTTATCACAAAGGAAAGCTGGTTCCGGGCGTTGAAATATTTCCTTATATGAGTTATTTAAAGCCTTTACTAGGTGATGCCATGCTTAATCTGGGCGGAACGGTAGCTTCTTTGGGAACCGATAAAGAAAGAGTGGCATTTTCAAATCCTTACAATAAAGGAAAAATAGCTCCTATTATCTGCTATGAAAGTATTTACGGTGAATTTACAGGTGATTACGTAAAAAAGGGAGCCAACTTTTTAGGGATTATGACTAATGATTCCTGGTGGGGAGTTTCAGAAGGTCATAAGCAGCTTTTATCCTATGCAAGACTCAGAGCAATAGAAACCAGAAGAGAAATTGCACGCGCGGCCAACAGCGGAATTTCTGCGCACATTGATGCAAAAGGAGAAATCATTGAAGATACTTTTTATGGTGATAAAACAGCTTTATTTGCGAAAGTGAACCTTTACGACCAAATGACATTTTACACAAGAACGGGCGATCTCTTGTCAAGATTTTCAATTTTTGCTTTAGGATTTTTACTGTTTTATTTTTTAATAAAACGATTTCAGAACAGAGCAAAGAAAAGTTAGCGAGACAGGAAGTTGAAGGATAAAAACTGAAGTTATTTGAAGTTAATATCAATAAGTTATTTATAAATAATTTTCCAAAAGATTTGTCTATCTGAAAAATTCTTCGTTATTTTGCACTCTCAAATATTATAGTACAAATAAGAACATCGAGATATGTCAAGAATTTGCCAAATAACAGGAAAGCGTGCAATGGTTGGTAACAACGTTTCTCACGCTAATAACAAAACGAAGCGTCGTTTTGAAATTAACTTATTAGAGAAGAAATTTTACCTTCCGGAGCAAGATAAGCACGTAACACTGAAAGTATCAGCTCATGGATTGAGAGTGATTAACAAGATTGGAATCGAGGAAGCTATTGAAAGAGCAACCAGAAACGGATTGATTAAAAAGAACTAAATCATGGCAAAAAAAGGAAACAGAGTTCAAGTAATCCTTGAATGTACAGAGCACAAAGAAAGTGGTATGCCAGGAATGTCTAGATACATTTCTACAAAGAATAAAAAGAACACAACTGAAAGATTGGAATTGAAAAAATACAATCCTGTTCTTAAGAAAGTAACTGTTCACAAAGAAATCAAGTAATTATTAAAATATAATTTACCATGGCAAAGAAAGTAGTAGCAACCCTACAAAGCGGTCAGTCTAAAAAGATGACTAAAGTGGTGAAAATGGTGAAGTCTTCTAAATCAGGAGCTTACGTTTTCGAAGAAAAAGTAATGAATGCAGACGAAGTAGACGGTTATTTGAAAAAATAATCTACACTTTATTTACAATATAAAAAACTACTCATCTTTTGGGTAGTTTTTTTGTTATCTTTGCTTTCAATCTAGCTGGAAGTCAGAAGCTGGAGGCTGGAAGTTATTACAAATTGTAGAACTTCAGACTTCCATCCTCCAGCTTCTATCTTTAATTAATAAAATTCCGTAATTCATAAAGATGAGTTGGTTTAAAAAAATTTTTAAAAAAGAAGAAAAAGAAACCTTAGATAAAGGATTAGAAAAATCCAGCCAGGGTTTTTTCGAAAAAATGACAAAAGCCGTAGTTGGTAAGAGCAAGGTAGATGATGAAGTTCTGGATAACCTTGAAGAAATACTTATTGCTTCTGATGTCGGCGCATCAACAACCATCAAGATCATAGAAAGAATTGAGGAGCGTGTTGCCAAAGATAAATATGTAAGCGTAAATGAATTAGATAAAATACTTCGGGACGAAATTTCTGGACTTTTGCTAGAAAACCCTCATGCCGGAACAGGAAACATAGATGCTTCCAAAAAGCCTTACGTGATTATGGTAGTGGGTGTAAACGGTGTCGGAAAAACAACAACGATCGGAAAACTGGCTCATCAGTTTAAATCTGAAGGCAAAAAGGTAGTATTGGGTGCAGCAGATACATTCAGAGCTGCAGCGGTTGATCAGCTGGTAATCTGGAGCGAAAGAGTTGGGGTTCCTATCGTAAAACAGGAAATGGGTTCAGATCCGGCTTCCGTAGCTTTTGATACGGTACAGAGTGCGGTTGCCCAGAATGCGGATGTTGTAATCATTGATACGGCAGGAAGACTTCACAACAAGATCAATCTGATGAATGAGCTTTCAAAAATAAAAAGGGTGATGCAAAAGGTAATTCCTGATGCGCCTCATGAGATTTTACTTGTTCTTGACGGTTCTACAGGCCAGAATGCATTCGAGCAGGCCAAACAGTTTACAGCAGCAACAGAGGTAAATGCTCTGGCAGTAACTAAATTAGACGGCACGGCAAAAGGCGGTGTGGTGATCGGCATTTCGGATCAGTTTCAGATCCCCGTAAAATACATTGGTGTCGGAGAGAAGATGCAGGATTTGCAATTATTTAATGGTACAGAGTTTGTAGATTCATTTTTCAAGAAGAGATAAATCTTCTTGAACCAATCATCAAATTATTAACATTAAAAAAATGCAACTATGGGATTTTTAACATGGATTATTTTCGGGCTATTAGCTGGAGCACTAGCTAAAGCAATCATGCCGGGAAAACAAGGCGGTGGAATACTTATCACTATGATTTTGGGGATTATTGGAGCTTTTATCGGAGGATCAATCGGTGTGTATATTCTTCACTGGGGAGATGTAGATTCATTCTGGAATTTCAAAAGCTGGATCCTGGCTATTGGAGGAGCTTTAATTGTTCTCTGGATCTACGGAATGCTTACAAGGAAGAGTTAATTTAAGCCTATAAAAAATTAAAACGGCGGATTTGAAATTCAAATCCGCCGTTTCTTTGTACAATATAATTTAGTTAATTTTAATCTGGTAAGGCATTTCCATTTTCACTTCAGATTGTAGTTTTCTCTTTTCTACGATCTGCTGCATAATCTCATAATTTGATTTTCCAATCTTATTTTTAATTGCTCTTTCTGAAATTTCATCCTGATTCAGGTCTTTAAATATCTGCTCAAAAGGCGTCATGCTTTTCGGATAAGAAGATACGGCGTACGATTTCAGTCCGGCTTTCTGTGCGGCAAATTTCACGGCATCATTCAGTGTTCCCAGTTCATCTACAAGACCAATCTGCTTGGCTCTGGTTCCGCTCCATACTCTTCCGCCTCCTACACTATCGATCTGCTCAAAAGTCTGCTTTCTGTTCTGGGTCACAAAATGTACGAATCTCTTATAAGTTCCTTCCACACTTCTTGTAATCATGCTTACTCCATAAGGCGTAACGCCATTTAATGCAGAATAATACTGAGAATTGGCATTCGTAGAAACAATATCCGAACGCACACCATTTTTATTGGCAAGATCCCTGAAATAAGGAATTACTCCAAAAACCCCTATTGATCCCGTCAGCGTATTAGGTTCAGAATAAATTTTATCAGCCGCCATGGCAATATAATATCCACCGGACGCTGCATAGTCTCCAAAAGAAACAATGAGTGGTTTTTTCTTTTTAAGCTGCTGAAGTTCAAATAAGATTTCATCAGAAGCATTAGCACTCCCTCCCGGAGAATTAATTCTGAATACAACAGCTTTTACTTTATCATTTTCCTGAAGATCCTTAATGTATTTAATATATTTTTCAGAGTGAATATCATTATATTCGTCCCCTCCGTTGATGGACCCGGAAGCATATAAAACCGCAACTTTATCTCCCGATTTCTCATCATCAGCATAGGAAGCAATATATTTTCCTAATGAAATTTTGTTTAATTTTTCGTCTTCCTTTACATTTAATTTTGATTTAATCAACTGATCATATTCTGTTTTCTGGATCAGTTTGTCGGCCAGTTTATATTTTAAACTTAATTCAGGAATCATTCCGTAGAGGCTGTCTACAACAGTTCTGAATGCGGCCGTATCAATTTTCCGGGAAGATGCCATTTTCGACGAAGTGTTCTTCCAGATATCATTCAGAAGCGTACTCAATTGTTCTTTGTTCTCCGGGGAAATATCATTTCTTAAAAACGGTTCGACCGCAGATTTGAATTTTCCGTGACGGATCACTTCAATACCAATACCATATTTATCGGCAAAATCTTTAAAGAACGTTACTTCCGTTGCCAGACCTTTCAGTTCGATCATTCCTGAAGGATTCAGATAATACTGATCCGCAACAGATCCTAAGTAATAAGATCCCTGAGAAACTGCGTTTCCGTAAGCATAAACGAATTTTCCGCTTTTCTTAAAATCGGTAATAGCATTTCTGAGGTCATCGATCTGGGTAATTCCGGCATTAAGATAATCGGCTTCAATACTGATTCCTTTAATATTATCATCGGTTTTGGCTTTATTAATTGCCTCGATAGCATCATAAATCAGGACACTTTTATTCTGATCGCTGATATCAAATAATCCTCTCTGTTCCTCAGTCGGACTGTCGATAATATTGGTTTTTAAATTAATGGTGAGAACGGAATTCTTTTTTACGACTACAGACTTCTCGCTTCCCATAGCGCTGAAGACCAGCATTATGATGAAAAAGAAGAAAAACACGACACATAATATGACAATAGCCACTATATTTGCCAGTACATTTTTAAAAAAGCTTTTCATAAATCAATCATTTTTCAATATGTCGCAACATAAAGTCGTTTTGTTACTGGGAAGTAATCTCGGAGACCCCAAAAAAAACCTTGAGACTGCCCTGGAGAAAATCAAAGATGCAGGAAATGAGATCATAAGCGTAAGTGAATTTTTAATATCTGATCCTGTGGAATTTGAAAGTTCCAATATTTTTTGTAATATTGCAGCAATAATATTAACGAACTTCTCTCCGATTCAGCTTCTTGATCGCATAAAAGACATTGAAAAGGAAATGGGAAGAATAAACGATTCAGCAGTAACAGAAGGCTATACCGACAGAATTATTGATATTGATATCGTAAAGTTTAATGGAATGAAATTTATTTCAAAAAGATTAGAACTCCCTCACAAAAAACATCTTTTTGAAAGAGAATTTTCCAGAATATTATTAAAAGATTTTATCTGAAAAACACATAAAACATACTGTATGAAATTAGGTTTATTATTATTGGCTATTTTGCCCATTGCAACTTATGCACAAGATAGTATTGCTGTCACTTCAAATAATATGTATCCCAATACATTTTCTTCGGGTTCTGCCAATGTTCAGCCTTTCAACAACACAACCAGAAGATTCAACGACTGGTCTGTATCTGTAGGAGGTGGTGCCGCATTTATGGTACATTCAGACCTCAAGTCAATCACGGACGAAAAGGTCAATTGGGGATACAATTCTTATGTAAGTTTAGACAAGCAAATCAATCATGTTGTAGGCATCAGCCTGATCTATCAGCGAGGTGAAACAACACAAAAAGCACAGCTGGAAGGAGCAGAAGGGATAGCTGCCGGAGCGGCAGAAGCAAAAACGAAATATAATCAGATTGCTCTCATGGGCGATGTGAATTTTTCAAATATTTTAAGAAGAGTAGACAACCATTCGACTTATAAATGGGCCATGCACGGATATGCCGGTATCGGATTTATGAACTTTAATACTTCTCTGCATGACAATAAAGATTACAGTTGGAGCAGCAATCCCAGAAGAATTCCACTGTTTATGAATCAGAAATTGGGAATTACCTCGTCCTATTTTCAGTTTGGAGTAGGTATGAAATACAAGGTTTCCAGACTGATCGATATTGAAGCAAGAACAATGTACATCATAAGTGGTGATGATGAGTTTGACGGCGGCGGATACGCAGGTTCCGGCGATTATGATCCGAACTCAACTATCCCTAAATATAATATGATCGATAAAAGAAGATCAGATAATATGTGGACGGTTAACCTGGGACTTTCTTTCAAATTGGGTAAACACCTGTCGCATCTTGCTTGGCATGATCCCCTGCAGGAAGCCTATTACAGAACCCATATTTTGGAAAACAGAAGCCCTGAATTGCTTGTCTGTGAAAAAGGTGATAAAGATAATGATGGCGTGTGCGACGACTGGGACAGACAGCCTGATACTCCTGCAGGTGCAAGAGTAGATGGTGCCGGTGTAGCATTAGATATTGACCTTGACGGCGTTATCGACCTGTATGACAAGTGTGTAACGGTTCCCGGACCAGTTGAAAATAAAGGATGTCCTACTAATAAATAATGAATATTTAATTAACTAAATAAAAAATACACTATGAAATTAAGTTTAGCAATTGTCGCATTAGCACTAGCTGTTCCTACAGCCGGCTTTGCACAAGACTCGACTGCTGTAACTTCAAACGGAGAATATCCAAATACATTCTCTTCAGGTTCTGCAAATATTTCTCCTTTTACAAATAAATCAAAAAGATTCAATGATTGGGCAATTTCATTCGGTGCCGGTGTACCGTTAGTTCAGTCTGCTGACCTTACTTCTATAAAAAACGGTAACGGTAAAAATCTTTTTGGATATTCTGCTTACGTCAGCATCGATAAAGCGATTACCCATGCTTTTGGTATCAATTTACAGTATGACAGAGGAGAAACAAGACAAGGATGGTTTAATACAAAAGATGCTGCGCCTGCCAATGCATCTGCCAATCAACAGGTGGGAGCAAGAACACAATATGATGCGATTTCATTGTTAGGAGATGTTAACTTTTCCAATCTTTTCAGAAGAGTAGATAATCATTCTCCATACAGATGGGCATTACACGGATATGCAGGTCTTGGAACTCTGGCCTATCGTGCCTATCAGAAAGATGAGAACGGACAAAGACTCGTTACTGAACTTAAACCGTTCAAACTAGGTTCTATGTTTGCACAGGCTGGTGCCGGTCTTAAATTTAAAATCAATAAAAGAATTGATATTGAAGGTAGAGTAATGTACGTTATCACAGGTGATGATGAATTTGATGGAGGTGGCGACAAATATAGTGTTCTCAACCAACGTGAAGAACAGGTTTCCGACAATTTCTTTAACGCATCAATCGGTCTTTCTTTAAAATTAGGAAAACATGAATCTCATGTAATGTGGCACGATCCTCTTCAGGAAATGTACTATAAGCTTGATGTGTTAGCTAATAAAAATCAGGATATTGAAGTTTGTAAAAAAGGGGATCTTGATAATGATGGTGTATGTGATGATTGGGACAGACAGCTTGATACGCCTGCCGGAGCAAGAGTAGATGGCGCCGGAGTTGCCCTCGATACGGATCTGGATGGCGTTATTGATCTTTATGATAAATGTGTAACAGTTCCGGGACCGGTTGAAAACAATGGTTGCCCGGTAGTTACATCAACACCGGTAACAGGTGGGCTGGTAGATGAAAGGGAAACAAAACTGGAAGGGATTGAATTTGATCTGAATTCAGACAGAATCTTACCTTCAAACACTCCTATTCTGAATAATGCTGTTGATTATATCAACTCTTCCAGCGGAACTTACACCGTAATCGGAACAACCGATACAAGAGCTTCCGAGGCATACAATCAAAAATTATCCGAAAGAAGAGCAAATAATGTCAAAGATTATTTGATTAAAAATGGTGTTCAATCTGATAAATTAAATGCAGTGGGAAGAGGCGAAAAAGACCTGAAATACCCTGAATGTAACCCTGCTACAAAATGCCCTGAATGGAAAAACAGAGCAAACAGAAGAGTGTATTTTGAAGCTAAATAATTGTAATTTTAGCACCTAATATATAAAGTCACGCATCGCGTGGCTTTTTTTGTCAGTTTAGTTTCATTATTTTTATCCTATGATTTCTCAACAAGATTTTCAAGAATTAAAATTTAAAACCTTACAATATTTTTGGGGTTATGATAACTTCCGTGATTCCCAGGAAGCTATTATTGATTCTGTTATTAATGAAAAAGATACGCTCGTTCTTTTGCCTACAGGGGCGGGAAAATCTCTATGTTATCAGCTTCCGGCATTATTAAAAGAAGGAACGTGTCTCATTATATCCCCTCTTTTAGCACTGATGAAAGATCAGGTGAGTCAATTGAAACTGAGAGGAATTGAAGCAGAATATTTATCTTCCGAACTGGATGAATACTACGCAGAAGGTATTTATGACCGCTGTAAGGAAGGCTTAACAAAAATGCTCTACATTTCTCCTGAACGGTTAACTAATAAGCAGTTCCTTCAGAATATCGAGGAAATTCAGCTGTCATTCATTGCGGTGGATGAGGCACACTGTATTTCTGAATGGGGGCAGGATTTCAGGCCGAGTTATCAGAATATAAAAGAATTCAGGAAAAATAATCCTAAGATTCCGTGTCTTGCATTAACGGCAACTGCTACTCCGAAGGTTCTGGAAGAGATCAAATCAAAGCTTGAGCTGAAAACCCCACAGGTATTTCAGAAAAGCTTCAGACGTGATAATATCAGAATTTTCACTGAAGAAGTTTCGGATAAATTTCAGAAGATCTACGATATCTTAAAGTTTACAAGGCAGTCAGGAATTATTTATGTAAGAACCAGAAGGGAAACTGAGCTGCTATGTGAGTTTCTTCATAAAAATCAGCTGAAAAATGTCGATTTTTACCATGCCGGTCTTACCGCAAAGGAAAAGAATGCCAAACAAATGATCTGGAATAACAGTGACAGTCATATTTTAATTTCTACTAATGCATTTGGAATGGGGATCGACAAAGATAATGTACGGTTTGTCATTCATTATTCTCCGGCTCCGTCTATCGAAAACTATTATCAGGAAATCGGAAGATCGGGAAGAGATGGCCAGGAAAGTTTTGCCTTTTTGCTTTGGGACAAGCAGGAACTGTCAAATTTTGATGACATTTTAAAGAATCAAATCCCAAATAAAGTTGAATTTTTAAAAATCATTACTTACCTATACTCTATTTTCCAGGTGGCAGAATTTGAAATGCCTGAAAAAGTTTTTCAGCTCAATCTTAGCGGAATTCAGAATTTTACCAAATTATCTTCAGCGAAGATTAAGAATGTTCTGAACTTCCTTCATAATCAGGAAATTATTTATTTTAACGACCATAAAAGCCTTTCTTCTCTGCAGCTTTTAATGCAGCCTGACGAGATAGATCAGATACCTCATAAAGATTCGTACTTTATTGAACTCATGCTTCGTACCATTTCTGGAATTACGGCACATAAAGTGATGTTCAGCGAACAGCAGGTAAGCAATAAGATCGGCGTAAGCATCCATTTAATCAAAGAAAGATTAAAAGAGCTTCAGCAAAAAGGGTATGTTGAGTACGTTGATGGCGCTTTGTCCAGTATTAAATTTTTAAAACCTCGTGATGAGAGACTTAATAATTCTCAGTACTGGAAACTTTTTGAACATATTCAGAAAAACAAAATTCAGAAATGGGAAGAAATGAAATTCTACATTGAGGATGACAGGCATTGTAAAATGAAACTGATCCTGACGTATTTCGGTGAAAAAAAATCCAAAAACTGTGGAAAATGTTCTGTCTGTGAAAAAAACAAGCAATCTATTTTCGGAAAAAATATTTCGGGCGAAATCATGAATATACTGGCTAAAAAACCTTCTACGATTGAAGAATTATCCCTTCAGCTGAACTATCAATCTAAAGAAAATATTTTGGAAAATCTTATTTATCTGTTGGATTCCGGGAAAGTAAAAATGCTGAATTTTAGAACGTATGCCTTGACATGAGTAATAAGTAATCAGTAATTGGCAATGACTATATTTATAAAACCTGTTTTTTATTAATATTTGAATTTAACCACAAAAGTCGCAAAAGACAAGTTTAAAAGTTTTAATAGCTAATCAAAGCTTTCAAAAGAACAAAATCAAAGATTTTTAAAAACTCTTGTTAGCTTTTTTTTCTAAAATTGCTTAATATAGAAATTTCTAATCTTTTGTAACTTTTGTGGTTAAATAAAGAGTTTAAAAAAACTTATAATCTTAAAAAATTACTTCAATCTTTAATTTTAAACCTTTCAATCCTTTAATAAAGACCTTATATTTGCAGTATGAAATCATTGAAAGTCGTTTTTTTAGGCACTCCGGAGTTTGCAAAGACTTCTTTGGAGGCCATTCATCATTCTCATCATGAAGTGGTTGGAGTTGTAACCGTTGCAGATAAGGCGAGCGGACGCGGACAGAAAATCAATCAGTCTCCTGTGAAAATTTTCGCTGTAGAAAATAACATCCCTGTTTTTCAGCCTGAAAAATTAAGGAATCCCGAATTTCTTGAAGAACTGAGAAAGCTGGATGCCGATGTTTTTGTCGTAGTCGCTTTCAGAATGATGCCAAAAGTATTGTTTGAAATGCCTAAAATGGGAACATTCAATCTTCATGCTTCCCTGCTTCCGGATTACCGAGGAGCTGCTCCTATTAATTATGCAGTAATCAACGGAGAAGAAAAGACCGGCGCTACAACGTTCTTCATTAATGAGAAAATTGATGAAGGAAATATTCTGCTTCAGGAAGAATTGGCTATTTTGCCTGATGAAAATGCGGGAAGCCTTCACGATCGATTGATGGAAATGGGCGCAAAACTCGTCGTAAAAACACTTGACGGACTGGCAGAAAATTCCATTACGGAAAGACCTCAGCCACAAGTTGAGCATCCTAAAAATGCGTACAAAATATTTAAAGAAAATACAAAAATAGACTGGGCAGGAAACTCAAAAGAAGTGCATCAGTTTATTTTGGGAATGTCTCCCTATCCGGCTGCTTTCACAACATTGAAAATTGGAGAAGAAGAAAAGGGATTGAAAATTTTTGGTGGAAAGTTTGAAGTTTCAAATCATGATAAGCCCGCCGGAACTTTAGATATTTCAAAAAATGAATTTAAAATCTACACCCAAGATGGCATATATTATCCTTTGGAATTACAACTTGAGGGAAAGAAAAGAATGAATATTAAAGACTTTCTGAACGGATTCAGAAGTTTTGACGAAATAAAAATGGCCTGAGAATTTCTCAAGCCATTTTTATATGTTGTCAATACTGAATTTTACTTCGCAAGTGAATAGTCAATTTTAAAATTAGCCTTTATAAAACAAGCTATAATTGATTACTTCACTGATTTTTTTTAAGGCAAACGACCAATTTTAAGCTGATGGAAAAATTGACAAGCAAAGCGCATTGACCATTCACCATTCACATTAAAGCTGTACCATCTCCGTCACCTCAACATCATAACCGCCAACCTGAGGTTTAATATTAGTATTCTGAGTGATTACTTTAAATTTATTAATTCCAAGATTCTTCAAAATCTGAGTTCCGATACCGTAATCTCTATAGTTATATGCTAAAGTCGGATGCTGAACCTGACCATCCTGATAATTCAGGAACTGCTGAAGCTTTCTTAAGGTGTTTTCAGAATTAGAAACATTATTAATAAAAATAATAGCTCCTTTTCCTGCTTCATTCACCATATTGGTTACTTTTTCCAATAAAGGTTTTTCACCGTTATTTAATCTTGTCAGTACATCAAAATACGAGTCTGAAGACTGTACTCTAACAAGAACCGGCTCATCAACCGTCCACGAACCTTTCGTTAAAGCAAAATGAATCTGATCATTTGAAGTCTCCCTGAAAGCAAAGAAATCATAATCCCCATAAGCCGTCTTTACTTTTCTCTCCTCAATTCTTTCGATAAGATTTCCTTTTTTCAGCTGATAATGAATCAGGTCTTCGATAGAGACAATTTTCATATCGTGTTTCTGCGCAAAAGCATGAAGTTCCGGCAAACGCGACATAGAACCATCTTCATTCATAATTTCACAGATCACGCCACCTTCTTTTAAACCTGCAAGACACGTGAGATCAATAGCAGCTTCTGTGTGGCCGGCTCTTTTCAGAACACCACCTTTTTTTGCACGAAGCGGGAAAATATGCCCCGGTCTCATGAAGTCAGTTGGCTTCGATTTTTCGTCCATTAAAGCTAAAATCGTTTTTGCCCTGTCTGCTGCAGAAATACCTGTAGAAGTTCCATTTCCAAGAAGGTCAACCGATACGGTAAATGCTGTTTCCTTAGGATCGCTGCTGCGGCTCACCATTACTTCCAGTCCTAGTTCGTCACATCTTTTTTCAGGAAGTGGCATACAGATCAGTCCTCTGCCGTGAAGGGCCATGAAGTTGATGATTTCAGGGGTCGTCAGTTCAGCGGCGCAAAGAAAATCACCTTCGTTCTCTCTGTCTTCATCATCTACTACTATGATTATTTTACCATTTTTAAGGTCTTCAATAGCCTCCGGAATAGTATTTAATTTAATATCAGACATTTTTACTTTAAATTTTTCGCAAAGATACTCATAAAATAAGCATCTCCCAATTATGATAAGGGTTTGTTATATTTTGAATATAGCATCTTTTGCTTTTCTGAAAATAGTATAGGAATCCAATCGTTTCTGATGGTCATAAATATGAGAATTAATCATCAGCTCATTCACATTAAATTTTTCCTGAAAGCTTCGAAGCTGATTTTCAATTTCAGACTGATCTCCGATGAGTGTGTAACGCAGTTTTTGTAAAACCATCGATTTTTCTATTGGTGACCAAATGTCATCCATATGATCAACAGGCGGTGCAAAAGGCTTTCTGTCGTTGCGGATAATATTGATAAATGCCTGGAATAAAGTGGTAGAAATTCTATGAGCTTCTTCGGAAGTTTCTGCAGCAACTCCATTGACACACGCAATAATATAAGGTTCGTTGGAATATTTTGAAGGTTCAAAATTCTGTCTGTAGATATTGAAAGCCATTTCCATCTGCTCAGGGGCAAAGTGTCCGGCAAATGCATAAGGAAGACCGAGTTCCGCAGCCAGAAAAGCGCTGTCTGTACTTGAGCCCAGAATATACAAAGGAATATCCAACCCTTCACCAGGAATAGCACGAACTAAAGCGTCACGGTTTTCTTTAGAAAAATATTTTTGTAATTCTAAAATCTGCCTTGGAAACTGTTCATTAATGATTGCAGGATTTCTTCCCAATGCCTGTGCCGTCAGACCATCGGTTCCGGGGGCTCTTCCCAGACCGAGATCAATTCGTCCCGGAAAAAGAGATTCCAGGGTTCCGAATTGTTCGGCAATGACCAAAGAACTGTGATTCGGAAGCATAATTCCACCCGATCCTACTCTGATTTTTTTGGTTCCGTTGGCAATAAAGCCGATGAGAACTGAAGTTGCAGAACTGGCGATGCTTTCCATATTGTGATGTTCGGCGAGCCAGAATCTTTTATATTCAAGATTTTCAGTATGATTTGCCAAAGACAAACTGTCCTGAAAGGTATCGTGAATGGTCTTTTCCTGTTTTACGGGCGCAAGATCAAGCACGGATATTTCAAAGTTTTGCATAATTTTAAATTTATAGTCTTTTAAAACCAAACAAATTTAAAACATATTATTTGCATTAGTTACTTTTTGTAATTGATAAGACTTATCGATCAATTCAGGGAAAAGCTATGAGAAGAATTTATTTTTGTTAATCATATAAAAATGCGATCCGTTCCAAATTAATTACAGATAAGTATAATATTCTATTTATACAGACATTATGTGTAAAATATTTATAAATTAAATATTTAACAACGAAACAATACTTAAAATACTTAATTTTTGATAAATAAATAAAACTATTATGAATTAATGCATTTTTATTAAATTTGATTTAATATTTACAAATTATGAAAAACATTATTCAAACACAGCTTACTCCCGATTTAAAAACACAAATCGACACTAAAATCGCAGAATTAGAAGTCTTATTCCAGGGAAAACTGGCAGCATTAAATGCAGATCAACGAAAATTTTATGGACTCATTAACGAACAAAACAAACTTTTTGTAAACAAAGTGAGAGATTATAGGGCAAACCAACCTCAATTGAGTGCTGATGATGTGAACTGGGAGGAGTTTGAAAATGATTATCAGGCCAGGATTTTCTTAGAAACGAGAAAAGAGAAGTTAGCGAGCTTAGTATATCAAATGGAAAGCACCAAAATTTTACATGATTACGACAATTACAATGATGCCTTAGACGATTATGCTTATTCACAATACAAAAAAGGAAGAGAGGTTATTGGTTTTGCAGAAAAAGTAGCAGAGTTGAAACAGTTTTTTCCCAGATCGGTAAAAAGCACTCCTTCTGAAGGCGAAGACAAGAACAAATAATATTTATAATTATCGAAACATCAAATGATAAGGTTCTTTGATGATCCGTTTAAGTCTTTTTGCCTTCCGTTTAGGTTTTTGGGTTAAGGTTTTATTAAGGTTTTAGGTCTCCGAGTTAAAATTTTAGGTCTTTCGGCTAAAGTTTTAGGTGATTTGGCTAAAATTTTTGCTATTCTCCTCAAAGATTTACGTAAAACAAAATCAGACAGTTTTAGCGACTGTCTGATTCTTTTAAACTATTCTAAAGTTTTCTAACTTTTTTTATAACAAATAACGAGAGACTGTTTCTTTCATTATGGATAAAGATTAATTCTTCAAATAAAAATAACACGTCAAGTTTTGGTGTAGTCAAGATTTAGCTTTGCTTTTAGAAATATTTAAACAATTAATAATCATTAAAAACACAACTTATGGAACGAAGATTAGCCTATGTGTTGAGCAGGGAATTTGACAGTCCTTTAGGGCAAAATAGCCTGTTTTATGAAACTTTTTTAGTACCGCCAGAAAAGAAGGTAAATTATCCACCATCAGAAAAATATACTATGGTTCATCATCAGGCTGTTTTTTGCGAAAGTGGAACAGAAGTTTTTGACAAATACGAAAAAGACCCTATTGAGCCTGATCATTTTACCATTTATTACGAAATGGTTTCTAAAGATACCAGTAATTTTTTTGGAACTGCGTGTAGAGTGAAAATGGGAGATTATGCAAGGGAGCAGCTGATAAAACATTATTATAGCAAAGGAAAAACAATCAATTATGACGGAAACACTTTAGACAGAAGCGTATCGGATTTCAATAGCCTTATGAAAGTGATTGCAGAAGATTATGGCATTGATGCTACCCTTTTGAAAGGGGCTATATATTTGGAAATCTTAGACAAAAGCAAAATCAATGATGCCTTTAAAAAAGTATCTTCATTGAATAACCAATTAGCAGATTGGTTAAAAGGAGGTATAGAAGCTACCGAAAAATGGAAGTTCACAGAGGAAAACTACGACTACACAAAACACTATGTGTTGCCTATGTATAGTAACTACCAAAATAAAATAGGCGCGAATGGTTTTCCACAACAGGAAGTTAAATATAAACCTATTATCCCTGTTCCATTCCCCAACAATCAATATAAGAATATGTCTGAATCTCCACATATTGTGGCAGATGGTTTGAAAAATCTTAAAGATTTTGTTACTTCATTCGATGAAATTTCTACTGCCATTGTTTATAAAGCTGTTCAGGCAACCCCTACTATTGAAGATGATGTTCTTTTTGCTGTTACTTATTTGGTGAAGAACATCATAGAGGATAATATGCCTGAAAGTATCAAAACTATATACAACAAGCTGAAAGCTGTTTTTGATGATTTGTTGAATGTGGTTTCAGGAATTGAAAACTTTATTAAAGCAGAACTCAATAGTGAGATCGCCAAAATTAATGCTTTCTTGTGTGGTTTAATCAATGGGCTTATCTCATTGGTACAAACCATTATTATGCTTTTGGCTATGGTAGTTGAAAAATTTCCAATTTTTGAAATAGAAAAAAGCAGTCCTTTGGAATTGGCAAAGCATCAGGAGGAACTTGAATTTATCGAAGATTTTGTAGATTTATTGGCTAAAAACTCTAAAGAATTTTTTGATGGTATTAAAAATCTTTTTAGTGACGGAAAGATATGGAAAGAAATCTCTCAGTTTTTTGATATGCTGAAAAAGAAATTTATTCAAGTAAAAGATTTAAATGAATATTTTTGGGCATATTTTGTTGGTGGAGTTGCTTTTGAACTTATTTTAGATGCTATTATTGCTTATTTTACGGGAGGCAGTTCTTTAGTAGCACAAACTTCTGCGAAAATCAGCAGAATAACAGCCAAAGCAGAACAGGCAGGAGCAAAGGCTTTTAATTTTGGAAAAGGTTTAGGAAAGAAAGTTGCTAATTCTGTGCAAGACCTGTATAAATGGTTGGAAAAGGAATTTTTAGAAATGCTGGAGGCTATAAAAAGTGGAAAAATTGGAGAATGGATTGAAAGAAAAATCAATACTATATTTGGGGAAGGAAATAAGCCGTTGGGAGAATTGTCTGGTTTAACTGACGATGAGTTGGATTGGATGGCAACCCGAAAGTTAGATGAGCTTGGAGGGAAAATATTAACAGCTAAACAAATCAGAAGATTAAGGGGACTTCTTAAAGAAAAGGGCATAACTCTAATTATGGAAGATGATTTAAGAAGTATCAAAAGGCTTTTTACTCCTGTAATGGGATTTAAAAATGTGGATGAATTATTTTTCTTTATGAAAAACAATGGAATTGCAGGAGGATTTGATGCTGTTAACAGGCAGCTTGTGCTTCCAAAAAATGCATCCGAATTAGTAGCTTTTCACGAAATGTCTCATGTAAAACATTTTGAGCAGTTAGGAGAAGCCTACCACGATTTAAGTACTTTAGAAAAGGAAACCTACGTTTGGGAACAAACCTTAGCTAATAGACATAGATGGGCTGATGCAGAATTTGAAGAAGCACTATACTATATTAATAAAATTAGAAAAGATTTTAATTTAGAACCAATAAAAATAAAATAATGAAACAGACAGAAGATAAAATTAGAGAAAAAGTAATAAAAATTATAACCGACTTAACAGGAGGAGTATATAATAAAGACAGTATTATAAATATTAACTTTCAAAAAGATGATGTGTTATTAATTCCTAAAGGTAAAATTATAGATTCTTGGACAGTTTCAGTAAAATCTCTCTTTGACAATAGAGACTTCCTAATCCTTTCTGATGAAACAGGAGAGCCACTATATTACCAAAATTTCAATTATATTATAACTGAAATTATTAAAAATACTGATGGTATTTATCAGTACAAAAAATAATATTTTCAAAAGGGGGTTGGCTTTAAAACCAATCCCCTTTTAATATTAGAAAAATGAAGCATACAGAAAAACAAATATTAGAAAAAGCTATCAAAATTGTGAAAGATTTGGATGGAGAGCAAAGTGTAAGGAAAGTTAATAGTGTTAGATTTGTTGAAAAGAAGAAACTTGCAGTAGGAATTGATAAAGATAAAGAGCATCCTTGCTGGACAGTTTATATAGAATCATTATTTGGTAACGAAGACTATTTAACTATTTCTGATGATACAGCAGAACCATTATATTATCAAAATTTTAATTTAATTACTTTGGAAATTATTAAAAATGCTGATAGTATTTATCAGTACAAAAAATAATATTTTCAAAAGGATGAGTTGGGCTGGGAAGGGAAATCAGCAAGCAAGCGTGGGAAATTCTTGGGAAGAGAATATATGAACAACAGGCAGATGAAAGCTCTTGAAAAATATATTGCGGAAATTTTGGGAGATGTAGGAGTAGTTATGCGAAAAGGAGAAGATAAATTTTTAGATGCTAGTGGAGCTCAAGCAGGTTTCTCTCCAATGAGCAGAGAGTTATTCTTTAGAAGAAGATTTACTTTTTATGAGGCTTTTCACGAGATACAACATGCGTTGGAATTTAAACTGTTGGGGAAAGAAGCATATATGGAAGGAGCAACTGGAACATTTGTTGAAAGTTCAATTAGAACTTATAAACGAGAAAAATGGGTTTATGATAAAATAATGGAAAAGAAGCATCTATTTAATGAATTGGAATTAAAAAATGCTGAGTGGGTTTTAGAAGAAGCAATAAAAAAATTAGAAAAAGCAGGTATTGACTATAAAAAATTATAATAAATGGAAAAAACAGAAAAACAACAGCAAGCAATAAAAGCAACATTAAAAGTACTAGATCAGTTAAAATTCCAATATGGAAACACACCCGAACATATTGATTTTATGGATGCTATCTTTTATGAAAAACAAAAAATGTATGACGGTAAAGAATGGAGTCATTATAGTGTAGACTTTTTTCATGATGTATTTGGTATTCCAACACCATATTATGCTGTTGTAGATGCAGAAACGATGAAAGTTAAAGGAATACATGTAGACCATGGAGTATTTGAAATTATTTATGATAAACAAGATAAGCCTATAAAAATGAAATTCATAAGCCCCTCATTCCCTTATGACAAGCAATAAATAGTATAACCGTCTAAGAAATTGGGCGGTTTTTAATATAACATGGTTCAGCTATTATCGACGGAATTATTGATGTAGAGAAAATAATAGACCCTGAAGGAATTTATTCTATGGCACAATTGCCCGATGATGTTCCTTTTAAGGCTAAAATCAGTATAAAATACAAAGATGGCTATTTAGTGAAAAATGCAGAATCTTCTATGTTTGAATACAGGAGGAGATAGCTTATGTGTATGAAAATACGGTAGCTAAAGGAGGAGCCATATACGAGGATACAGGAAAATTTATGAAATATAGATATTATTCTTCTGACGGAACATTTAAAATATTAATAGAAGTAGATGATTCTGGAAGAATTATGAATGCTTATCCACATTTAAAATAACAATTATGAAATATATTTTTAATATTAATGAAGATTTAGGGGATATTGTTTACTTAATAAAAACAGAAATTCCATACTTGGTTTTACAGAGATTCTCAGATGCATATTGGACTCCACAAAAAATTCAAAGTCTAACTGATGGTGTAGAACAAAGCAAAAATAAAGAGCCTGACGAGTCTTTTGACTGGCAAAACGAGGATGTTTTCTTCCGAAGCAATAAATATGGGGTTTTCTTCGTAGACCTTATGAAACAAAGGGCTGGTGAAAAATCTAAAAAGCAGGATTTGGATTTAGAACACGATGAGTTTATTAAGTTTTTACAAGATTTTAAAAAATTTGTAGAGGAAAACAGTTAGATTCTAACCGCCTAAGAGATTAGGCGGTTATTTTGTAAAAAATGCAGAACCTTTTATGTCCCCTAAAAATTGGGATCTTAAAAGAATACAGGAGGAGATATTTATCAGTATAAAAAATAACTTTTTAAAAGAGAGCTTTTTGTAACTATTTTTTGAAAATTTAGGCAACAATCCTTTTGTGCAGGGTGTAGAAACAGCTTTTAGTCAGGTTTGGGAATTGGTAAGACAATCTGCAGATAAAGTGAAGGATGCTTCTATTGACCATTTGCCCGATTCCTTCAAAAAACTAGTAACCAGGATTACAGGAATAATCAATACCATTAAAGCCTTTCTATCAGACATTAAAGACATTGTTACTGATCTGGCGCAGAAAGGAATTGAGTTCTTAAAAATCCTGAGTGCTTTTCTCTGTGGGATCATCAATGGCTTAGTGAGTTTGGTACAATATATTTTGTATATTTTGGAGTTCCTTTTGCAACCTACACTTACATTTTCTTATCAACAATATCTGGAAAGAAGAGACCTTTTGGAAAAAGCAGAAGATGTACTGGATTGGGTATATGAAAATATGCCTGTTTTTTTGAAGGGGTTAGAAACCTATTCAGTTCAAGTGTGAATATATCCCAATCTGACTTTAAGAGCATTTTTGACCAATTGAAAGAATATAGCAAGATTGTCAGAAATGGCGGTCTTGTTTATAATCATAGAAACATTTTAAGATTAATTAATATAATTTTCACTTAAGATTTGTTTAATATTGTAGTATAATTTAAACTATGAAATATAGAATTATTTTCCTTTTTGCCCTATCACTTTTACTGATAAGCTGTAATTTCAATCAAATTTATACAGACCGCGAATCTGATAAAACAGACGGAGAAAAAATTCCACAAAAATTTTACTGGGAAATCCGATATGGAGGAAATCAGGATGATATTTATAAATTGTTCGGGGAAAAATTTTTCTCTGTCACGTCTAAAGAAAAATTAACAGAACTCTTAAATATCACCAGTCAGATCGGCCCCGTACAGGAATATAATCTTAGTAAATGGCAGACCTTAGTTGTAAAAGGAAGCAACCCGAAAAGTGAATATCTGTTCACTTATGAAGTAAAAAGAGGCACCGAAAAAACACAGGAAACCTTTACAATGGAAAAAGATAAAAATGGTATTATAAAAATTGTTGGATATCACGTTAATCAGGACTTATTGAATAAATAATAAAGGATGGTAAGCTAAGTTTACCATCCTTTTGTATTTTTATTTCATTCCTTAAACCGTTTAAAACTCATCTTCTGTTTGAGATCTTTTTTATTTTGAAGCACAATATAGTCATTGTTAAGCTCTTCGATTTCAAATGATTTTTCCTGTCCGAACATGGTCATTCTAATGATCTTATTAGATCTTTCAATCTTATAGATCCCTTTTATACTGCCAATCATTTTTTTGGTTTTCCCATCTCTCATTTCCAAAATGGCGGTACTGTCTTTATTAAAGGTAAAAATACCTGTTGAAGTGGTATTGGCAAAAAAATCCTGAGACCAGGAACCAATTAGTATATTATAATCGTAATCATCCTTTTTATCAGAATTAAGGAATAATAAAAGGAAAAAAGTAAATAAATATTTCATGATAATTGTTATTTATCATAAAAATACAAAATTACATGATTGTTAGTTAGCAATTTTATATAAAATTAATCCATTGTACATTTACAAGATTTTGATATTGGATCCGTCAATTCGAGTATTTTTTTCGTAACAAAGCGAAGAAAAATATATCGAGAATGATATTTATCCTCAAAATCACAAATTTCTCGATACGATTTTTTCAAAAATCTACTCGAATTGACGAAAATAAATCAAATGCATAATGGGTTATAAAATTAAATTTTACCTTTCTCCTTCAGATAATTAAAATGATTGATCAGAATCCTGATTTCATTAAACTCAAAATCATTAGGCAGCGCATTTTTCCATTCTGTCAAAGTTTCTTTAGGGTCATTTTTAAATACACTTTCAAAAGCTTTAATTTTATCGGAAGTAATCACCCTTGAAATATCCAGCAATCCCTGTTCGGCAAATTTTGCCAGATGCCCGATTACGGTTTCTTTTACCAAACCTCTCTCCAAAGCGATTTCTGAAATTGTTTTCCCCTGTTCAAACAACTGAAAGGTGAGCACCTGCGATGGCACTTTCGCAATCTTCATGCTTACTTCCTGGTTGTTTTTTTCGTCAAGAAGCTTGGTTTCCAGCAGGTGAATTTCTTTTAAGCTGTTTAAATATTCCTCAATATCTTCCAGCCACACCCTGAATTCTTCGTTGTATTGCTTTAAACCTTTTGTTCCTTTAATTTCAGCATAAAAATCTTTCAACGGACTGAAAACTTTATCCCTGATTTCCGTAAAAAAGAAATTGACCGCTCCTTTGGTTTTGCCTTCGATTTCAGACCACTCTTCTTTCTTTTCGATAAAATTATTAACCTTCTGGGAAATTACCCTGTCCAGCTTTTCAAAGATCTTACCGAGATTAACGATTTCATGCTTCAGCTGTTTATACAGCTGATTGGTCTTTAGATGATCAATACTTTTCGTCGCTACGGAGAGCTTATTCCATTCTTCAACCTCTTTCAAAAGCCATTGAGAATCTACGGCACGAAGTACTTTCCTGATGCTGTAATCATACTTTTCATTGCTTAAAATAGCTTCTACCTTCTCATTAGCAACGGTATCGGAATGAAAATGCAGGATCCTGTTATCTTTAAAAATAACTTCCGGTGTTATCTTCGACTTTAAAATAATTCCTTCCAGCGTACGGCAACGCGATAATGCCACGTACACCTGTCCGGCCGTGAAACTTTTTCCGGCATCAATAATTACCCTGTCAAAAGTAAGCCCCTGACTTTTATGAATGGTAACCGCCCACGCCAGCTTTATCGGAAACTGTTCAAAACTTCCCAGCACTTCTTCTTTGATATTTTTATCCGTGTCGAGAAAATATTTTTTCTGTTCCCAGACTTCTCTTTTTACCGTGATTTCCCGTTCGCTGCCATCAAGGATTACTTTAATTTCATTTTCATCCAACGCGGAAATTTCGCCCAGCTTTCCATTAAAATATTTCTTCTCTCCGGAAATATCATTGCGGATAAACATAATCTGGGCTCCTATTTTTAAATCTAAAAACTGCTCATTCGGAAACTGGTTTTCCCTGAATTCTCCGAACAGCTTCGCTTCATATGTTTTAGGACTTACCTTTAATTCATTCAATTTTTCCTGATTGATATTATCCGCCATTTTATTGTGAGAGCAGAGATACACGTAAGGCTCATCTCCCATATCGAAATGAGGATCATATCTTTCATTTAAATGCTCAAAATCAATATTAGCAACATCACCGTCACGGATCGCATTCAATATGGCGAGAAAATTTTCATCAGACTGACGGTACACTTTCGTAAGCTCAATAGTAATTAAAGGAATCTCCTTGATCGCATGACTGTCGAAAAAGAACGGTGAATTATAATACAATTTTAAAATATGTTCGTCCCTCACTACCGGCGGAAGCTGATAAAGATCTCCAATAAACAACATCTGCACGCCCCCGAAACGCTGATTATTTCTACGGATAAACCTCAGCGAAAAATCCATCATATCCAAAACATCCGCACGCAGCATAGACACCTCATCGATAATAATGATCTCTACCTCTCGTAAGAGTTTCAGTTTATCTTTTCTATATTTAAAATGCGGCATCAGGTCGGCAATATTATTTGCCATACTGGTATCGATCCGGTCTGTTGTGGGAAGAAAGGTTCTTAGCGGAAGCCCAAACATCGAATGAATGGTAACACCACCCGCATTGATCGCAGCAATCCCGGTGGGTGCCACTACAATGTGTTTTTTGCGGGTACGCTTTACAAAATCGTTGAGAAAAGTAGTCTTTCCTGTTCCTGCTTTTCCCGTTAAAAATACACTTCGGTTGGTATGCTCTATTAAGTCAAAAAAATGATTGTTCATCGTTGTCAAAATTACGGAAAATGAAATTCAAATCCTTACCTTGGCACAACTTTTGAAAATCCTTCAACATAACGAGAGAAAAACTGCTTATGAAAATCCCTGTATTAATACTATGTACAGCCCTTTTTATGGCTTCATGTTCTTCAACAAAAAATATGGATGCCAATTTACCGAAAGACATTTCCGAGCGACCTGCAGACGAAAACAGTCAGAAATATGAACAGGCACAGCTTGATAAACTTAAAGCTTCGATAGAATCTGAAATCGCAAAAGAAAAATGTACAGATCCCGCAGAATGGACGTTTGCCCCGATGGGTGCCAAGGCCTGCGGAGGACCTCAACTCTATATTGCTTATCCTAAAAAACTGGAAACTTCAATTTTACCAAAAATAAACGACTACACAGAAAAAGTGAAAGCATTTAATCAAAAATATGGAATCATGTCCGATTGTATGATGATCATTGCACCTACTTCTATTAAATGTGTCAACGGAAAAGCAGAATTGGTGAATTCTTAAGAAATAAAAAATCTTGCTTTCGGGCAAGATTTTTTATTATGATAAAGCTTTAAATCAATGGTGAATATTGATTAACAATTCACTATTGACTTTATTATCCTTCTACGTGTTTTACATTTTCCTTATACCATGAAGAGTACTTAACATAATTATCAGCGATTCTGTTGACCTCACCTTCGAGCAGCTGAGAATTGATATCTTTAATCTTTTTCGCCGGAACCCCGCCCCAGACTTCGCCTGACTTGATGTGTGTCCCCTGAGTAACTACAGAACCCGCTCCGACAATAGAATTTTCCTCGACAAGACAGTCATCCATCACAATAGCACCCATGCCGATCAGTACATTATCTTTAATCGTACAGCCGTGAACGATGGCATTATGACCAATAGAAACATTATTCCCGATATTTAAAGGATGTTTCTGATACGTGCAGTGCAACATCGCATTGTCCTGAACATTTACTTTATTTCCCATTTTAATATAATGGACATCACCTCTGATCACCGCATTATACCATATGCTGCAGTCTCTTCCCATGGTGACATCACCGATAATGGTAGCCGTTTCTGCTAAAAATGTATTCTCTCCTATCTGTGGTGCTTTTCCTAAAAGTTCTTTTATAAGTGCCATATTTTTAATTTGAAAATTTAATAATGAGCTTATTTGAAAATCGATTTTAGCCTTCATCATTTTTAAATCATGCCGATAGCAAAAATCTAACTTCCAACCCCTAGCTTCTAACTTCTAATTGCGTATTTTTGTAACTCAAATTTAAAGAAAAAATGCATACTATACTTATAGAGCCTACTGAAAACCCGAAAGTGATGAAATTTGTAGCGGATTACAACCTGATTCCCGGGTCTTTGGAACTGGACAGAGATTCAGATATTTCAGAGATTCCTCTGGCGCAGGAGCTTTTCAATTATCCTTTCGTTGAGAGAGTTTTTGTGACAGCAAATTTCGTAGCCGTAGCCAAACAGGATACTGTGGAATGGGAACATGTGGCAGAAAGCCTTAAAAATGTAATTGAAGATGAGCTTCTTGCCAACCCGAGACTTTATCTTCAGAAGAAAAAAGAGCTTTACCAGATCTACGCAGAAATGACCCCGAATCCTAATGTGATGAAGTTTGTATCCAACAAATTATTACTGGAAGGTTTTGTAGAAGTGAAATCAAGAGATGCTGCAGAAGGCGTTCCTTTGGCACAAGCTATTTTTAAAGAATTCGATTTTGCTAAAGAAGTTTTTATTTCTGATAATTTTGTTGCGGTAACGAGAGATAATTCCGTAGAGTGGCACCAGGTCATGATGACGGTGCGCGCGCTGATTGCTGAATACCTTCAGAACGGCGGGGAAATATCCAATATTGAAGCTCAGAAACACGAAAATCCTGTAGAAAAAATCATCAACAGAGATTATACGGAAGATGAACAAAAAATTTCAGATATTCTGAATGAATACGTCGCTCCTGCCGTAGAAAACGATGGCGGAAAAATTTCCCTTATGGAATACGACCAGGAAAACAAAACCGCAAAGATGCTTTTACAGGGTGCATGCTCCGGATGTCCAAGTTCTACCGCTACTTTAAAAAACGGAATTGAAAATATTTTAAAACAATTCGTTCCTGATTTAGTAGAACATGTAGAAGCCGTGAACGGGTAAGGAAACCACTTTATACATCAGACAGATGAATATCAAGTAATATGGTCCGACAATTGACGAAAGACTGAAAAATTTAAATAAATAATGAAGGGAATTTTATTGGTAAATTTGGGATCGCCAAGATCTACAGCAGTACAGGATGTGAAGGAATATCTCGATGAATTCCTGATGGATGAAAAGGTAATCGACTACAGATGGATCTTCCGTGCGCTGCTCGTTCAGGGAATTATCCTGAAAACACGACCTCCAAAATCTGCCGAAGCCTATAAAACAGTATGGACCGACGAAGGCTCACCACTGATCGTCATTACAGAAAAAATCCAGAAAAAACTACAGAAACAGGTAGATGTTCCTGTAGAAATCGGGATGAGATATGCAGAACCAAGCATTGAAACAGGCATAAGAAAACTGGTTGAAAAAGGCGTTTCCGAGATTGTACTTTTCCCTCTTTATCCCCAATACGCCATGAGTACCACGGAAACCGTGATCGAAAAAGCAGAAGAAGTGAGAAAGCAGAAGTTTCCGGGAATAAAAATCAACTATATTCAACCGTTTTACAACCGTGAAATCTACATCAACTGTCTGGCAGAAAGCATCCGTGAAAAACTTCCGGAAAATTTCGACGCCCTTCAGTTTTCGTATCACGGCGTTCCGGAAAGACATATATTCAAAACAGATCCTACAAAAACCTGCAATCTCAACGATTGCTGTACGAGGGAAAACAACCCGAGCCACCAGTTCTGCTACCGCCATCAATGTTTTAAAACTACTGAAATGGTAATTGAGAAACTTAACCTGCCAAAAGAAAAAGTCATTGTTTCTTTTCAGTCAAGATTGGGGAAAGACAAATGGATCGAGCCTTACACCGATGAGACTTTCGAAACCATTCCTAAAAAAGGGATTAAAAATCTCGCTGTGGTTTGTCCGGCTTTTGTTTCCGACTGCCTGGAGACACTGGAAGAAATTTCAGTAGAAGGTAAACATCAGTTCACGAGTGCCGGCGGAGAAAATTTCCATTACATTCCCTGTTTGAATGACGAAGACCGATGGATCGATGTCGTTAAAACATTATGTGAAGAAAAGCTCAATGAATTTTATTTAGTTTAAATATGAAAACCTTCGGAAACGGAGGTTATTTTTTTTTAGCCAAGAATAAAAAATTTCAACAATACCCCCTCAAAAAAAATACTATTTTAATTTTAAAAAACAAAAATTCAACCATATACCCCTAAAATTTTAGTATAAATTTTTGAAATTTAAATATTTTTCTTACCTTTACCCCATCAAAAAGGACATCATTAACCCATAAAAAATAAAAATGATGAATGCAACTGCAGAAATTTTAAAAAATAAGATTGAAAACTTCAGTCCCGATGCTTTGGAAGCTTTTGCAAAAATGATGGAAAGCTTTGAAGAGAAGACCACATCTCCCATTTCAAAGTTTCACATGGATGAAATTTTATACAGAATACAGTTCCATAATGAAAATCCTTCTACCAAACTGGATTTTCACGAAAATATTTCAGAGCTGAAAAAGTACTGTGCATAATGAAAATCCTCCTTTCCTCTATTGCAAAAAATGACATAAGACTTCTTGTGAGGGTTTTCAATGCAGAAGACAAACAAAAAGGAGAATATTTCTTAGAAGAATTAAAAACATCTATTAATGATATTGCTCAAAGCACTGAAAGATTTTCTGAAATAAGCATCCGTACAATGGAAGATTTTCCGGTTAATATTCATTATATCTTTGAGAATGATGAAACGCTTTTTGTAACCGCGATATTCAGAAGTTAAATCGATTTTCCACACTATTATTATATTAAACCTTTCAGATTTTTCTGTGAGGTTTTTTGATTAAAAAAAGTAATGGCAAAAAGAAGAATTCACTGTATCTTTAATTTAAGAGATTCAAAGAGCTCCTTACAACTCTAACACTCTACCCTAAAAACTCTCAAACCCAATCTACCTCACCGGCGTTCTGAATTCACCGTATCCCATCAGGCCGTCATAATTTCTTCCGAAAGGAGCATAATATAAAAATGCCTGATAGAGATTTTCCGTCTGCCAGAAGTTACCGTTTATCTCACCGAAATTCAGGCGTCCGTCTGAATCTTTCGTTGCGAGAATGTAGTTGTAAAATCCTTGTTTAAGATATATTCTGGCAACATACTTTTTCCCTTCTGCATCATACTGCATCTGGTTTTCTTTGTTGGGCTTGAAATCATTAAAACCTCCCAATACATAGATTTCTTTATCCACGGGATCCGAGTCCAGTGAAAAATACACCCATGAATAATCTGCTTCCCTTTCTGCATCTCTTTCTCTTCCCAGATCATTTCTTCTGTAGTACCAAGCTCCGTTTACATCCGGCTGGTATTGATAATTCAATGGAAAAGCCCAAACCGGGTGAAGATACGTATTGTTCACACCATCTTTCACCTCGGTTGCGCGTACCATATCGGCCGCCATATTCATATTTTTACTGTCAAAATAATAGAACTCATTATTTCCCGGAAAAACCAGAGACATCTGCTGAAAAAGAAGTTGATTTCCCATCGTTGTGCTTGGCTTTAAACCATTTACCGTGACATTGGGATTATTGTTCTGCATTACATTCAGGGTCATGGAATTGACATTGGAAGAAAGATCTCCGCCCGTGGAAACAGCCTTCACCTCTACTCTTTGGTTGGCATCCGGATTTCTTGCATCAGCAAACCGTGAAACGCCTACCGCTACTGTGGCTGCATTTTCCACTACATAAAATCTTCTTTTAAACAGCGGCTTATCGGCAGAATCTTTATACACAATAATCTCGAAATTTCCGGAGATCTTCAGCTGCATCTTATCGTTCGGGAAATTCAGTTTATAATGAGTATAAGCCTGAAGAGTGTTAAATGAATACTGAAAACTATCCAGTAAACCATTCAAACTCCCGGTAGCATATTCTGTAAAGAAAAGATTGTCATCTTCCCAATTTCTATTGTAATGTTTGATGGTATATCTGTAAATCTGACTGGAATTGGTAAGATCATCAAAGCTTAAAACCAACTGCTGATTAGCAAAAATCACTGGCGTTTCATCATTGGTCTGCGGATTAAATAACTGGATGCTTTGGATGTTCTGCCCAAAAACAAGTCCGCTCAGAGTAAGTAAAAGTATTCGCAAAGTTTTCATTATGACGAAGATAAATAAAAATAGGGGATTTCTTACCTGCTAAATCTGTTTTAAGGTTATTTTAATTGGAAATATTTAAACCAAAATCTTTTAAACCAAAACTTTTGTGACTACATTTGTTTTTGTAAAAAATTCATATGATTAAGATTCAAAGTTTCGTATTCAACTTTGCCAGCGAAAACACATACATTCTTTATAATGAAAATAAAAATGCCTTGCTGATTGATCCGGGAAATATGAGCAAAGAAGAAACGGATATTCTCGGAAATTTCATTCAGGAAAAGGAATTAAATATCGAGAAAATACTCCTGACACACGCTCATATCGATCATGTTCTTGGGCTTCAATGGGCTTCAAAGAAGTTTAAAGTTCCGGTATTTATGCATAAGGACGAAAAGGAAATTCTTGATATGTTCCAGATCAGCGGGCTGCGTTTTGGATTCAGTCTTAATCATATTTATGCAGATATTGAGTACATCGGTGAAAACGATGAACTGGAGCTGGATGGAGAAAAATTCAGGATTTATCATGTTCCGGGACATTCTCCGGGAAGTCTCGCCTATTATAATGAAAATCACAAGTTCATAATTTCGGGCGATGTTCTTTTTGAAGGAAGTGTTGGCAGAACAGACCTGTTTAAAGGAAATTACGGACAATTAATTCAAAGCATCAAAACAAAAATTTTAGTCCTTGATCCGGACACAAAAGTATTTTCAGGGCACGGCAATCCTACGACAATTGGATTGGAGAAAGAAAATAATCCGTTTTTCAGATAAAGTTATTGTCATCCGCAAAATATAAAAAAAGCTGTCCATAAGAACAACTTGTATTATTCATTGCAAGAACTATCAGACAAAAATTATTTCCATTTGATATTGCATCCCATGCTCGGCCTTTGAATTTCTTCCTGCGGCTCACCTGCCAAAAGATTTTCGAAAGCAATAATTAAGTCTTCCCCTGTTACATCTTTATGATTTCCGGGTCTGGAATCATCCATTTGCCCTCTGTAGATGAGGTCTAATTTTTCATCAAAGAAGAAAAAATCCGGTGTACAGGCTGCATCATAAGCCTTTGCAATTGCCTGGCTTTCATCATATAAATAAGGAAAATCAAAATTCTTTTCAATCTGGAATTCGATCATTTTTTCCGGAGCATCTGCCGGATATTTATCTACGTCATTAGAATTTATTGCGATAAATTCTATCCCTTTTTCATTATAATCTTCATATAATTCATTTAATTTATCAATAACATGAAGAACAAACGGACAATGGTTGCACATAAAGATCACCAAAGTACCTTTCTCTCCTTTCAGATCATCTAATGACTGAATTTCGTTGCTTTTGGAAGGGTTCGGCAGCTCAAAAAAAGGCGCTTTTGTACCCAGATCAATCATATTTGAGGGAGTATTCATAACTTTTTTATTTGATCACAAAGATAAAGATTTCTTTTATTATATGGTAAGTAAGCCCGAAGCAGGAAGATGGAAGTTCAAAAATTTAATAATCGAACCCGTCAATCAATCTCATTAATTTTTACAATAATCATTAAATTGGCAATACGAAATCACTTTCAGCTCCCATTTTCTCAGCATCCGCACATGAAAGACATATTCTAAAATACTTTCTCATAAAAGTTAAATCTTAAAATTTATTTGGAAGTTGTGTTGAAAAGTTTGTAGTTTTGCTAACACCGTTAGTAACAAAAAAATCATGGGCTTACATGAACGCCGCCAAAGAGAAAAAGAAAATATACGTGCCAGTATTCTGGATGCGGCTTTTTCTTTGGCTAAAACCGAAGGTTGGGCTTCACTTTCCATGAGGAAAATTGCTGATGCCATTGAGTACAGTGCACCGGTAGTATATGATCACTTTGAAAATAAAGAAGCCATTTTATACGAAATCTCACTGAACGGTTTTCATTGCCTGCACATTGAACTGCTGAAAGCTCAAAATGCACATGATAATCCCGAAGATCAGTTGAAAGCTATCGTAGATGCTTACTGGAAGTTTGCATTCAAGAATAAAGAGTATTATCAGCTGATGTTTGGATTGGGAATGCAGTGCAGTGGTAAAGGAATGATGAAAGAAGAATTTTCGTCTTTTCAGGATATGCTTTATGAATGTACCTATGCAATCATTAAGAAAAACGGGTCGAAAACAGAGAATGCCTGTCATATGTCTCACGCATTATTTTCTGCAGTGCATGGTTTGATCTCAATTATGATGATGCGTAACGATGATATCCCATCTACGATGAACAAAACAACTTTAGACGAAACAGTTTCTGCTTTCATTAAGTCTTTATAAAATTTTTTTGAACTTAACATTAACACCGTTAGGAATATTAACAAGTGATTTTGATTATCTATTAAATAAGATCAAACATAAAAATAAATTCATTATCCATTAACACTGTTAGTAAATATAACATATATTAATTTAATTACACTTAAAATAACATTTAACATCATGGAAACAACTATCTAAAATTCAGTATTAAAATTCTTTTTTTTTGCATCAGTTATTAACGCTGTTAGGAAATATAACAGAATTTAAATTAAAAAACAATATTATTTAAATTAACACTACATTAAAAATTTAAACTCAAAATGAAAATATTTGGACAAACGAGGATTATTGTACTTATGGCAAGCATTATCCTTTTACAGAATTGCACAAAAGCAGCAGAAGGATCAAATGCTGCTCCACCTCCTCCAGAGTTACCTGTTTACACCGTAATTACCTCTCCGGCTACAGTTTACCAGGAATTCCCGACTGCTTTGGAAGGAAAAAACAATGTAGAAATAAGATCGCAGGTTGACGGATATTTAGATAAAATCTATGTAGAGGAAGGAGCTTACGTAAGAGCCGGACAACCTTTATTTAAAATAGATTCAAGAAGTTACGGCGAGCAAATGAATATGGCAAGCGCCAATTTACAGGTGGCTAATGCCAATATTCAAAGAGCAAAAGTTGAGGTCGACAGATTAGAACCACTTGTTGCTGCAAAAGTAGTTTCTGATGTTCAGCTTAGGACCGCAAAAGCAAATTATGCAGCCGCAGTAGCAGCCGCTTCACAGGCAAAAGCATCAGTGGGAAGCGCTAAAATCAATGTAGGATTTACAACGATTACAGCACCGGTAAGCGGATACATCGGAAGAATTCCTTATAAAAAAGGAAGCCTGATCTCCAGAACAGATCCTAGCCCATTGACATTATTATCTGATATCAGCGAAATTTACGCATACTTTTCTTTAAGTGAACTCGATTTTATTGCTTTTCAAAATAAATATCCGGGAGCAACTTTAAACGAGAAACTGAAAAATATGCCGATGGTAGATTTAGTCATCGCAGACAACAGCACTTATCCTGAAAAAGGAAGAATGAGCATTGTTGACGGGCAATTCGACAAAACTACCGGAGCCATCAGCGTTCGTGCGGTATTCCCGAATGCCAACGGAGTTCTGAGAACCGGAAATACAGGTAGAGTTCGTATGCCGCAGTTATTTGATAAAACGTTGGTGATTCCACAAGAATCTACCTACGAAATTCAGGATAAAACTTACGTTTATGTAGTTGGAAAGGATAAAAAAGTAACCGGAAAACCTGTGAAAATCTCTGGCAAAACAGATAGTTATTACTTTATTTCCGAGGGACTTTCTGTAGGAGATAAAATCGTATTTACAGGAATCGGAGCATTGAAAGACGGAGTTGCTATTCAGCCAAAAGCTATTTCTTCTGATAGTCTGCTTAAAGCAAGACCTTTATAACTGTTTAAATTTCTTTAACCACAAAAGTCACATGAAGTTAAATAATTGATTTTAATAAGAGCACATAAGTCTTAGAAAATCTTTGATTTTCATTTTTGTGAACTTTTTAATGATCTTAAAATTATTATAATCTTTTGTTCCTTTTGTGGTAAGAATATCATTTAAACAACATTAAAAAATAAACTTCTTATGTTAAAACAATTTATAGAAAGACCGGTACTTTCAACGGTCATTTCCATCATACTTTTATTATTGGGTGCCTTGTCGCTCTTTAATTTACCTATCGCCCTCTTTCCGGATATTGCGCCGCCGAGTGTTCAGGTGACCGCGTTTTATCCGGGTGCGAATGCGGAAGTTGTAGCCCGTTCGGTAGCAACTCCAATCGAAGAAGCGGTGAACGGAGTGGAAAACATGACCTACATGACTTCCAACTCAAGTAATGACGGTACCATGACGTTGAGCGTATTCTTCAAACAAGGATCTGATCCCGATAATGCAGCGGTAAACGTTCAAAACCGTGTATCAAAAGCCATGAGTCAGCTTCCGCAAGAAGTTGTACAGGCGGGAATTTCGACACAGAAAGTTCAGAACAGTATGATCATGTTTATGGGATTATCAAGTGATGACCCTAAACAATATGATGAGCTTTTCTTACAGAACTATTTGAAAATCAATATCATTCCACAGATTCAGCGTATTCCGGGTGTTGCCCAGGCGCAGGTTTTCGGAACGAGAGATTATTCCATGAGACTCTGGCTGAAACCGGACAGATTAGCGGCCAACAATCTTTCTCCTCAGGAAGTTTTAAACGCTGTAAAAGATCACAACCTGGAAGCTGCTCCCGGGCGTTTGGGGCAAGGAAGTAAGGAAACTTATGAATATATTTTAAAGTATAAAGGTAAGTTAAACAAAAACGAAGACTACGAAAATATTGCCATCAAAGCCAACAGTGACGGGTCTTTCCTGAGACTGAAAGACGTGGCAAGAGTAGAATTCGGTTCATATACTTATACAGCAGCCAACAGAGTTGACGGAAAACCAGTTTCAGGTTTTGCGATTATGCAGACGGCAGGATCTAATGCCAACGAAATCCTTACTGAAATTGAAAAGCAGGTAGACCAGTTTAAAACTACCCTTCCAAAAGGTGTTGAGCCGATCATTATGTACAACTCCAAAGACTTTTTGGATGCTTCCATTCATCAGGTTGTTGAGACATTGGTCATTGCGTTTATCCTGGTATTTATTGTAGTTTATATTTTCCTTCAGGATTTCAGATCTACTTTAATTCCTGCGATTGCCGTTCCGGTAGCGATCATTGGTACGTTCTTTTTCCTTCAGTTATTCGGATTCAGTATCAATATGTTGACCCTGTTCGCTTTGGTACTTGCCATTGGTATTGTGGTGGATGACGCAATCGTTGTGGTAGAAGCCGTCCATTCCAAAATGGAACGTACAGGAATGCCTGTGGAACACGCTACCATGAGTTCGATGAGTGAAATTTCCGGGGCGATTATTTCCATTACACTGGTGATGTGTGCTGTATTTATTCCGGTTGGCTTTATGCAGGGTCCTGCGGGAGTTTTCTACAGACAGTTTGCCTTTACATTGGCCATTGCCATTATGATTTCTGCGGTAAATGCATTGACATTAAGTCCGGCTTTATGTGCGATGTTCCTAAATGATCCTCAGGGTGAGCACGGTGAACATGGTAAAAAAACAGGTTTTGGCGCAAGATTTTTCAATGCTTTTAACACCAGCTTTAATAATTTAACTAAAAAATATATCTACAGCCTTAAATTTTTAATTAAAAACAAATGGGTTGCCGTAGGAGGATTAGTATTAATTACTGCTGCAAGTATTTTCTTAATTAAAAAGGCACCATCCGGATTTATTCCTACAGAAGACCAGGGATTTATTTTGTATGCGGTTAATACGCCTCCAGGAAGCTCATTAGACAGAACGCACAGAGCAACCGAACAAATCGATAAGATCATTAACGGTGAAAAAGCGAAAAATCACCTTTGGGTGGCAGACGGTCTGAATTTTATCAGTAACGCCAACGCCTCTCCTTACTCTGCTGGTTTTATTAAATTAAAAGATCACGATCAGCGTGGTGAAGTAACCGATCCGGATCAGATTGCGGCGGGATTAACAGGAAAAGTTTCGCAGGTAAAAGATGCCAGCGCATTCTTCTTCAACTTTCCTACCGTTCAGGGATTTGGTAACGTTTCCGGTTTTGAATTTATGCTTCAGGATAAAACGAACGGTTCTTTGGAAAATTTAGGAACAACCACTCAGGCATTTATCGGAGAATTGATGAAACGTCCGGAAATTGCCTTTGCTTTTACAACCTATGCAGCCGGAAACCCACAATTTACGATCGAAGTTGATAGTGATAAAGCCAATCAGCTGGGAGTTTCCATTACAGAGTTGATGCAGACGATGCAGATCTATTACGGAAGTAGTTTCGTTTCAGATTTCAACAGATTCGGAAAATACTACCGGGTAATGGCGCAGGCAGATATTCCTTACAGAACAGATGCCAATTCTTTGGAAGGAATTTATGTTAAAAATAAATCAGGCGAAATGGTTCCTGTGAAAACATTGGTGACTTTAAAAAGAGCTTTCGGACCTGAAACTGTAACCAGAAACAACCTGTTTAACGCAGTGACGATTAACGGAACACCAAAACCGGGCTACAGTACAGGAGACGCGATCAAAGCAGTAGAAGAAGTGGCAGAAAAATCTCTTCCGAGAGGCTTCGGATATGAATGGACAGGAATTACGCGTGAAGAAATTAAAACAAGCGGACAGACAGCATTTATCTTTATGTTAAGTATTTTGTTTGTGTACTTCTTGTTGGCAGCTCAGTATGAAAGTTATATTCTTCCTTTTGCCGTTATTTTAACGATTCCAACAGGTATTTTCGGGGTATTTGCTTTCACAGGATTAGCTGGAATTGATAATAATATTTACGTTCAGGTTGGTTTGATCATGCTCGTCGGATTATTAGCGAAAAACGCGATCCTGATTGTAGAATTTGCCGTACAACGAAGAAATGCAGGAAGATCATTACTGGAATCTGCGCTTCAGGCTTCAAGATTACGTTTAAGACCGATCTTAATGACATCATTTGCGTTCATCGTTGGAATGTTACCGCTTGTATTTACACAAGGAGCTTCCGCAAAAGGAAATCACTCAATAGGATTCAGCACTGTTGGCGGAATGTTGACAGGCGTTGTATTCGGGATTTTCATTATTCCGGTGATGTTTGTGATCTTCCAGTATTTACATGAAAAAATGCCAAGCAGAAAAAAGAAAAGACTTCAAAGACAAAAACTGGAAGCTGAACTTTTAGCTACAACTCACTAATAAATAATAAATTACAAATCTTTGAGAGTATTTTAAATATATTTTGAACCATTAAGATTTATAAAAAATCATCTGGGAAAATCTGTGAAATCTGCGGGAAAACAAAAAAGCAAAGTATTTCCTATTAAAAACAACTTTGTATACATAAGAAATTCTCAAAGTTTTGCATTTAATTAAAAGTTTAAAAACTATGAAAAAAGTAAAAAATATCATCATCACTTTTGGGCTGGCTTTAGCTTCGGTCTCCTGTGTGTCCAAACTGGCATACAAGGAGCCTGAGCTCGAGCTGCCCGAAACATTCAAATATACCGCAACCGCAGATACAGCAAGTGTTGCCAACCTGGAATGGAGAAAGTTTTTCAGCGATCCGATGTTACAGACATTGATTGAGAAAGGAATTAAAAACAACTACGATTTACAAATCGCTCTGAAGCAGGTTGCCTCTTCACAGGAAAAACTCAAACAGGCAAAATACCTTCAATATCCTGACGTTGGTTTTGGAGTTTCTGCTCAAATTTCAAAGCCTTCAAAAAACAGTATGAATGGGCAAAGCTTAAACTTATTTTTAGGAAAAAGCTATGTTGAAGATTACAATGCAGCGTTCAATTTATCCTGGGAAGCGGATATTTGGGGGAAAATAAAAAACCAGCAGGAAGTTTCAAGAATGCAGTATCTGCAGACGTACGAAGCGACAAAAGCTATTCAGACACAGGTTGTTGCAGCGATTGCTCAGGGATATTATAATTTATTAATGCTTGATAAACAAATGCAGATTGCTCAATCGAATTTAGAATTAAGCAATAATACCCTTGCTCTTACAGAAAAATTATGGCAAAGTGGTGATACGACTTCTTTGGGAGTTCAGCAGGCCACTGCTCAAAAGCAGTCTACAGAATTGTTGATCACACAATTGGAACAAAATATTGCTATCCAGGAAAATGCTTTGAGCATTCTGATTGGAGAAAATCCGGGAAAAATCAGCAGAACAATTGAAATGTCCGAAACGTCTTTACCTCAAGATATTTCCGCAGGACTTCCGGCAGCCATGGTGAGCCGTCGTCCGGATGTTCGCCAGCAGGAATTAGTGTTATTAGAATCAAACTCAATAGTCGGAATTGCGCAGGCCAATATGTATCCTTCATTGAAAATTACGGCTAACGGAGGTGTAAATTCATTTAAAATTGACAACTGGTTCCAGATTCCTGCTTCATTATTCGGATCTGTTTTGGGAGGTTTGACACAGCCTATTTTCCAGAAAAGACAATTGAAAACCGATTTAAATGTTGCAAAAATCCAACGAGAGAAAAATGTTTTGGCATTTCGTCAGTCTGTTTTGAATGCAGTGGGTGAAGTTTCTGATGCTTTGGTTTCTAATGAAAGTTTAAAAGTTCAGGAACAAAAAGCAAGTGAACAAGTAGTGACTTTAAAAAACGGAATTAAAAGTGCCGAAATGCTCTACAAAGGCGGAATGGCAAACTATTTAGAAGTCATAACTGCTCAGGGAAATTCTCTACAGGCAGAATTGAATCTTGCATCTGTAAAAAGACAGAGATTAAGCAGCATTGTAGATTTGTACCGGGCGTTAGGAGGCGGTTGGAAGTAGTAAATTTAATTATATTGTTAATGAAATGCGGTCTTTCGGGGTCGCATTTTTTGTTTTTATTTGAAGAGTATTTTAACATCCGAATTGTCATTCAGAGCGAAACGCAGTGTAGCGTGGAATCTAGACTGTGTTTGTAGAAATTAATTTTAAAAATTGTTGCTTAGATTCCTACGGAATGGCAAAGTATGCGACATATTTACTGTTGAAACTGCTCATTAATATACCCAATCACCTCATTAAAATCCTCCTGAGAATACCCCAACTGCAAATAATGAATATCATCCGCCTTCCGATACCAGGTCAACTGGCGTTTTGCATATCGCCGGCTATTTTTCTTAATTTCAGAAACCGCAAAATCCAAGTCCCATTCGCCATCAAAATATTTGAATATTTCAGCGTAACCAACTGTATTTAAAGCTGTCAGATGCTTAAATTTTTCTAAACTTTTTGCTTCTTCCAGTAAACCTTTTTCCATCATTACATCCACTCTCCTATTGATTCGGTCATACAATTCTTCTCTCGGTGCTTCAATTCCGATCCGAATCGTATTAAAATCTCGGGAATCTTGTGAAACAGCAATTTGTTCAGAATATTTTTTATTTGTTTGCCAAATAATGTCAATGGCCCGTAAAAGTCTTCTGTGATTATGAAAATCAACTACGGAAAAATACTCAGGGTCGAGTTCCTTCAGCATTTCCTGAAGCTTCTCAATTCCGTCATTATCCAGGATTTCCTGTAATTTTTTTTGATTTTCTTCGTCGGCTTCCGGCAGATCATTTAAGCCTTCAATGACTGCTTTTTCATACATCATGCTTCCACCAACCAAAATAATAACATCATGGTTTTCAAAAAGTTCATTGAGCTTTTTTAAAGCATCTTCCTCGTATTGCCCGATCGAATAATATTCTTCAACTGAAAGGTTTCCGATAAAATGATGAGGTGCTTCCGCCAGTTCTTCTTCCGACGGTGAAGCAGTTCCGATTTTCATTTCTTTAAAAAACTGCCGCGAATCACAGGAAATAATTTCCGTACTGAAGTGTTTAGCCAGATCAATCGCCAGTCTCGTTTTGCCAATTCCGGTGGGACCTACAACAGAAATCAAATTTTTCTTTTTCACAGCGCCAATTTACGAAAAATTGATTTTTATTGTAACCGCAAAAGAAACAGAAGAAAATCGTGAAAACATTTAGTTTGGCAAAAGTTCAAAAAAAGCAGAATGAAAAATTTTGTAAACTTTTGAATATCTAAAACACACTGAAAATCTTTTGTGGTTTTTGCGGTAAAAATGGAATATAGTTAATACATACACTTAAATGTTTATCTTTGTACGACAATAAAAAACTATGATTTTATCAATGACCGGCTTTGGTAGAGCCGAAAGTGTTTTTGAGGGAAAAAAGATCACTATAGATATTAAATCTCTGAACAGCAAAAGTTTTGATTTGAATATCAAAATTCCTTTGAGATATAAAGAGAAAGAATTTGAGATCAGAAAAATTCTTAATGACCGAATTATCCGCGGGAAAGTAGATTGCTACATCAACATGGAAAATCTTGAAGAATCTACCGATGTGAAAATCAATAAAAGCCTCATCGGATCTTATATCAGCGAGCTTCGAAATATTGCGTCCGATGGTCCTGAATTTGAGTATCTGAAAATGGCCGTACGTCTTCCTGATGCGATCACTTCAAGGCCTGATGAACTTTCTGAAGGAGAATGGGAAGCATTAGCCAGAATTGTAAATGCGGCAGTTGACCGTTTCGAAGAATTCAGAAAAACAGAAGGTAAAATCTTACACGAAGAGCTGGAAAGAAACATCCAGAATATTGATAAATATTTAAGTAAAGTTGTTCCTTTCGAAGAAGAACGAATTGTTGCCGTAAAAGAGCGCTATCAAAAGTCTCTAAAGGAGTTTGAAAATGTAGATGAAACCCGTTTCTATCAGGAAATGGCTTATTTTACTGAAAAACTTGACATTTCGGAAGAGAAAGTAAGACTTTCGCAACACCTTAAATATTATAAAGAAGTAATGGATAACGAAGATTTCAACGGGAAAAAGCTTGGATTTATCTCACAGGAAATCGGTCGTGAAATCAATACATTAGGCTCCAAAGCGAATCATGCAGAGATCCAGAAACTGGTTGTGATGATGAAGGATGATCTGGAAAAAATTAAAGAGCAAACGTTAAACGTATTATAATTAGTTGATAGGTTTTAGTTGATGGTTGTTGGATTTTCTGCCACTATCAACGAACAACCATTAACCACTAACAATATGAATAAAGTTATCATATTTTCAGCACCGTCGGGAAGTGGAAAAACGACATTGGTAAAACATTCTCTGGAAGTATTTAATGAATTGCAGTTCTCAATTTCATGCACCACAAGACAACCGAGAGGAAGTGAAGTTCATGCTGTGGATTATCATTTTTTAACACCGGAAGAATTCAGACAGAAAATTACGGAAGATGCTTTTGTGGAATTTGAAGAAGTTTATACGGATAAATATTACGGAACGCTGAAATCCGAAGTTGAAAAAATCTGGAGTCAGGGAAAAGTAGTCATTTTTGATGTGGATGTAAAGGGCGGAATTTCTCTTAAAAAGTATTTTGGAGAAAAAGCATTGTCAATTTTTATTGAACCTCCTTCCATTGAAGAACTGGAACGAAGATTGATCTCAAGGAATACAGACGATGCCGAAACCATCAAAACACGCGTAGCAAAGGCAGAAGAAGAAATGTCTTATGCTAAAGAATTTGACAAGATTGTGATCAATTCCGATTTGGATATTGCAAAAAGAGAAATAGAAAGTTTAATAAAAAATTTTATAGAAGGAAATTAGAAGCTAGAAGTTAGTTTTTAAACGTAAGAATCTAACTAACATCTGATTTCTAACCTCTAACTTCTATAATCAAAAACATTGAGGTAAAATGAGTACCGAAACATTAGAAAAAGCTAAATCAACAATTCCTGTAAAAGGATTTTTAGATCTAAGAGATATAGCAATTCCTCAGGGAGAAGACTTGGTAAAAGCCATTCTTCAATTGAAGGAAGAAAAAAATGCAGTAATTCTGGCTCATTATTATCAGCCGGGAGAAATTCAGGATATTGCTGATTTTCTTGGAGATTCTCTGCAGCTGGCAAGACAGGCAAAGGATACAAATGCGGATATGATTGTTTTCTGTGGAGTACATTTTATGGCCGAAGCTGCCAAAATTTTAAATCCTACCAAAAAAGTCGTTCTTCCGGATACCCTGGCAGGATGTTCTCTGGCAGACGGATGTTCCGGGGAAGGTTTAAGAAAAATGCGCGAGCAGCATCCCAATGCTTTGGTGGCAACCTACATCAACTGTAACGCTGAAACAAAAGCAGAAAGTGACATTATCGTAACCAGCTCAAATGCAGAAACAGTGATTGAAGCACTTCCGAAAGATCGCCCGATTATTTTCGCACCGGATAAAAACCTGGGAAGATATTTATCCCAAAAAACAGGCCGTGAAATGATCCTCTGGGACGGAAGTTGTATCGTTCACGAAGCATTCTCCATGGAAAGAATTGCAAAGCAAATGGCAGAAAATCCTGATGCAAAATTGATCGCACACCCTGAAAGTGAAGAAGCTGTTTTAAAGCTGGCCCATTTCATCGGCTCTACTTCTGCCCTCTTGAATTATGTTGAAAAAGACGATTGCCAGAAATTCATCATTGCTACCGAAGAAGGCATCCTGCACGAAATGAAAAAACGTGCGCCTCACAAAGAATTGATTCCGGCATTGGTTTTTGATGAAACCTGCAACTGCTCAGAGTGTTTCTACATGAAACGCAATACGATGGAAAAACTGTATTTGTGTATGAAATACGAACTTCCTGAAATTATTATTGATGAAGAACTAAGGTTAAAAGCATTAAAACCTATTGAGGCAATGCTTGATCTTTCTAAAAGTATAAAATAAATTAAAGCACTGTTTTCGCAGTGCTTTTTTGTTTAAACCATAGGAGCATAACAGGTTCCCCCTGGATTTCGCCAACAGCCCCAGGAACCTCCACCACGGAAACATACGTAAGCCTCACCACCGCAAGCATCTATTTGAACTTGCGTGAAACCTCCCTGAATTTTCGTCTGCTCTTTTCTTGAAAGTTTTTTAAGATTTTTCATAGTAGTTTTATTTAATTTAATTATAAATCAACTGTAATCGGAACAAAGCATTCCATATTTATAAGAACACAGTTTCTGCAGAACTCCGAAAGCGCCCAATATTCATCGCAAGAATACGTATCATTCGGACCGAAAGCACCTGTTGGACAACCATTACAATGCGAAATTGGCGGAACCGCTCCTCCCATAATCTGTTCTAAATTTTTTCTGTTTAATTTTCTAAGTTCTTTCATAATAATTTGATTTAGTTTACATTATAAATATACCATATTTTTCATACATCACATAATATTGAAAAAAAATATTATTTACCAAAACTTTGTCATTTCAAAATAATTTGTACATTTGTTCAGTTACAATGAATTTTTCAGGAAACATATCAGATATTTCTGCCCCGATTTTCTCAATTTCGGAAGTATCTTTCGTTTCCATCATTGCTACAACAACTACAACCACCCCATAACGGGGTAAATTTCACATATCATTCACAGGCGTGTACTCTTTTATGAAGAGTAAAATTTCATTTTTCTTAACTTAAAATAAACATAATGAAAGTTTTAAAATTTGGCGGAACTTCTGTCGCCAGTGCCCAAAATATACTGCAGGTCGAAGATATTATAAAGAAAGAATCTCTGAGAAACAGAATTGTTGTTGTAGTTTCAGCGCTTCATGGCGTAACCGATCAATTGATAAAAGCAGCAGAATCAGCTTCTCAAAATGATGAAAATTATCTTCAAACTATTAAAAACCTTGAGGAAAGGCATTTGGATTTAGTTAAAGAATTAATTCCCATACTGGAACAAAGTTCATGGTTGAGCTTCGTTAAAAAACATTTTAACGACCTTGAAGATCTCTGCCACGGAATTTTCGTGTTGGGAGAGTTTACCGATAAAATTAAAGACAAAGTTACTTCTTACGGCGAATTTCTTTCATCAAATATTATTGCAGCAAGATTAAAATTTAAAGGACTTGATGTAATATGGATGAATTCTGCTGAAAACATTCTAACAAACAGTAATTACACCAATGCAAAAGTAAATTTTGAAGCCACAGAAAATAATTTGATAAAATTTTTAAATGAAAATGAAAATCAGATTATCATTGCTCCCGGCTTTATTGCTAAAGATGAAAAAGGCAACTCCACAACATTAGGACGCGGCGGTTCAGATTACACTGCATCAATCATCGCTTCAAGCATCAATGCTGATGAACTTCAGATATGGACAGATGTAAGCGGAATGATGACTGCCGATCCGCGACTGGTTTCCAACGCAAAACCGATTCCTGAAATTTCATATGCAGAGGCGATGGAACTTTCTCATTTTGGAGCAAAAGTTCTGTATCCTCCTACTATTCAGCCGGTCATGCTGAAAAATATTGATTTAAGAATTAAAAATACCTTTGATCCGGATGCATTTGGAACGTTAATTTCCCATCAAATACAAAAGCCCAGCTTTGAAAATCAGCAGATTGCAGTCGGGATTTCAAATATGAGCAATATTGCTTTATTAACTTTAGAAGGAAGCGGAATGATTGGAATTCCGGGATTTTCCGCAAAATTATTTCAATGTTTAAGTCGTGAAAAAGTGAATGTTATTCTCATTACGCAAAGCTCGTCTGAACATTCCATTACAGTTGCCATTCATGAAAAAGACGTTTTTAATGCAAAAAATGCTATTAATTACGCTTTTGAAGATGATTTAAAACTCAAAAGAATCGACCCTGTAAAAATTGAAAACCATCTTTCGATTATTGCTTTGGTCGGTGAAAACATGAAGAGCAGAAGTGGTGTAAGTGCAAAAATGTTTGGATGTTTAGGAAACAATGGCATTAATATTCGTGCTATTGCACAAGGTTCTTCGGAGAAAAACATCAGCATTGTCATTTCAGAAAAAGATATTAAAAAAGCCGTGAATGTTTTGCATGAAGAATTTTTTGAATCGGAAATAAAACAAGTTCATCTTTACATCTGCGGAACGGGAAACGTCGGAAAGAAATTAATTCAGCAAATCTTTGATCAGAACGAATATCTTAAAGAAAATCTTTTCATCAATTTAAGAATTGCCGGGCTTTCCAATAGCCGCAAAATGATTTTCTCTGACAGAGGACTTTCAGAAAATGAATGTAAAGATTTTAACCAAAATGGTGAAGATGCTTCTGCAGAAAAATTTGCCCAGGAAATTATTTCAAGAAATCTAAGAAACTCTGTTTTTGTAGATGTTACCGCAAGTTCAGAAGTTCCGGATATTTATGAAAAAATGCTAAAAAAGAGTGTAAATATTGTGGCTTGTAATAAAATTGCCGCTTCTTCAGATTTTGAAAATTATAAAAATTTGAAAAACATTGCCATAAATCACAGCTGCAAATTTTTCTTTGAAACCAATGTCGGAGCTGGACTTCCCATCATCGGAACGATTAATGATCTGATAAGAAGTGGCGATAAAATCACTTCTATCCAGGCGGTTTTGAGTGGGACTTTAAATTTTGTTTTTAACAACTATGATGGTGAAAAGTCTTTTTCTGAAATTGTTGCGGAAGCTCAAAAAGAGGGTTACACAGAACCCGATCCCAGACTGGATTTGGCAGGAACTGATGTTGCCCGAAAAATTTTAATTCTGGCCAGAGAAGCCGGTTATTCTTTAGAATTTAATGAAATTGAAAATGAAAGTTTTCTTCCTGAAGAATGCATGAAAGGTAGCGTTGAAGATTTTTATAATTCCCTTTCTAAACATGAAAATCATTTTAAAAATTTACTTGAAAAAGCTAAAAATGCCGGAAAAATTTTAAAGTATGTAGCCGAATTTAAAAATGGAAAAGCAAAAGTCGGATTACAGCATATTGCGCCTGAAAGTGACCTTTTTCATTTGTATGGAAAAGATAATATTGTGATTTTTAAAACATTGAGATATTCTGAACAGCCTTTGGTAGTAAAAGGCGCCGGAGCAGGTGCCGAAGTTACTGCAAGTGGGGTTTTCGCCGATATTGTTCGTTCCGTTTAAAATTTAATTATGAAAAAAGTTAGATTACAAGTTCCCGCGACAGTTGCCAATTTGGTATGCGGATTCGATGTTTTGGGAATGGCCATTCATGAACCGTATGATGAAATGGAAATCAAATTATTGGAAACTCCTGAAATTATTATTAAACACATCGACAATTTTGGATTACCGGAAGAACCGTCAAAGAATGTCGCCGGAGTCGTTTTATTAAAAATTAAGGAGCATTTACATTTGAAAAATGGCTTTGAAGTCATCATTAATAAAAAGATAAAACCGGGAAGCGGACTGGGATCAAGTGCGGCAAGTGCGGCCGGGGCAGCTGTCGGAGCCAATGCATTATTGGGAAATTTATTTAGTAAAGAAGAACTGGTTTATTTTGCAATGTTTGGTGAAGAACTGGCTTCCGGTGTGAAACATGCGGATAATATTGCGCCTTGCATTTTTGGCGGAATAACTTTAGTTAAATCTTCAAATCCTGTTGATATTATTCCGTTGAATTCTCCTGACTTATTCGTGACTGCAGTTCATCCGCAGGTTGAAGTAAAAACTTCGGATGCAAGACAGATTTTGAAGAAAAATATTCTTTTGAAAGATGCCATAGAACAATGGGGAAATATTGCCGGATTAGTTGCCGGAATTCAAAAAAACGATTTCAGATTGATGGGAAGAAGTTTAAATGATGTGATTGTAGAACCGATCAGAAGTATTCTAATTCCGAAATTTAAAGAAATTAAAGAAAAAAGTTTGGAACTGGGCGCTTTAGGCGGAGGAATTTCAGGTTCGGGACCATCGATTTTTATGTTGTCTGAAAAAAGAGAAACAGCAGAAAATATTGCCCATCTCATGAAATCCGTTTATGACGAAATCGATATTGAAAGTTTCGTGTATGTTTCAAAAATAAATCCGTCAGGAATTAAAATCATTGAAAATTAATTTAACCCAATGAAGTATTACAATTTAAAAAACAAAACAGAAGTTGTTGATTTTAAAACAGCTACCATAAAGGGACAGGGAAAAGAGAAAGGTTTATTCTTCCCTGAATTCATTCCGCAATTTGATAAGGATTTTATTGAAAATTTACATCAATATTCCGATGAGGAAATTGCTTTTCAATGCATGAAAGATTTTGTTGGAGATGAAATTCCACCTGATATTTTAAAGCAGATCGTTTCAGAAACTATTAATTTTGAAATTCCTCTGAAAAAAATTAATGAAAACATTTATTCCTTAGAACTTTTTCACGGACCGACATTGGCTTTTAAAGACGTCGGAGCAAAATTTATGAGCCGTTCTCTTTCCTATTTTCTGAGGGATGAGAATAAAAAAGTAACGGTTTTAGTTGCCACTTCAGGAGATACCGGAGGTGCAGTTGCCAATGGATTTTACAAAACTGAGAATATTAATGTGGTGATACTTTATCCTAAAAACAGAGTGAGTGAAGTTCAGGAAAAGCAATTGGCGGCTCTTGGTGAAAATATTTCGGCACTGGAAGTTGACGGCAGTTTTGATGATTGTCAGCGTCTGGTAAAACAGGCTTTTTCGGATGAAGAAATAAATTCAACCCTATTTTTAACTTCAGCCAATTCTATCAATGTCGCAAGGTGGCTTCCTCAGCAGATTTATTATTTATTAGCTTTAAAACAATGGAAGAAATTAGAAAATGAAAACCCTGTAATTTGCGTTCCCAGTGGAAATTTCGGGAATATTTGTGCGGGAATTTTAGCAAATCTGCGAGGTCTTCCTGTGGAACATTTCATTGCAGCGTGTAACGAAAATGATGTCATTTCGAATTATTTAGAAACACAAAAATTAGAAATAAAAGAAACTGTTTCAACGATTTCCAATGCGATGGATGTAGGAAATCCCAGCAATTTTGTGAGAATTCTTGAACTTTTTAATCATCAGTTTAAAGCAATTTCAAATACAATTTCGGGATATTCTATTAATGATGAAAAAACACTGGAAACCATCAAAGAAGTTTATCATCAAAATGAATATATTCTTGATCCCCACAGCGCTATTGCTTTTGCTTCACTGGCTGAATATCTTAAAGAAAACCCTGATAAAAAAGGATTTATCTTAGGAACCGCCCATCCTATCAAATTTCCTGATACGGTAGAAAAAGCTATTAATACAAAAATTGAAATGCCAGAATCACTGGAAAGTTTAATGAATCAAAAGAAAAAAACTGTGGAAATTTCTGTGGATTTTGAAGAATTAAAGCGATTTTTGCTTTATAAAAATTAGCAAGATGAGCAAAATATTTCTTGAAGACGTAAAAATCTATGCCTATCATGGTGTTTTACCTGAAGAAAACATCATCGGGACTTATTATATTTTAAATCTGGAAATTCATACCGATCTTTGGAAAGCAGCGCAATCAGATAATCTGGATGACACGATCAGCTATGCAGATATTAATGAAGTTATCCGTCATGAAATGAAAATTAAGTCTAAATTGCTGGAGCATGTAGCCGGAAGAATTATTTCAAAGATTCATGGAAAATTCCCCGAAATTTCCTATATCCGACTGAAAATCACCAAAACCGCACCGCCGATGAAAGGTGAAATGAGGGGGGCAAGCATCGAACTGGAAAAAAGTTTTAAACCCGATAATTAAAAAATTATTATTTTCGTTTAAATTAAATTGAAAATTGAAATTCATCAAAATAATATTTATTCTGGCTTTTATTAATATTTTCGGACAGACGAATATTGATAACCCGGTTGCTAATTATAATTTTCCGAAGATAAAATCCAGCATTACAATGCCGGTAACGATTCCTCTTTCGGAAATCAGCAACATGATCAATGCCTCTGTAAAAGATCTCATTTATCAGGATGACTCTTATACAGATAACAACAACGATCAATTCAAAGTAAAAGTATGGAAAACCCGTCCCATAAGACTCGTGGGAGGCACCAATCAAAACATACTGATTGAGGTTCCTCTAAAAATATGGGCAGAAAAGGGAATCGGAACACTCGGCCTTTACACGTATCAGAGTACAACTTTTGAAACGGTAATGTCTTTTAATACCACTATCAATTTAAAAAATAACTGGACGATAACCACACAGACCCAAACCAACGGCTTCCGCTGGGTTACAAAACCTGTTTTGGATTTTGGAAAAATACAGATCCCCATCACTTCTCTGGTGGAAAAAAGCCTGAAAGAGCAACAGGAGAAATTCTGTAAAACCATTGACCAGCAGATGGCTTCACAACTGAATTTTCAACAGTACGCCATCACCGCATGGAATGCTTTTGCAAATCCGTTCAATATTTCGGAAGATTTTAAAACCTGGCTTAAGATCACACCCGTAAGCGTTCACATTACTCCATTAAAGTTTTACGGAAATCAGATCAACACCAGCCTGGGAATTGATATTTTTTCTGAAACATATACCGGTAACAGACCAGCATCTTCAGAACCTGTAAGAACGGCTGCAGACTTTGGTTTTGTTTCTTCGGTGGCAGATCAGTTTTTGCTGCAGACAACCGCTAATGTTCCTTTTACGGAAGCAACCCATATTGCCAGGAATATGTTTCTAGGTAAGGAATATGAAATCAGAGGATCTTCGGTCAAAATTAAGGATATAAAAGTCTATGGAGTTGACGATCGTGTGATGATTGAAGCAGAAACAGAAGGCTACGTCAAGGGAACGGCTTTTATTTCGGGAATTCCTGTTTACGATGATATAAAAAAGAAAATCGTGCTTTCCGACACGAAATTTAAACTGAAAACTTCAAATATCTTACAAAAAACAGCAACATTACTTTTCCGTGGAAGAATTGTAAAAATGATAGAAGAAGAATATGGTATTCCCACTCAGGATCTTGAAAACAGCTCAAGGAAAAGTATTGATGAAGCATTTAATAAAGAATATTATAAAGGACTGAAAATGAACGGTAAAGTTTTCAACCTAAAACCTACAAAGATCTTCATGAATCCTTTGGGAATCACAGCGTTGATCGACATCAATGCAACCCTAAAACTAATGCTTAACGGATTATAATAAAAAACTAATAACATGAGAAAATATTTACGCGTAGTTGATCAGAACAGGGCTACAAAATGGGTAAGATTTGCGAATTTTATCATTGACAGGATCATTTTTTCTTTTTCTTTCTTTATTATAGGATCTCTCGGAGTCATCGTTGATACTATTTTAGGGATTCAGTATTTTACGGAGCTGTTTGCCAATTTTGCAGAAGTTAACAGAGCAATTGACATTTTAGTTACCGCGATTCTGTACTTTCTTTATACCTTTTTACTGGAATATAGTACTAAAGGTCGAACAATCGGAAAATATATAACCGGAACTAAAGTAATTACCACCGATGGGCAAATTCCTACCATGTACGAGTTTTTCATTCGAAACATTTCAAGACTGGTTCCTTTTGACATTCTTTCTTTTTTGGGAGAAAATGGTTGGCACGATAGCTGGAGCGATACACGCGTAGTGAATATAAAAAATTATGAAGCTGAAAAACAAGCTAAAAGCGAAATAGAAAGCATCGGCGCAAAAGAAATTGCGTAAAAAACTTTTGTCGGATAATATATTTTGTTATATTTGCACACCTAAAAATGGTAAAGACATGGTACTTTGGCCGAGCGGCTAGGCAGTGGTCTGCAACACCATCTACAGCGGTTCGAATCCGCTAGGTACCTCCAAAATCCCTATTCTATCGAACATAGTTTAGGGATTTTTTTATCTAAATTTCAAATTGAGTATTTCACTTCCGGTAATGTAAGGCAATAAAACATTCCTATTTATAATGCAGTAGCGAATGTAAGGAAACCGAACAGTATTCCAGGACTGTTGGCAACTACAATAGGCCAGTCTCTTTTAGGTTTTTTGATAAGCCCGTACATTACCCACAGACTGCAATTGATCCCCGCTACAAGCGGCTGAAGCCAATCACCTTTATCACTATTTAAGTTACCGGATATTTGCGGAATGTAAGAAAAATACATCGCCATTGCAGTTAGAGTCGCTACCCACCCTAATACCTGCATAAATTTTTCATTCATAATATTCATATTAAAGCAATCTAAACCTGAAATTATTATGCCAACAAAAAAGAAAGATATTTTTTACTTCGTTAGATATTAAAGCTTAATGAAGCTTTGTTAAAAAGAAATATAATTGATAATTATATTAGAGGTAAAACCACACACAACTTTTTATCGTACATAGGTATAAGTGGTGTATATAAAATTAAATACAACTCATTAATTTGAGTTTTTTCATGGTTATTAGTTTTTAATCCCCAGAGAGATCTGGGGATTTTTAAAATTATTCTGATGCGTAATTTCACCGAAGATTATATAAAAAATATAGCCCCCTTCAAAAAGGAGCTATTTATTTCTTATTATAGAATATGAACTATCTGATTATTTTTTCTATACTGGCTTTGGCACAGTTAAAAGCTTCTTCGGCTTCTTCGTACAATACATTTACTGAAATTTCAAAACCGCTTGCCATAAAAAAGGTTACATTCCCTTCTATATTGAAACTCAGGAAACCGATATGATTCACATTAACCACCAAAGGTTTACCTAAAACTTTCGCACCTTCAATAGAATTTGGTTTCTTTACATTGATGATGTTAGAAGCCTTTATATATATTAAGCCTTCTGATGTCGTTTTTATTATATAAGACACGTAATAATTTTTTGTAAAGATACATATTTTTAAAAATGTAAAAAATCCCCAGCCGGAGCAGAGGATTAAATGAAAAAATTAATATTTAAGTGATGGTGTTGCTTTTAAAAATATTCTCAGATCTCTCCGAGAATATTGTAAGTTCCTTTTAGGGATTTTTTAATAGTTGCGATTAAGTATTCAAGTACTATGCCAAGAATAGCGCTGGTTGAATATTGTTTAATATTAAAAAAACATATTGATAGTAGACCGTAAAACAAAAAAAGCCCCCGGAGTACGGGAGCTAAAAACTAATAACCATGAAAACTCAAATTAAATATGAGAATCGGTGCAAATGTACAAATTATTTTCTTTAAAACTCATGGCTTGCATCTATACATATTATCTGTTATTTAAAGATTAAAATTATTATTTAATTAAAAATAAATTATTACCGAATTATATGAAAAGTATATGATGATAGGTAGAAAAATTTTAATTATTATTAAATATTCTATATAATTTTTTATATAAAAAAAGTCCCCATATTTCTACGAGGACTAAAAACTAATAACCATGAAAACTCAAATTAAACATGAGTGATTGCAAATTTAAGAAATGCACGGTTTAAAAATATTATTTGCTTGTATTAATTTTATAATCTTAACAAAATTTTATTAGTAATTAAAAATCTATTAAGTTTATGATAAGTCCAAAATTTCCATTGGCTAAAGGAGATAAACACTTTTTATTACTAAAATTTTTAATAAAATAATCCTGGAAAAAATTAAACAATCATTTAACAAATGTTAAAAAGAAAGCTCTCATTTCTGAGAGCTTCTTTACCAAATAATGATTAATATTTGTATTATTCTTTGATGAATTTCTTTTGAGCTGTGCCCTGAGCATCATCAATATCAATTACGTAAATTCCGTTAATGAGAGTATGTACATCAATTTTATTATTCAGAATAATTCCAGATGATACAATTTGTCCTACTGAATTATAAATTTTGTAATTAGCTCTTTTGCTAATATTCTTCACATTCAGTACTGTTTTTACCGGATTCGGATAAATCAGGATTTCAGTCTGATTCACAGGATTTGCAACAATTGGTTTTGAAATTCTTACTGTATAATCTTCCACTTCACCAGTAGGGAAGCTTACACAATTTACGGGAATTCCGTCTTTCTGAAGAGCAACACGCATTACTACATATTTAAAATCAGTCAAACTGATGAATGCATCTGCAGGAACAGAGAATGTTCCGCTTACAATCTGCTCACTGTTTGGTCCTGAAACAAAGACTCTTTCATTAATATCAAAGTATCCGTTTCTGTTGAAGTCAATCCAAACTGCAACGCCTGCATTTGTACTTCCTGAAAGTTTTTTCTCAATCGTGATCTTATTGTCTGAAGATCCCTGAATAAGCTCAATAAATTTATTATTAACTCCTGTATAATCCGTATAATTTGATGCTTGCGACTCGTTCATCATTTCTGGTTTACCGTTCGGTGTAACAGTTACTTTTGAAATATATTCTGAACTAGAAGTTGTAGAAGACATCTGGCAATAAACTACCGTTGGGGTAGTAAACAGATAAGGCAGTGTATAGGTACCCGGAGTTCCGCTACAAACGTTTGCTACCTGCATTTCGTATTGTGTAAGCTCCAGAAGCCCTGATAATGTAACCGTATTCGTATTTGAAGTAACCGTAGTCCAACTCGGGATACCAATTTTTCTATATCTCAAAACATAGGTTGCACCAGGGAAAGGCTGCCAAGTTACCTGAGCCGAAGTTGGTGTAAGATTAGTAATTGTTAATCCCGGAGGAGCAATATCACAAGTTCTTTCCGTAGTAAATACTTTAGGATTTGACCAAGGGTTTAATGTGCTTTCATTATCACACATATTGGCAATCTGAACTTCGTAAGTTGTATAAACATTCAAGCCTCCAAGATTATATGTGTTGGCAGGTGCTAGTGGTAAAGGAATATTTGTACTCCATCCTCCGGCACCACTACCCACAATTCTATATCTTAAGAAGTAATGCGAGCTTACCGCTAACGGCGACCATGTAATCAAAGCTGAATTCGTTGTGATGTTACTGATCGTTACGTCTGGAGGCGTAGGATCACATCTCGTAGTGAATGTATTGTTTGAAGGTGTTCCCTGACTTCCGTTACAAACTGCAACAATCTGTACTTCGTATAATGTAGCAGGTAAAAGGTTTGTTAAAGTGGTCGTATTCGTTGGTGTTGGATAAGGTGCTGCCGCCACGCTGACTGTCTGCCAAGGCGCGCCGGATCCTACCGGTCTGTAATTAACGATATAGCTTGCTCCACCATTGTCCTGAGGCCATGTCAGTACGACTGAGTTGTGCGTTGGTGTACCCACTGTTACAACCGGAGTTGCCTTACTGCATACACGCAAGCTAATATTATCTATGGCAACCGGAGGCTGTGTACCGCCGCCGCCATCATTTCTCCATTCAAATACAAGACGCATTGTAGAACCTGCAAAACTTGAAATGTTTAATGCCGGGTTAAGGAATGTTTGCCATGTAGTTTGTTGGTTATAGTTGTTTCCGATCTGAATTCTTCCTGTTCCGGCAGTAATTTGCGTTCCCGAAGTTGGCATAAATGTAGCCGGTACCAGCCAAACTCTCAAATAGTCCCAGTTGGATTCACCAGCAGCTTTCCAGTCAAAAGAGAAAGTAGCGGTAGTCGTTGCCGCAGGAATGGCAATATCTCTGTATGCATGAACTACGCTAGATGAACTTGTGTTGTAAGCATTTGTTGTACCGTTGGTATTGGAAATATACAATGAATTGGCAGGATTTCCTGTTGCATTTCCATAAGTCCATTTGTTAGCCTGTGTACCGTTGGTATATCCTAAATCACTTCCTGTAGTAAATTGCTGAACATAAGGAAGGTTTGCCGGGATCTGCGTTGTAGTGAAGCTAGGTCCCGCAACCCAAAAGCTTCTGTCTGATCCTGCGCATACCGAACGTACCCAGAAATAATAAGTGGTATTTGGTACCAGAGGTGACAATGTTGTTGAAGTTCCGGTTGCAGTTGAAGTTGGTGTACTTGATGATGTAGGAGGAACGTTAGTCGTCGTCAAGTATATCTGGTATCCCCCAACCGGTGCAGGTGAAGGCGCTGTCCAGCTTATTGATGCTGTATTAGATCCCACACTTGTTACCTGAATATTTTGAGGAACCTTACATGTAGGGATACTTAAATTAATATTATCAATCGCAATCGGAGGTTGTGTACCGCCGCCGCCATCATTTCTCCATTCAAAAACAAGACGCATAACACTTCCTGCAAAAGAACTTAGATTGAGTGCCGGATTGAAATAGTTTTGCCATGTCGTTTGCAGCCCATAATTACCTCCAATCTGGATTCTTCCACCACCGGCAGTAATCTGGTTTCCGAGAGTCGGCATATAATTCACAGGTACGAGCCATACTCTTAAATAGTCCCAGTTATTTTCTCCATCTCCTTTCCAGTCAAACATTAATGTAGCATCGGTTGTTCCTACCGGCACGATAATATCCCTGAATGCATGAACTACACTAGACGAGCTTGTATCGTAAGCATTGGTTGTACCATTGGTATTTGAAATATACAATGAATTGGCAGGATTTCCTGTTGCCGAACCATAAACCCATTTATTGGTCTGAGTCCCATTAGAAAGCTGAAGATCATTTCCTGTTGAAAAATTCTGTGTGTAAGGTATTGTTGTAGGTATCTGAGTTGTTGAGAAACTAGGTCCGGCCACCCATACACTTTTATCTGTGGCACCACATACAGAACGTACCCACCAGAAATAAGTAGTAGCTGTCGCTAAACCACCCGGATTTGCTGTTGTTCCTGTATTAGAAGTTCCTATAGTAGCAGAAGTTGGAGGCGTGTTGGTTGTACTAAGATAATATTCATATCCCACTCCCGGAACAGGACTCGGCGCAGTCCAGTTTAAAGTGGCCGTATTTGGCGCTACTGCGGATACACCCAGACCTGATGGCATAATACAGGTAGGTATACTGATATTAATGTTGTCCACGGCAACAGGAGGTTGTGATCCGAATGAGTCGTCATTCCTCCACTCAAAAACAAGTCTCATTGTTGCTCCCGCATACGCACTAATGTTAAGATTTGGCGTACTGTATGTTTGCCATGAAGACTGCAGTTCAAACTGTCCTAACTGGAATCTTCCTGTACCTGTGGTAATCTGAGTTCCCGGGGTTGGTGTATAAGTTGCAGGAACTAACCATACCCGTAGATAATCCCAACCAGATTCCCCTACATTTTTCCAGTCAAAAGAAAAGTTGGCAATAGTAGATCCTGCAGGAATCGTAAAATCTCTGTAGGCTTGTACAACACTCGTGACACCCGTGTTATAAGCATTGGCGGCACCATTGTTTGAGATGTAAATAGAGTTGCCAGGATTCCCTGTAGCAGAACCATAAAACCATTTATTTGTCTGAGTTCCGTTTAGAAGCGTGAAATCATTTGCGGTATTAAAGTCTTGCGAATAGGGTAATGTTGCAGGTGCTTGTCCGTAGGCATCCGGTATGGCGCCTAGATTCAACAAACACAGAAGAAGTACTAAGAAAGTAGAAATTTTCTTCATAAGTTATCATTTAATATTAATCATTGCAAATCTATTTGTTTTTTGCTAATAAATAGCATATAACATCATGTTTTTTTACAAATATTCTGTTAAAAATTATCAGGAATTTGTAAAAAAGAATAAAATTTTATCTTAACACTAACGGCTAAATCTCGTTTTTAGTATTAAATTTTAATTCTAGTTGCCTATAGATATATAATGATAATTCAAATTTTCATAACTGATTTCCTTTCATCCCAGTTTGAATATATGAACGTGACGGACATATGAAGAATTCCTTGGTGATATCAACGAATATCTCTATAAATTTGTTTTTGTTTTGGTTGTCTACAATGAAGATATAAAATCATTGAAGCTGCCCTTTTGAGGGCGGCTTTTTTTATACTAACCCAGGCGAGTACATTCTATTCCAGGCATTTTGCTTTAATAGTTACTGCCTGAACAGGCTTTCTCTGCTGGCTTTCATCAATGGTTTAATCTTCTTGTCATAAGCTTTATAACTGTAAAATTCTATAAACCTTTTATGGCAGTTTTTACAGAAATATTGTTGTTTACGGGTTTTCGTAGTTCCGTTTTTTATAATATTTTTAGAAGAGCAATACTTACAAATTCCTGCATCACTAACTCTGATACACGACCCAACATAGAAAAATTACTCATATTCATATTTATAAGAGTCTTTATCATTAACAACAAATGCTAAAACTATTTCGTTATTTGAGTAAGTAATAATATGTGTGTATTTATTTGCACTTAACCCTAAAGCGAGATTCAATTTGCTTTTTTGAGTTTTCATAATTGTTATAAAATCTCCGGAAACTGTGTAATGGTTATTCTCTATATTTAAAACTTCGGATAATTTTATACATTTAAGGTATCCTTTATTAAAAGGAGCTTTCATATCAATATTTTTTCTGTATAAGAATTCTGTTAAAAATTCCATATTTAATAATTCATCATCAAAAAGCTCAATTTGAATATTTATTTTACCATTTTGATAACTACAATTTTTTAAAGTGGAATCCCCTGTTTTTGAAAAAATAGATCCTAAAGTATTTATAAAATCCTCCATAATTATTTACCTAAATTGAAATATGACATAAATTCGGATGCTTGTCCTCTATTATTGATTTTGTTTTCTAAAAACAAATGTCCCTTCTGACCATTAATATTGTAATTTAAATGCGGAAAAGTAGAACTTCCTACACCTTTTCCCCAGTCACCATGCCCCCAATAAACTTGATCTCCAACCTTATTTTCCCATCCAATCCATTTACCTGATCCATCATAAATTCTTGTTTTGGAAGAACCTAATGCTTTTGCTCCAAAATTTTTGGCATCATTGACGTCCCTGAATAAGTAATCAACTTTTAAAACCCCTTTTTTAGTTACACCATTACTAATAACTATCCCTTTTTCAGCTGCTAATACATCTAAAATACTACTAACCTTACTTAAATTTCCATGTCTAAGTTGTATTGCAAGAGCCATTAGTTGCACAGATGCTACAGCTCCTTGAGTTTCTTCATCCTGATAACTCATATAAGAATCAAAAGTTACCCAACCAGCAGAGGCTAGTAAATTACTTCCGCCCATTCCAAAAGTTATCATAGCAAACCCTAGATTTTTTTCAAACTTTTCAGTAGCAAGAGCGGCTTTACTTCCTCTAATTGCAGAAGCCAGTCTATCCTGAGAAGCATGATAAGCATCAATATTATTAATACCCATAAATGAAAGCGAACTCGGTTTTGTACGAGTCATTACAACTTCTTGTATAAGGGCAGGGTTATTATCACCTCCACGTGCATTTGGATCTAATTTTGGTTCTCCCTCTTTTCCAATCATCCCAGTTGGGTCATTGAATCTTATAGGATTTCCGTAAACATAGGAATATGAACTATAAGCAAATTGTAATTCACTCAAAGGATCCACCACACCCCATCTACCGATATCCGGCATATACATCCTCGCTCCGTAATCATACATCCCCGTTTCTTGTAGCTCCTTTCCGTTGTACTTATATTTATACGTAGAATTTCCGGCCAACGCATTATACCCTTCATGCTTTAACCCAAACGGATAATAATTGTTTTCCTCAAGAACTTCTATGCTGCTGCCATTATGAAAATAACTCAACCTTGTATTTCCCAAATGGTCTATATAGTTGTAAATATACTTATTTTTCACAAAATCATAATACCCTTCCGAAGTTGGTACAAATTGAAGTTCCGGTGATGGTGGTGGACAACCCACACATAAAACATCAGAGCCACTTGTTAAGTACTGGAAACCATCCAGATAATCTGTTTTGCTCTGGACAAAAGCATTTAAGGATTTTCTTATTTTGGTCCCATCCGCTCTGTAAAGATAATTGATCTTATAGCTGGATCTTCCACTTGAATTTGTAACTACCGAAGGAAGGTTGAGATAATTATATGTAATCCCGACAATTCCTTTATCCGGGTGAATTGTCATATTTCCATTCAAATCATAGCTAATGGTGTTTTGAAGTGCATTATATCCTGATGGGTTATTAACAACTCCTGTAGGAAGAGTAATCATATCCAGCCGATTGCCCGTATAATTGTAAATCAGATCATCAATCTTTTCTGCGGTAGTTCCTCCGGTACTGGGTGCTGAAAACCTTTTCAGGGTACTGATGTTTCCGTTTATGTCATAGCTGAGGATTTCATTATAGTAGTTATTACTGGTGACTGATGATCCCGGCTCCGAATATACCCCCTGCAAAAGCCTGTTGAGACCGTCATACTGATAAGAATACCTGCGCTTAGTACCATTAGGGAATGTTCCTGTCATCCAGTCGATCTCAGCAATATTACCATTGAATCTAGCAGGAGCGATGCTCGGGTTTTCCGGATTGTTGTATTTTATTTCATACCCGAATAATTTACCATTCAAATTAGCAGGATCATTAATCTTCGTCATCCATCCTCTGATATTATAGCTATAACTGATATCCTGAAGTGGTGTAGATGGTGATATTCCTCCAACTTTCTTCCCCGAAAGCTGCGAAAGCTCATTGTAACTGTTCTGGGCTAAGTATTCCACAGGGTTACTATCCACTTGGTGGGTATGGGTCAATAATCTGTTCTGCGGATCATAGGTAAAGTTTTCGGTGATTACCCTGTCAGTATCGGTATCCAATCGTTTGTGGCGAGTAATGCTCTGCTGAACTACTCCTGCAAAATCAAGTTTTGAAGCAACCTCAGTTCGCCCACCTAAATGATTGATCGAATAATTCCCGACCACCCGGCCTCTTTTGTCGTAGTACACATAGTTTTTTGTCCAGTTGTCATCCTCTATGTTTTTGATCAAGCTCATGACCAGCAAACTCTTGGTACTTTTTCCATCCTGATCAGGATTATCAGATAAAAGGGGAGTTTCTAAGATCGCTTGTGATACATCGGGATTGAAACCATAACGAATGTCATAATAGTTGTCGTAATAATTGATGCTCAAAAGCGTAGTGATGATATTTGGAAAGTTATTGGCAGCGGTATTATCATAATATACATCCATGCCATTATTGGTAAAACCTACCATACTGGTCCTGGCCACATTATTGCTGCCTTTGGCATCGACATTCGCCTGTTCAATAGCTCTTCCCGAACTGTCATAATTTGCAGGACTTGTGTAAATACCTGTGTAGGCTACCCTGCCAAACTTATCGTATTTGGTAAAAAGCCACTGTTTTGAGGCGCCTATATTGGCATCCTGGGTCATGGCCAACCGGTTCTGTTTATCATACACCATATATTCCCAGCCTTTTCCGGGAATCCTTTTCTCTACCAAACGGCCCCTGCCGTCATATTTGTACTGATAGCAAAGATTTTCCAGGTCAGAGGACGAAAGGCTCTGAATGACTGAAGCCAAAGGAGGAATAACAAAAGCCAGTTGGTTATATTCATTGTACACGTAATATGTATCAGCTTTTTCCGTGACACTTAATATTTTTCTGACCAGCAATACCTGACCCCGTCCATTCTTAAATTCAATGGTCTGGTTACCGTCTTCATCCGTTACCGTATTTTTATACAACTGGGCATCATCAAAATTAGTACTCTGACTGATCGTACTTTTTGTAGATTCATATTCCCAGCTCGTCACTGTGACGTATTTCTTTACTGCATCGGGTAATGTGTTGACATCATAATCAAACTGTACGGGCTTATCGTTCCAGGCATTCCCAACCTGTTTCTGCTGTAATATCCTGTCCAATGGAGAGTTTTCCAGAACTTTCTCTGAAAATGCTCTTTCATTGATGTATACTCCTGTGGGATCCCCTACCGGAAAATTACCCGATGTTTGGGAGTAGATTCCACCATTGGCAGTAGATTGTTGGGGCACGGGAAGATAGTCCCTTAGCTGTCTTCCGAACTCGTCGTACAATATGGGAGTCACCACATCTTTGCCCTGTGGAGATGCTTTTATGTTCACCACCTGCTTGGGTCTTCCCAAACCGTCGAAATACTGAACGGTTTCTGAAGTCTTGGTAGGCTGCCCATTAGTGGTATTGTAATCAAGATAGGTTTTCGTATACACATAATTTTCAGCAGGAGCTAGCTGGGCATGAGCCAAGCCTGAGACCAGTAAAGCGGATAGCGGAATTAATATTTTTTTCATCGGTATTAGTTTTTGTAGTTGTACTTGAATTCTTTTAACAGCTTTCCGGTCTGGCTGTCTTCTCTGATTTCCATCAACCTTTTAGCGGAATCATAGAGATAAACCTCTTTTATTCCTGACGGAGGGGTAATGCTTCTGACGCCGATAAGAGGATCGTAGGTGTAGGTGGTAATCTGATAACCTGCCATGCTACTGTGATTCCTGAAATTATTCAATTCCGTTAAGAATGCTAATTCGTCATTATTCTGTATGGCAGAAGCGTCGCTATCCGAAGCGCTGACGATGGTATTGATCAGGGGCAGGCTGATATCTGAAAGCTTGGCCCCGGTAATTTTGGCAATAGGCTGGGTATTGTTATATCCCCAGATGATGGCTGTGGAAATTCCATCTTTTGTCGTGTACTGCAGCGGGTGGCCTTTACTGTCGTATTTGTCATAAAGGATCTCTGCAGATACCACTGTCGGAAACTGAAGGTCATAGGAAAGAGTGGAGGTTGGAAGAACAAGATTTCCGGTCTGAGCTGTCGGCAATGAAGTTGGATAAATTGTTTTAGTCTTACCTAACGTTTTGGTTGTTCCACCTATGGTCTGCGTTGTGGTTGTTTCCAATGGAATACCGATCATATTCCTGTCAATCATCAGCTGGTTGCCCTGGTCGTGGGCATAGGTGTAACCTGTTACGTCAAAAGAGCCATCCTTATAGGTGTTTTTCGCAGATATCAGATTAATAGGTTTATTAATATCGGTATCGGAATAAGTATAATCGGTGACAGTCTCTACCACCTTGTTGTTTTTAAAATATTCGGTTGTCTTTGATTGTTTTTTCTCTATTGCCCCTCCGTAAATGGAAAGTGGATAATAGCTCATTTCGTAGTTTGCTAAGTTAACGGCTAATCCATGGCTGTTATGGTATTTTACCATAAATAGATCCATTCCGAAAGCCATTTCATCCGGATTACCAACAATAAATCCTGCCTTTGGATTTTTCAACGGATTGAACTCATAATGAAAAACTTCTTTTCTTAAGGTATCGCTGCCTTTTTTATAGATCGTTGTTAAGGGAAGACCATTTCGCCAATCGGTATACGATACAGTCGTATTTGAATAAGGGCTGTAAGGTAGCTGATTGTCATTGGTAAATATATGTATAATTTCTCCTAGTCCGTTTCTTTCTGTAACCTTAGAATACGTCATGATATTCCCCGAGTTGTAAGATGTAAAAGCATTTCCGGATGACTGATATTCTTTAATTTCGGTTACATAGTCAGCCGGAGCAATATACCCTACATCAGGATCCGGAGTTCCGACATTTATCCGAGGCTCTGCCACACGGTAATAAGGTTTGTAAAAACTGAACTTTCTTTTTAAAGTACCTGAGTTGTTATAATCATAATAAAATATATTGGATACATTATTATTGTCAATATCTTCAATTTGCTTGATTCTTAATCCTCCGACCAATTGGTTTGTTGTTTGGGTGTAAGAGGTCGTATAGCCATGTGAAATACTCAATGAGCATCCACAGTCTCCGAATCTTGTGAGCTTCAGCTGAATAGGCTGTCCAGTATTATTAACGGGAATTTCTTGAGTTACATGATAGTTGTTTGTAATGCTTCCTACGGTTACAAATCCTCTGCAGGAGCTGTAATCTCCTCCCGAAGGAAACGTTTGAGGATCTGTATTGTTTAGGCAACCGTTCGAAAAGTGAACCTTTACATCGTGCAGAGCGGGGTCGATAGTAACTGTTTTTGTCACGGACAATTCATTTGGATTTATCGCAACATCCGAATCGATACCGTCAATCGTTTCTGTATGATACTCTGTATGCGTAGAAGTCTGTCCGGAATCATTATTCTCATAATACAATTTTTTCTCGGCACCGGTCGGGTATTTGACCTTTGTTAGAACGCCCATCTGTGTATATTGTGCATTGACTCCTCTGTCTCGTGAGCCGCCAATAATGGTAGAATTTGATCCATACACAAAAGGGATATTGGATCCGGATGTAATATTAGAATTAAAATATCCCCAAAGATCGTCGGAATTGCCATTTCTTCTGATAAGAGGATATTGTTCATTATAGGTAAAAGAATGTTTGGAGCCATTCAGGTCATCAATAACTTCCGTTAATTTGAGTCTGTAATCTTCATACGTTTTATTAAGACTGGCAGATTCAAAGTATGAATGCGTTAATGATATCTGCTTGATTATTTTGCCTCCTTTATTTTTTACAATTACTCTTTTTAATGCCTTTCCCCCTACACTTGAATTCAAGTCTTTACGATACATTGCATCTGAGGTCGTCAGCAGATTTTCGTCACCCGAATACAAAAAGCTAATTTCTCCTTCAGGAAATATAATTTTTGAAATCAGGTTTTCTGTATTGTTTTCAGTGTTAATTACATCCGGAGGACTTGGATTAAGAGTAGGAAACTCCTCATATCCCGTTGGAGTGTAATTTTCATATATTGTGTAAATATATCTTTTTTCATATACTGTTTTTTCAGTATATTTCTGTACTTTTTGATACTCAAATTTTAAAATATCTCCATTTGATGTTCTAAGACTGTCCAATGACATTTGATTCATTGATAATTGAGGTGCTTGTCCGGTACTTTTTGAAAAGACTTGATTGTTATATGATAGCCAGTACCTGTTACCCTGAGTGTCGGTTATTGTAAAGCCTGGACTTACTTTTTCTATCTTAATATCCTCATGGGGAATCGTATATCCTATGTTATTATTCACAATGAAGTTTCCGCTCAATCCTGGAAGGTTGTACATATAAAGGTCAGGTTTTAGATCATATTGTCCCGAGCTTAATAAATCCATATCCGCCTGCTTAGTGTTGTCAAAAATATCAAAACCAGCCAATGTATTGGTAGCGTGGTTAATATCATGAAAAAATAAAGGTGAAAAATCATCGTCTTTATCAAAGATGTTTTTTGAGATAGAATTAGGCATGGATAAAGCCCAGCCCAACCCTACAGAACTTGCGATCTCATTCTGTTTGATCCCTCCGGTATTATAAGAAAGACCTATCGGAAAATCCAAGCCACCTATCCTTACTGAATAAATGGGAATATTGATATTGGCTTTTCCATTGAACAGGTCCATAGGTAATTTGCCAACCTTACTAAGGCTATAAGCATCAGGAGAAGTAGGGAAATCCAAAACTTGTCTGTCTAATTGATTATTTCCTACAGTTTGCTGGCTATAAAAGTTATGAGTCAGAAAAACGAGGAGGAAATAAATACATATTTTCTTCATTTTTATTTTATTGATCTGTTTGTTCATTATTTCTTAATCAGTTTAGCACTCGCTGTTTTATTATCATTAGTTTTCACCCTCACCAGGTACGCTCCCTGCACCAGAGCCTGCGTATTAATTTTGGTTACTTTATTTTTGGTTTTCAGGCTCTGTAATTGTCTTCCACCCATGTCATACAGCACAATATCCGCTTCTTTAAAGTCAAACCCGATTTCTACATACGCATACTCACTCACCAGGTTCGGATAAATCTTAATATCCTGCTTTTCGATCAGCTGATCAATCTGCTTATCTCCAAGCTTCACAATTTTCCAGTTCTCTTTTCCTAATTCCTCTGCGCTTGTTCCGGCCAATACAATCGAACCATCTCCGTTGAGTTTTATGTCGGACAGTCTCTCTTCTCTTTGTCTCTTGTCTCCAGTGAGATGCTTTCTCCACTGCTCTTGGCCATTTTGGTCCAGGTACAGCATCCAGAATGTTTCATCATCACTTTCTATTCTTCCTTCCGCCTGGGTGTATCCGCCCAGCAAAATGCCTTTGGTCAGGTTGCCGGATTCCCCTCCTTTGGAGGGGCCAGGGGAGGATATCACACTCATTCCCATCAGCACATCACGATTTTTAAAATTGTAGGATTTCTGCCAGATCTCGCCTCTTTCATCAAGAGAGATCAGCCATAAATCCGTTCCTTCTTCGATGCCGACGGTTTTATTTCCTGATCTTTCCGATCTTGATTCTCCACCAATCAGATATCCTGTAGAAGTCAGAGCCAATGTTCTCAAATGATCGTCTCCTGTTCCGCCGAAGTTCTTTTCCCATTCCACTTTTCCGTCTTTGGAAAGCTTGATGATCCAGTAGTCGCCTTCACCGAAATTTTCGGTAGACTTTGCATAACCGGAAAGTGATTTTGAATTTTGGGTTGAAGCGTTTTGCTCCCCTCCTTTGGAGGGGCTGGGGGAGGATGCACTTCTGGAATACACGCCCAATAAAGCTCCGCCATCTTTCGTCGGAATCATTTTCTCCACCTCATCCAATCCTTTTCCGCCCAAAACCAGGTGTGATAATTCCTTCCCGTTTTTATCCAACCGTACCACCAGAACATCTTTAGAACCATAGCCTGCTGTTCCCTTCCCTTCGGCTCCGCTCAGGGAACGCGGATCCGTTGATTGGCCTGTTGCCTTAGCAGAGTCGAAGGCAACGTTCCCCGCCACAAAAAATCCCATATCTGTCGTCTGAATCACCGCTCTGGCTTCTTCATCTGAAGCACCGCCAATCGTTTTCTGCCACAATTCATCCCCAAATTCATTAATTCTGATCAGCCAGATATCAGATCCTCCTTTGGAATCCTCTTTTTTATCCAAGCCTTTTCCGCTGAAAGATGTCCCTGCCAGCAAAAATCCACCTTCTTGGGTATTCACTGTTGCTGATAAAAAATCATGATTTTGACCCGAGAAATACTTCTCCCAGACTTCTTCGCCCTGCTGGTTTAATTTAATCAAATGATAGTCGTATCCGTTATTTTGTTTTTGGTTGATGGTTGACGGTTGGTTGTTGTTGGACTTAATACCGCTTCCGGTTATCAGATACTGCTGATCGATGGTCGTGGTAATCTGGGAAAGAAAATCCTGCGTTGCAGATTTGATGTCTTTCTGCCAGACTACTTCCTGGGCAGAAATGCTCAGGAATGTGCATAAAATGAATGCACTTGAGTAGAATCTTTTCATACGTAGTGTTTGAAAGAGTTAAAGATTATTGTTTTGTGTGATGAAGTTATTTTAAGAAATCAAAAACCTGTTTGTTCTTAAAAAAGAGAAGCAATCATGGAAAATTGCCTGAATAGAAATGGTTGTTATCATGGTTTGTTTTTATTAATTTTTTCAGGTCTTAGATCAAATAGTAACCTGTTATGCAAAACTAATTCTCTTAAACGACAAATCATGTCGTGTTATTATCATAGATGCATTTTTTGTTCCTAAGGTTGTATAATATCCTTTACATCCGAAGCGAAATTATAAAAAAATATGATATCAGAATCATAGATTACAAAGAATTTACAGTAATAAAAAAATGCTTAGAAAAGCTTTTGTGAATAATATTTACAGCTTAGTATCAGCAGATTATTTTTATTCTTGCTTAAGTGATTTTTAACAAAAATTAATCTCCCATAATGCCAATTAAATGAAAATGAACCACAGAAAAAAAATATAATAATTTTCAAAAAGATGATCAGATTTATTCGACAATCCTTCGGGTGTTGTTCGGAAGCTCTTCGGAAAAAGTACCGTTTTTCCGAAGCCGACCCGAAGGTGATCCGAAGAACACCCGAAGAAAGTACCTCGGAAACCGGTCAAAACGCGTCAAAATACGTCAAAACCGGTCATAGTTTTCACAAGTGCTTGAAAATGGGAAATTTCATCATATCTTCGATGTGTTGGATATAAAGAGCGTATCAATTTTGCAATAACTTCAGCTTATAATAAAACAAGGTCCCCTTACAAAGGGGACCAAAAACACAAATGATGAAAAAAAATTTTATAGAATCAATCAATTTAATTCTTAAGTAAAATTAAATATGAAAACACGGAAACTTTATGATTAAAGTCACATTTAGGGAAAATTTTAAATTTAACTAAATGAAAGTATAGTAAATTTAAAAACTCCCCAGAGTTACTGAGGAGTTTAAAAAGGGTATATGGGGTCTAAAAAAGTGTTCTTATCTAGCCGAATCAGTTCCTGTTCCTGCCGAAGTTTTTGTACTTCTGTCAGATCCGTTAGTCTGATTAGGTGTTGTAGCCTGTCCCGAGGTTCCCCTTTCCTGATTCATCAAACTGTCTCGTACACTTGCGGTGGTGTCCATAGATGAACCGGAAGTTGTATTGTCAGATGGCAAAGTTCCTGTAGAAGCTGAATCACTTATTGAGTTATCATTCTGTACTTCCTGCTTTTTGCAGCTTATGGCAAAAAGGCTTATTCCCAGCATTAATAGCATTACTTTTTTCATATAAATAATTTTTGGTGTATAATTAATTTCAAATTTATATACATTAAAATGAAACCGTTATGAGCCAGATCATAATATGATAAAGCATACAATCATTTTAATACAATTCTGGAATACATAATCAACTTCACCAATTAAATCAACAGTTATTTACAGTTATGAGCCTATATTATTAAACATATTTCACATTATTTAATAGATTTTCTAAAATTTTAACATTACTTAAATAAGTTTTGGCTTCATAATTGAAAATACCATACAATCAAAGCCTAGTCTTCGATACCTATTAAAATTTGAATTATGAAAAGTATAGTGTTGACGGGATTGTTGTCAGTATTTTTATTGACCGCCTGTAAAAAAGATGATCAGATAGCCGAAAAATCACTGGAACAACAAAAAATGGAATTCCAGATGAGACAACTCGAAATTGAAAAGCAAAAATTAGCCATTGAAAAAGAAAAAATGGCTTACGAAGCTCAGAAAAAGGCTGACAGTATTGCCGAAGTTCAAAAGGCTAAAACAGCGGTAGCGAATTCAAAACCTCAGGTAATTAGAGAAACACATACCGTGTACAGAGACAGACCTAGCTCAAGTTCAAATAATGGAACTTATGCCAATAACGGAAGCACTGCCTCACAAGGTACTACTCAGAAAAAAGGGATGAGCGAAGCTGCTAAAGGTACCATTATCGGTGCTGTAGGAGGAGCTGCACTGGGAGCGATTGTTAACAAAAAAAGTCCGGGTGCCGGTGCCGCGATTGGTGGTGTAATTGGTGGTGCTACAGGATATACGCTGGGTAGAGCACAGGATAGAAAAAGCGGAAGAGTACAGCCACGCAATTAATTATTTTTACTATATCTTAGAAAGATTGCTTATTTTTAAGCAATCTTTTTTTATGTTTTTAATTTTCCTTTCAAGTATTTTTTTGATTCCGGTTTTTATGGGCTGGGGAAAGGCTACTGAATATATCTCAGGTAAATTTTTAAGTGGCATTTCGGGTAAATCATTATCAGGTATTTTCACCATCAGCATACTATGGACAGTTTTGGCATTTTTTGTCCCTTTAAATTCACATGTTGAGATTGCAACAATAGTAGTAGGAGAATTCTATTTCTTTAAGCATAAAATTTACAAAGAATTTACTTGCTTCTCCAAAAAAGACTGGGCATTAATCGCATTCATTTCAATCATCATTTTATTTTGCGGATCTTTTTATCCGTTTATTTTAGATCATTTCGGATATTACGTACCTACCATACAATGGCTTACCGAATTCGGAATTGTAAAAGGGATTTCCAACCTTGATCTCACATTGGGACAAATGTCGATATGGCATATATTTCAGGCAGGTTTTTCTAATATTTCCGACCCATTTTTAAGAATTAATTCAATAGTACTGATTATTTATACCTTATATATTATAGAAAATAAAAGTTGGATTCAGTTATGTTTTATTCCTGTTCTATTATTATTTTCACAGTCTCCGAGTCCTGATTTGCCGGTGATCATATTTTCTTTAATCATTTTAAATGAAATTTTAAAAGAAAACAGATCAACAGCTCAGGTATTTGCATTTTCTATTTTTGTATTTGCCATAAAACCAACGATGATCTGGCTGCCAATACTAAGTTTTCTTTATTCATTTTTAATCGTTAAATCATCAGCAAGAATACTTTTGCCTGGAGTTTTAGTTCTCATATTATTTTTCATTAAAAACATCTGGACATTCGGCTACCCTGTTTTCCCGCTTTCTATAGGTGATATAGGTACAGACTGGAAACCCAATAATGAAATTTTAGAGATATCCTCTCACTTTGCCATCCAGAAAACCTATGATATGCAGTATTCTTACCAGGAAATTTCAATGTTTTCTTTTTATGATTATATTAAAAACTGGATTTTTTTAGATGGAATAAAATCGCCCATTAATATTTCCCTTATAATCACTCTAATTGTATTTATCATTTTTAGCTTCATTAAAAAAAATAAGATCATCAATTTAATTTGTCTTTCAATAATAACTAAAGGCATTTTGGTTATTTTATTTTCAGCACAATACAGATTTTTCATTGATGTTTTTTTTGTTATCTTTCTTATCCTGTTTATCAATTTCTTTACTAAAAAAAGTTCAATTGTAATCTTTTCGGTATTCAGCATAATAATTGTCGGATTTCTGACTGTGCCGTCCATTCTTCAAACGTATGTCCCCAGCTTCTGGCTTGGAAACTTTATGGGAAACGTGAAAAAAGAACAGTTTTACAAACCTTCAAGTTATAAAAATCAGGAATTTAATACCTATAAAGTAGGAAATCTGTTATTTCATGTCTCAAAAAAATATCCTTATAATTTTGACACTAAATTACCGGCTATCTCCGAAAGTTATATTTTCGATGATGTAAAAGCAGGCATTTTTCCGCAGATGGCAGACAAAAACAACATGAGAAAAGGTTTTGTCTGGAAAAAGTTAAATCTAAAAGAAAAAACAGACGCAGAGAAAATTATAAATTCTATAAGAAATACCTATCAACATAACAGATAGCCTTCATTCTATATTTGGATAAAAAGCTGTAAATTTGTGTCATGTTAAATACTTTAGGTAATCTTCTCAGCCTTACAACATTTGGAGAAAGCCACGGTCTGGCTTATGGTGGAATCATCAATAATTTCCCGGCAGGTTTAACGGTTGATTTTGATAAAATACAATATGAACTTGATCGCAGAAAACCCGGTCAGTCGGCCATCGTCACCCAAAGAAAAGAAAGTGATACCGTAAAGTTCCTTTCAGGTATTTTTGAAGGAAAAACAACAGGAACCCCGATTGGCTTTATGATCGAAAATGAAAATCAGAAATCGAAAGATTATGATCATATTGCCAACTCATATCGCCCGAGCCATGCAGATTTTACTTACGATCAGAAATACGGATTGAGAGATTATCGCGGCGGCGGAAAATCTTCAGCCCGGGAAACCATAAACTGGGTTGTTGCAGGAGCGCTAGCTAAACAGCTTTTAGCAGATATTGAAATCAATGCTTACGTTTCTTCTGTAGGCGAAATTTTCTGTGAAAAACCTTATCAGGATCTTGACTTTTCAAAAACGGAAAGCAATAAAGTGAGGTGTCCGGATGCAGAAACTGCTGAGAAAATGATCGAAAGAATCAAAGAGATCAAAAAAGAAGGAAACACCATCGGCGGGACCATTACCTGTGTTATCAAAAATGTTCCCGTGGGAATTGGGGAACCGGTTTTTTCAAAACTTCAGGCAGAATTGGGGAAAGCAATGCTCAATATTAATGCCGCAAAAGGCTTTGAATACGGAAGCGGATTCTGCGGCGCTAAAATGACAGGAAAAGAACACAATGATCTTTTTAATGAAGATTTCACCACAAAATCCAATCTTTCAGGTGGAATTCAAGGTGGAATTTCTAATGGAATGGATATTTATTTCCGGGTAGCTTTTAAACCTGTAGCAACGATTTTAAGACCTCAGGAAAGTGTTGATAAAGACGGAAATAAAGCTATTGTTGAAGGAAAAGGGCGCCACGATCCTTGTGTACTTCCGCGGGCAGTTCCTGTGGTGGAAAGTCTGGCGGCTTTTGTACTAGCAGATCTGTCTCTGATCAACAAAACAAGAAATATCAATCATTTTTAAATATATATTTTAGTAATGAAAAATTACTGGGAACAAGGTATCTCTTTCGAAGAGTACGTAAAAATCGGAAAACAAAGACTAGAAAATCCTGCCAATCAACAGGAAGCAGAATATAAGCAATATTACGAGCTTGGCTTACAAAGAATCGACAGAACGCTAAAGAAATATGTTCCGGATGAAAACCAGCTGAAAGAGCTCGAAGCAAAAAACTTCGACGGAAAAATCCTGATTATCTCTGAAGTATGGTGTGGCGATGCAAGTGCTACCGTTCCGGCTTTGGTTAAATTTTTCGAGAACAGAAATGAAGTGAGAATTTTCCTCAGAGACAGTGATAAAAGTTTAATTAATCAATTCCTGACCAATGGAACAGAATCCATTCCGAAAGTGATTATTCTTGATAAGGATTTTAATGTTAAAAATTCATGGGGACCGCGTCCGAAATATGGAAAAGAACTGTTAGCCAAATATAAAGCCGATCCGGAAACTTACACGAAAGATATGTTTTATAATGATCTGCAGATTTATTATGCAAAAAACAGAGGAAAAGATGTCGTTCAGGAAATGCTGGAATTGCTGTAACTTTAAAATATATTAAATGAAAAAAAATCTCATTTATCTCGTATTAATCGTCATTATCGGAGTAATTGCTTTTGTTCCGGGCGTGAAAGAAAAGCTTCAAGATACGTTCTTCCCTATTGCCACAATTGAAAATGCAGTTCATGTCAGTGATGAAGATTATGACATCGACCTTCAGGGAATTAACGTTCCTAGTACAAATCTTAAAGCGTTCAAAGACAAGGCTGTATTTCTGAATTTTTGGGGAACATGGTGTCCGCCGTGCAGAAAAGAATGGCCTTCGATCCAGAAGCTGTATGACACCAGAAAAGATCACGTGGATTTTGTTCTGATCGCCATGAATGATCAGGAAGATGCCGTAAGAAAATTTTTAAAAGAGAACAATTATAACGTTCCCGTTTATATTGCACAGAGTCCGATTTCCGAGAAAATCCTTCCGAAAGTGTTCCCAACTACTTACCTGCTTGATAAAGACGGAAGAATCATCATCAAAGAAGATGCATCCAGAGACTGGAATACAGAATCTGTACATCAGTTTATAGATAATATCATAAAATAATTTAACTTTTGATAATAGTCACTTGGTATAAAATTTGCGAAATCAGTACCATTGAAGAATTATTAAAGCAAGCACAAAATGAAATATTCAAAATTAAATCTCGCAAAAGAGGCTATCAATCATAAAGGTTTTGTAAGAAAAATCCCTGATATTTTCAGAATGGTAAAAATGTGGAAAAAAGGAGAATATCCGATGAGGTCTATTGATATCATCCTTCCGCTTTTAGGAATTTTATACATTATTTCGCCCATTGACCTTCTGCCTGAAGTAGCAGTTCCGGTCATCGGAGTTTTGGACGATCTCGCAGTTTTATCTCTTACGATTCCTAAACTTATCAAAGAAGTCGACAAGTTTCTTCTTTGGGAAGCCGAACGAAAATATAATAACGGCAATACGAAAATAATCGATGCCGAAATCGTAAAATAATCAAAACATCCGAAATGGATGTTTTTTTGTGAATAAATGAATAAGTTATATATTTTAAAAATTCACAATTGACTTACGAAGTAAAATTCACAATTGACTTTCAACATCATTTCCTTAAATTTGCAACATCTAATAAAAAATAATGGAAAGTAAAAAAGAATTCTTTTTAGAGTGCTATAAGCTGGGCATCATCAAATTTGGAAGATTTACATTAAAAAGCGGTATCGAAAGTCCTTTTTATGTAGACTTAAGACCGTTGGCTTCAGATCCGAAAATTTTAAAAAACTTAGCCAATTATCTTTTGGAAATGCTTCCTTTGGATAATTTTGATCTGATTTGCGGAGTTCCTTACGCAGCTCTTCCGATGGCTACGGCGATGTCTCTTGAAAGCTATATTCCATTAATTATAAAAAGAAAAGAAGCCAAAAACTACGGTACAAAAAAGCTGATTGAAGGAATTTATCAGAAAGGACAAAATTGCCTTTTGGTAGAAGATGTTATCACTTCAGGAAAATCCTTAATCGAAACGATCGCAGAAGTTGAGCAGGAAGACTTGAAGGTTGCAGATATTGTTGTCGTTCTTGACAGAGAACAGGGCGGAAAAGAGCTTCTGGAAAGCAAAGGATATAGAGTTCACACTCTTTTCAACATTTCGGAAGTTTGCTCGATCCTTCAGGAAAACGGCGAACTTTCAGATGATGAAGTGAAAAGAATCCAGGATTTTTTACAAGGAAATCATATTCAGTTTGAAGAAGTTACAAGAGCATCTTACGAACAGAAACTCAATACGGCGCAACATTCCGTTTCTAAGAAACTGCTAGAGACGGCACTATCAAAGCAATCTAATTTAATTGCGTCTGCCGACGTTACAACAACGCAGGAATTACTGGATCTGGCTGAAAAAGTTGGTCCACATGTGATCGCTTTAAAGACTCATATCGATATTATTTCTGATTTCGAATACGAAAAAACAATCACTCCGTTAAAAGCTTTGGCTGCAAAACACAATTTCCTTCTTATGGAAGACAGAAAATTTGCAGACATCGGCAATACTCAGGAGCTTCAGTTTACAAGCGGAGTTTTCAAAATTACAGATTGGGCAGATTTTGTAACGTCTCAGGTTATTGGTGGTTTTGAATCTTTAGACTGCTTTAAAAATGTAGGTGTTGTTGCCATTATTGGAATGTCTTCAAAAGGCGCTTTAACGACGAGTGCTTACAGAGAAGAAGCCCTGAAAGTAGCTGCATCTCATCCCAACGTAATTGGAGGAGTTTCTCAAAATCCGCTTCCTGAAGAAATGCTACTGTTCACTCCGGGTGTCAATCTTGCGGACTCAGGTGACGGAAAAGGCCAACAGTACAATACTCCTGAACATGTATTTAAAACACTTCATACCGATTTTATTATCGTAGGAAGAGGAATCTACAAATCTGAAAACCCTGCCGAAGCTGCAGTTACTTATAAAAATGAAGGCTGGAATGCTTATTTGAGTTCTCTGAAAAAAAACTAACCGAAAGTTAATTTAAAATTCAAATGATTTTCTGCAAAATAAGTTATATTTGAAACCATATCACAGTTAATTGAGAAATATTTGTATTGGTCTTGCTTTGTTTTTTGGTGTTGCAGAGATTTCTGCACAAAAAGACAGCATTTATATTGAAGCCAAGCTGTCTCCCGATAAAAAGAAGCTTAGCGTTAATCAGGAAATGGTTTATTATAACAATTCAAAGCATGACCTTAATACGGTAAAGCTTCTCAACTGGGTATCTGCCTATAATAAAAGAGGAACATCACTGGTGTACCGAAAACTTGAGGACCGAAATACAGATCTTCATTTTGCAAAAAAGAACGAACTCGGGAAACTACTGAACTTACAGATTAAAAATTCTGATCAGGAAATTCCGGTAAGCAATATTTCCGATGAAAATTTTTTCCTGCCGCTGAAAGAAATTCTAAAACCGGGAGAGCAAATAAAACTAAAGCTGCAATACGAAGTTCAGCTTCCTGATAAAAAATTTACCGGGTACGGAACTTCCGATAATAACGTAGCACTAAAATATTTCTTTATTGTTCCGGATCGCTTTGATCCGGACAATATTTCCAAAAGAGATTATCACGACATTGAAGAATCGGTAAGTTTTAATACATACTGGACAGTGAATTTTGATCTTCCTGTCAATTCTTTTATTGAAAGTAATCTTCAGCAGTTTCAGATGAATTCTTTTAAAGGATATCTTGATTCTGATCCTGAATTTATCATTTCGCAGAATGATTATCCAACGATTAATATCAACACCGGTGACATTCACACGGAAATCAAATTCGGGTACAATATCAAACCTGAAGAGAAGCAGAACCTGGAATTTTTTCTTCCGCTTCATTTAAAATTTATCAAAGACAGAATCGGTACAATCCCTGAAAGAATTTTTATTTCGGACAAATTCCGGACAAAAGAAGATTTTTTCGGAAATAATGATATCACGGTCTGGAAATTCAAGTTTCAGCTTTTTAATGATGCACAGAAAACAGATCTCGATTATTTCGGAATCATAGCCAAAAAAGTTTTGGATGAAAGCATCATCACCGACAAACAGAATTATCACTGGTTTAAAAATGGATTGAAATCTTACCTTGAAATTCAGTATTTAAAGAAATTTTATTCAGATACCAAATTATTAGGCACATTGCCTGAAACAAAACTTTTCGGAGTAAAACCGTTAAAACTATTTCATGCTTCCGATGTAAAACTCATCGAACGATACGGACTTACCTACCAGTACATCATGTCCCAAAACCTGGATCAGAAGATTGCTGAAAAGTATGCTGTTCTGAGCAATTTTAATGACATGGCCATCAGTAGTTTTGAAACCGGAACCTTATTTAATTATTCGGCAGATAAAATGGGGTATGAAAATTTTGATATTTTGGTTCAGAATTTCATCGCAAAAAATACCGATAAGGAAACCAATCCGAATGATTTTATAAAAGAATTAGCCGAAAAAGATAAAAGGACAACCTATCTATCAGAATTTTTACAGCATAAAAACAGAGTCAATTTTAAGCTTAAAAGATTTAAAAAAGAAGGAGATTCTCTCAATATAAGGATTCAAAAAAATATATCTGCCAATATCCCCGTAAAAATTGAAACAGAATCGGAAGAAGGCGATAAAAAGGAATATTGGGTGGAAACGGAAGAAAATAAAAAAAATACAACAATATCAATTCCTGATCTTAATACTCATAAAATTACCCTAAACGACGAGTATATTTTCCCGGAAGCGAATTATAGGGACAATTTTCTCTATGCTAAAGGATTTTTTTCCAACATGCGAAAAATTAAGCTGAAACTGATTAAAGACATTCCGAATCCTGAGTTTAATGAAATTTATATCAGTCCGAAAATCCGTTTTAATAATACTTATGATAAATTTTTGATTGGATTTAATTTTAAAAACCAGTCTTTTTTTGATCAGAAATTTTTATACTCATTCACCCCGACATACAGTACGGGAACAGGACAACTTACCGGATCGGGAGGTGTAGCCTACTCTTTTCTGCCTGCAGAAAGTATTTTCAGAAGTCTGACTTTTGGAGTTTCCGGATCATATTTTCATTATGATTATGATCTTGCCTATCGAAAGGGATCAATCTATTCGAATATCAATTTCAGGAAGAATCCGAGAAGTACTGTTGGCAGAAGCGTCGGAATTTCTTATAATTATTTTGAGAGAGATCTCAGTCCGCTCATGATTGCCAATAATGATTATGACAAATATAATCTCTGGAGTGTGGGATATGGATACAACGACAGCCAGAGTATTCATGAAAAAAGCCTCGGAATAAGCACCCAATGGATGGAAGATTTCCATAAAGTAACCGCAGAAGGTTTTTACCGATGGGAATTTGCGCCAAGACAAAAGCTCAGCGTACGACTTTTTGCAGGATATTTCATAAAAAACAATACAAGGAATAACACTTTTAATTATGGAATTTCCAGGGTTTCAGATTATTCTTTTTCCTATAATCTTTTGGGTCAAAGTGCAACCGGAGGAATTCTTTCGCAGCAGTTTATTTTGGCCGACGGAGGTTTTAAATCTTTTATTCCGGGAAGTGTCAATAAATGGATCACTTCCGTGAATATAGATACAAGTGTCTGGAAAATTTTCCATGTGTATGCTGACGCGGGCGTTTACGATAATAAAAATCAGTCAACTAAATTTATCTGGGACAGCGGTATAAAAGTACGTGTGATTCCTGATTTTCTTGAAATATATTTTCCTGTTCAGTCTTCATTAGGTTTTGAACCTTCATTTAAGGACTATGGAAGACGCATCAGATACACATTAATTCTTAATTTAAACTCAATTATTAATGCCGCGAGAAGAGGCTGGTATTAAAAATAAAAAAAATGCCTCGGATTAAATCATCCAAGGCATTATTATTTTTTGGCTTCTTCAAGATTAATCCTTCAGGATTTTCTGAGATACCGGTTGATTATTTACTGTACCTGTTACGATATAGTTTCCTTTTTGCAGTTCATCAACGTTTAACGGCTGATTTTCTTTTACAGAAGCAGTTTTCACAACTTGTCCAACCATATTGTAAACTTTTACATCTTTTACATCTGCCCCAAAAACAATTTCGTTAGATTTTACGAAAGTATTTTTAATGAAATTAGAACGAACAGAATTATTAGATATATCACTTACAGCTAAGGTTCCAGCCTGTGGCGAAGGCAAAGTAACAGTGAAATCTACATTATTATTGTTTGTGTCCCCGGAAACTCTTGTAATAGAATTCAGGATAGAGGGAGATGGAGCCGCTCCTGCTCCTTCATACTGATTGGCAAGTCCGTACCCTACAAAGTCTAAAACATTCGAAGCGGTAGGACCTGTAACCTGCGTTGCATTGCTTGCAAGAGCAACTTTTCCGGATGTAAGTGCTAGTCCTAATCCTATTCCGACTACAGGTCCTGACCCGTCAAAATTCAGAACAACATTCACAACAAGATTCGGATTGAGGAGATTGATAATTCCGCCACCGTCACCACCTTCCTGAATAAGGTACGTCTGTCCCGGAAGTAAACTGATGGTAGGTAAAGTGTGATACTGAGTGAAGGCTCCTGAGACGGGGCCATACTGTATGGTTGCTCCCGTTAGTGTTTGCGTTGTGTTTCCGATGTTCTTCAGTTCCACAAAATCGTTTGTTAAAGTTGCTCCTAAAATCCCACCTCCTGTGTAGATTTCATTGATAACAATCTGTGCATGCGACAATGCAACCATCGAGATTAACCCGATAAAAGTAAATGCTTTTCTCATAATCAAGTGATTTATTTGGTTATTCTAAATTATACAAAATTAATGCCAAATCAACAGTTATATACCACAATAATTGAGAAAAAATCAATTTTATCCGCCATAATAGTTAAATATAATTTATTACGTAATGCACTGATACGAATAGAAATTATTTATTTACTATTTATTATGATAGAAAATTTCATAGAAAAGGGCGCTTTACAAATTGTGAAGCGCCCTGTTTTAAATTTAAATTAACAAATTAATGTTTTAAAATTTTCTGAGAAACAGGCTTATTATTTACTGTACCGGTTACAATATAATTTCCTTTCGGTAATTCAGCAACGTCTAGCGATTCATATTCTTTTCCAGAAGCGGCAATTTTTACTACCTGTCCAGACATATTATATATTATAATATTTTTAGCACTAATACCGAAACTGATTTCATCATTGACAAGTGAATTTCTCACAAAAGATTTCTTTTGTCTTTCTAAATCATTAACAGAAAGACTTCCTGATGACTGTGTCCATGAAACGTCATCCAAAACAATTTGTTTAGATCCTGCTGATCTGAATTCGATATTGACATCACCGGAAACATTAGCGGTAGCGGTTCTTGTATAGTTTGTATTCATTGCTGCAAGAGTGTATGTGTCAATCATATTTCCGTTCACATAAACCTGAATGGTCCTGTTGGCGCCACTTCCCGATGTAAAATATGATCTCACCGTATAGGTGATCGTTCCTACTCCATTCGCTCCGGAACTTGCACTGATTGTTCTTACTCCGGTATCGTTGAAACCGACTGACGTCCCATTAACATTATCAGTGCTTGTTACTTTTCTTGCACCTGAAAAAGTCCAGGTTACGCCATTGTCGCCTGTGTAGCTGCCGCTGCTGTAAGATGATGCTGTTGCTGTTAAATTTGAAAATGATTCGGATCCCTGCGCCGAAAAAGAAGCCGCTAATGCAAAAGCGGCCACAAAAGAATAAATTCTCTTCATGACTTAAGTTTAAAAATTAATAATTTACCCGACAAATTTACTTAGATTTTTCAACATTTGATGATAAAAAGATTAATTTTTCGTTAATAGCACTAAATCTCTTCATATAAACAATTTTTAAGTATTTTTACGAATTATTTTTAAAGGCTTGCGGAATTATATTCTGATATTCATGTTATTTTTAATGGGCATATTCTCGGGAAATGCTCAGATATTCACGTGGAAAAACCCGAACCTTCCCAACGACAGCATCAGAAGCGACAGTATTAAGCAAGACAGTATATTAGCCGCGAGATTTGAGCAGGATATTTTTGCAAAAGACACCATGGATTTTGTAAAAACCAGTAACAGAATTATTGTTGACGAAGCCGTTCTGGCAAGAAATGATAAAAAACGTTTTTTAGGAGAACTGAATTCTAAAGGTTCCATTATCCGAGGAATTACATTTGGTAATAATCAGGGGCAATCTGTACAGAGTTCCATGGATCTGCAGATTTCGGGCAGACTTTCTAAAGATGTCACGATACTTGCCAGCATTTCAGATCATAATCTGCCAATTCAGGCAGACGGCTACACACAGACCCTGGAAGAATTTGATAAGATTTACATGCAGCTTAATATCAAGGATAAATCTATCCTGAGAGCAGGGCATCTGGATCTTGTGGAAGCCAAGAATTATTTCGCAAAATACCAGAGACGAAGTATGGGACTTGAATTCCAGACTGAATTCGGGAAAGAAAACAAAACATTTGTTGATGTATCGATGGGAGTTGCACGAAGCGAATTTCACAGAATTCGTTTTCAGGGAGTTGAAGGAAATCAGGGACCTTACCGCCTGACAGGAAAAAACGGTGAACAGTTTATCACTCTGATTTCCGGGTCAGAACAGGTTTTTATAGATGGAATCTTGATGAAACGTGGGGAAAACCAGGATTATATTATCAATTACAATACAGGCGAGGTCACCTTTACCAGTTTCAGGCCTATTTTCCAGCAGAACTTTATTACCATTTCCTACAATTATACCAACAGGAATTATTCAAGATACTTATTCACCGGAAAAGTTGAGCATAAAAGAGAAAAATTGAAACTCGGACTCAATTGGTTTATGGAAAATGATAATAAAAATGCTCCGCTTGCTTTAAATCTTTCACCTGAAGATCAGCAAATTCTAGCAGATGCAGGAAACAACCCAAATCTCATGTATGCACCTTCCGGCGTTGTTGAAGAATATGATGTCAATAAAATCCTTTATCGACTGGTGCAGGATCCGGGCGGGAATTATTATCAGTTTTCCACAGATGCCACACAAACTTTGTACACTGTTTCCTTTACCTATTTTGGGGCAAATCTCGGAGATTATAAAATTACACAGACCACGAATAACGGTCGTGTTTTTGAATATGTAGGCCCAAATATGGGAGACTACCGGGCCGTAAGAAAACTTCCTTCACCGGAAAAATCGCAGGTTTATTCACTGAATTCCGAATATCTTTTAAAAGACGGAAAAATCGGTGCAGATATTTCTTTAAGCAACTATGATGTCAACCTCTTTTCATCAAAAGATTCTGATCAGAATATCGGATATGCATGGAGGGTTTTCGGAAATAAAACCTTCACCAAAAATAACTGGAAAGGAACGCCCAACTTTGAATATCAGTACATCGACAGGCAGTTTCATATTTTAGACAGGATCAACGATGTAGAATTCTCCAGAGATTTCAACCTCGCCCAGGAGTTCAGCGGAAGAACTCAGAACAGATTTATTTTCAGTTTTTTAAATAAATGGAATAATAAATCAACTTTAAATTACAGGATCAATTATCTCGACGAACAGGATTCTTATAAAGGCATTAAAAATGATCTTGATTTCGGATGGATCAGCGGGAAATTCTTTACCAAAGGAAATTTTTCTTACCTTAATACAAATGCTCTTCTTCAGGATACAAAATTCATCAGAGGTGGTGCTTCAACAGAATATACCGGCAAAAAAGGAAGCTGGGCTGTCGGCGGAAGTATGGAGCATAACGAGAAAAAATACAACGACACGCAACTCATGGATGTCACGAGTTTCAGCTGGAGAGAAATTTTTGTCCAGAAAAAAATCGGGGACAGTACAAGAACAAAGTTACTGACAAAAGTCTATATGCGTGACAATGACTCTGTGCGTGACAACAGGCTTCAGAGCATGAACAATATTTTAGGTTTTATGGCGGAAAGCCAGATCATCAAAACGGAAAAAACTACGCTGAACGCCCTTCTTCATTACCGTAAGTTCTTTTATCAGAATCAGGATGTTGATGCTTCCAGAAACAATGACTTTGTAGTGGGGAATATCCTTTACAATCAGCAGCTTTTCAGAAACGGAATGCGTCTTCAGGCTTTTTATGAGCTTGGAAACGGACAGGAAGCACAGCGGGAATTTCAATATATTAAGGTAACCGACGGACAGGGGATTTATAAATGGACCGATTACAACGGTGACGGCATCCAACAGCTTGATGAATTTGAAATCGCAGAGTATTCTGATCTTGCACAATATATCAGGATTTACACCAATTCTGTAAGATATATTCCTTCCAATAAAAATAAAATTCAGCTGGCTTTATTTGTAAATCCGTCTATTGTATTCAATTCTGAAAATAAATTTCTGAAGCGATGGAATTTTAATATTTCATTAAATTCTCAGAATTCGTTTTATAAAAAAGATAAAGTTTTAGTCATTAATCCTTTTGAAAAGAATGACGATCAGATTCTGAAAAACCAGAATATTCTGGCATCAGTACAATTCAGCCCGACCGAAAAATCCGGCTGGAACGGAAACTATCGGTTTATTTCCAATGACAACCTCATCAATGCCAATTTCAGCAATGAAGAGCGGGAACAGGTTTCACATTTTTTAAATATCGGATATTGGTTTAATAAAGAATTCAGGATCGACTGGGAAAATTCCGTCCATGATATCCAAAACTCTTCGCAATTATTCGCCACAAGAGATTACCGTCTTAATAATTTTGAAACAAAACCAAAAGCAACATATAAATTCACAGATGCCATCCAGGCTGAGCTTTCTTCCGCCTTCCGTCAAAAAGACAGAGTAGATGGTGAAGAACTCCTGAAAGCTTTTGATATTACAGGAACCATCCAGTGGGAACGCAGAAAAACTTCTATCAGAGGAAACTTTTCGTTTATCAATAATAATTTTACAGGAAATAATTTCAGTATCGTAGGAAACCAGATGCTGGACGGCCTGAAACCCGGGAAAAACCAGGTTTGGAGTGTATTTATTCAGCAGGCGATTAATTCTTTCCTTCAATTAAACTTAAACTATGAAGGCAGAAACTCAGGAGACAGAACGATCCATATCGGAAGCATGCAAGTGAAGGCGAGTTTCTGAGTTTGAGGATAAATGCGTCTTTTTTATGCTTTATCATCATTTAAACTCATAGATATTATCAAATTTTCAAGTGGCTGGAATTTCGTAAATTTGCGCCATGATAAAAATTGGCAACATAGAACTGCCGGAATTTCCGCTTTTACTGGCACCGATGGAGGATGTAAGTGACCCGCCTTTCAGAAGGCTGTGCAAAATGCATGGTGCAGATTTGATGTATTCTGAATTTATCTCTTCAGAAGGGTTAATTCGTGATGCAATAAAAAGCAGAAAAAAACTGGACATTTTTGATTACGAAAGACCTGTAGGAATTCAGATCTTTGGTGGAGATGAAGAAGCAATGGCCATGTCAGCCAGGATTGTGGAGACTGTAAATCCTGATCTTGTGGACATTAATTTTGGATGTCCCGTGAAAAAAGTAGTATGCAAAGGCGCTGGTGCTGGCGTTTTAAAGGATATTGATTTAATGGTTCGTTTAACGAAAGCTGTTGTAAGTTCAACCAGTTTGCCGGTAACCGTTAAAACCCGTTTGGGCTGGGACAGCACTTCCATTAATATTGACGAAGTCGCAGAACGTCTTCAGGAAACAGGTATTAAAGCACTGACTATTCATGCCAGAACCCGTGCGCAGATGTACAAAGGCGAAGCAGACTGGGAGCATATTTCAAGAATTAAACAAAATCCAAATATAGAAATTCCAATCTTCGGAAACGGCGACATCGATTCACCGGAAAAAGCGCTTGAGTACAAACAAAAGTATGCCTGCGACGGAATTATGATCGGAAGAGCAGCGATTGGCTATCCATGGATTTTCAATGAAATCAAGCATTTCTTTACAACCGGAGAGCATTTATCGGCACCAACCATTGAAGACAGATTATTAGCTGTTCGTCAGCATGCAGAGTGGAGCGCAGAATGGAAGGGTGAAAAATTAGGGTTGATTGAAATGAGGCAGCACTACAGCAACTATTTCCGTGGTGTTCCTCATTTTAAAGATTTTAGAAAAAAATTCTTAGAAGTTTTCACTTTAGAAGAAATGAATGTATTGATACAGGAAACAAAAGAATTTTACTCAGAATATTTAGCTTCACAACAAGCTTAAAAAAACAAAAACCATCAGATTAGTACTGATGGTTTTTTGTATTGTTAATATCCTTCTTCTAATGACTGATTCTTTATCAGAGCCAGCGCGGAAGAAGTTCCAATTCTTTTTACACCCAGGCTAATCATCTTTTCGGCATCTTCGGGAGTTCGCACGCCACCTGCCGCTTTCACGGGAAGACCTCCGGCATGGTCAAGCATAATTTTTATGCCTTCAAATGTAGCGCCGTTTGGTTTTCCATCTTTAGTTTCAAAAAAACCGGTTGAGGATTTTATAAAAATTTTAGACCAGTCGTTTTCGGAGAAACTTTCTTTTGCCCAATTTGAAATATTTTTTGTGAGATCCGCAATCTGATTATCATTTAATGCTGCAATTTCAATAATCCATTTTGCAATTTTATGATGCTTTATGCACAATTGGGTACATTTTATGAACTCATCTTTTACAAGATCTAAATCTCCCTGCAGATAAGCATTATAATTAATCACAAAATCCAGTTCATCAGCACCGTCAGCAATCGCTTTTTCCGCTTCAGCAATTTTTTCTTCTGTGGAATATGTACCTTCATGGAAACCGATTACGGTGCCGACTACAACATCCGAATTCCTTTCATTAATATACTTTTTGATTTCAGAAACATAATCCGGACGAATCATGACGGCAAAAATTCCGTTATCTATCGCTTCCTGCGCGAGGTCTCTGTCTTTCTGTAAAGTTCCTTCGTAAGATATCCCGGCTTGCTCCGGAGTTTTCAGATACGTTGAATCCAAATATTGGGCAATGTTCATGTTGTTTATACTTTCAGTTGTCTGTAAATACCTTGTTCCAAAGATATGAAAGTTTCTGTTCTTGTTACGCCTTTCAGCTTCTGAAGTTTGCTCAGAATCTGCATCAGGTGATCATTATCTTTACAGAGTACTTTCAGGAAAATGGTATAATTGCCTGTTGTGTAATGTGCTTCAACTACTTCGTTAATCTCTTTAAGCGCTTTTACCATATCAGGATAATGACTTGGTTTGTCGAGAAATACTCCTATGTAAGAAATGACTTTATATCCTATTTTTTTAGGATTAAGAAACGAAATTGAATTTTCAATAACTCCTGCCTGCTCAAGTTTTTTTATTCTCTGATGCACTGCAGTTGTTGAGATCCCCACTCCTTTGGAAATATGGGACAAAGACGTTTTGGAGTTATCCATCAGCATATAAATAATCTCCTTGTCGATTGAATCCAATTGATAACTTGTGTTGTCTGAATTTTTCATTCTCTACTTTATTTATGTTTTCACATTTGTTTTATACTTTACCAAGCGTTACAAAAACCGGAAAATGATCACTGTAACCGCCAAGATACCGTGTTCCGGAATAGGTACGGAACGGTCTTCCCTCAAATCTTTTATCACGGCTGCTGATTTTTTCGGACCTGAATACTTCAGCACTCCGAAAAGAAAGCATATTATCTTCTTTAAAGAAAGATTCCGACAATATGATCTGATCAAATAACAGCCCTGATTCGTAATGAAAAGTAGAGTAATTTCCTGTAGAAAACAATTGCCGAAAAGGGTTTTCCAATACCTTCTCATGCGAATTGTCATAGAGAATTTTTTCTAAATTTTCATCATCTGGGTTTTCATTAAAATCACCACACAAAATTACATTTCCGCCACCATTTACTAGATCCAGAATCCGTCTCTGGATTTCATTGAGTATAAAAATTCTTTTGGGTTTATTGACATCTTTTTCGCGCTTAGAGGGAAGATGAGCGATAAAGACATGAATAATTTCATTTTCATACTTCAGTTTTGAATAGAGTACATCTCTTGTTGTGTCGTAATATTCTGTGTTTTTATTTTCAATTTCAAAGAAGAATGTAATGGCTTCTGAATCCAATACCTCAACTTTTTTTTTATCATACAGCATGGCTACATCTACTTTCCTTTCGTCCATGGAATTGTAATGCACAATACCATATTCTGAATTGAACGGCGGCAGCTGCACCAGATCTTCAAGAACTTTCCTGCCGGAAACTTCCGAAAGACCAATAATAAAGGGAAGCATTCCGCTTTTTTCCTGCATCAGCTGAAAAACATGGGCTATTTTAAAGAGTTTGTTTTTATATTTTCGTTCATCCCAGTTCCTTAGTCCTGAACGAGTAGGATCCAGTTTGTGTCTTGGTTGAGGATCGGGCAAAAATAAATTTTCGACATTATAAAAACTCAGCAACTCCATCAGCATGCTTTTCTAATTCTTAAAACTTCCATTTTAATCTTCAGGATGTAAATTTATTATTTTATTTAATAAATTATTAATTATTTCGTAAAATTTTCATATTAATTTCATATTTAAATAAATAGAATTACAGGAAAATTTTTAATTAAATATTGATAAAAAATTAAATATTTTCACATCAAAACATTCTCTTTCGAAATAATTACAATAATTTAATATATAAAAATAGCGTTTTATAGAATAAAATACTAATAATTAGTACAAAATATTAATATTTTTAACCATAAAGCCGATTTTAATAATTATTATCCAGAATCAGATATTTTAAAATCTTTAAATAATAATTAATTCTTGATTTTTTGATTTTTAAAGTAAATCCGGTCGTTTTTCTTTCGTAATTCTTACAGCTTCGTCATGTCGCCATTCTTCGATCTTGGCAAAATTTCCGCTCAGAAGAATTTTTGGAACTTCGAGTCCTTTATAAACTTCCGGCCTCGTATAGATAGGAGGAGAAAGAAGATCATCCTGAAAACTATCTGTCAGCGCACTTTGCTCATCATTTAAAACACCGGGAAGTAGGCGGATAACGGAATCTGCAAGAACACAAGCAGCAAGCTCTCCACCTGTAAGCACATAATCCCCTATTGAAATTTCCTTAGTAATATGAAGATCCCGCACTCGCTGATCAATACCTTTGTAATGGCCACATAAGAAAATAAGGTTTTCTTTAATAGAAAGCGTATTGGCTATTTTCTGGTTTAAAGTCACTCCATCTGGTGTAAGATAAATAATTTCATCATATTCCCTCTGTGCTTTTAAGTCGGAAATACATTTATCTAAGGGTTCTACCATCATTACCATACCAGCACCGCCACCGTATGGCTCGTCATCGATCTGTCGGTGTTTGTTTATCGCCCAGTCTCTCAGATGGTGGAAATGTACTTCCGCTAGCCCTTTATCCACAGCTCTTTTTAAAATAGAAGTTTTGAAGGGGCTTTCCATAAGTTCCGGAAGCACGCTTATGATATCAATTCTCATTGTAAAGTTTCGTTTTTCTTATTTGGCGAAATTATTAATCGTAAAGAAGAGTCTTTATTGAAATAGCTCCACATCCAGTTGAAGAATACGGCAAGCTTGTTTCTGACGCTCAAAATTAACATTAAATGTAAAAACATCCAGAAATACCAGGCCAGAAATCCCTGAAATTTAATAAAAGGTAAATCAACAACAGCTCTGTGTTTTCCGATAGTTGCAAGAGAACCTTTATCAATATATTCAAATTCTTCCCAGTCGGCGTTATTTTTCTTTAAAAGGTTTTTACCTAAATTTTTCGCCTGATTAATCGCTACGTTTGCTACCTGCGGATGACCTTGCGGATACTTTGGAGTTTCCATATAGGCAATATCTCCTATGGCGAATATATTGTCGTAGCCCTTTATCTTGTTGTACCTGTCGGTTATATATCTGTTTCTGATTAATTTTTCCTGCGGAAAGCCACCCACAACATTTCCGGTAACTCCTGCAGCCCATATTACATTATTGGAAGGAATTGTTTTTCCGCTTTTCATGTAAACCTTATCGCCATCGTAGTCTGTGACATATTCCTGGCTTAGAAATGTTACACCAAGATCTTTAAGATATTCCTCAGATTTATTCTGCGCTTCGGGACTCATCACAGCGAGCGGTTTTTCCGTGGAGCTCACCAATATGATCTGAAGATGATTAAAATTCATGTAAGGATAATCCCTTGGGAGAATTTCTTTTTTCATTTCGGCAAAAGCACCAGCCAGCTCTACCCCTGTGGGACCGCTTCCTACAATTACGATATTCCAGTTTCCATCGTCACTGCGGCTCTTTTCCAGAATCAGCTTTTCGAAGGTCATCAACACATGATTTCTGATACCGATCGCTTCCTGTGTATTTTTCATTCCGAAAGCTTTGCCTTCAAGATCTTTGTTACCGAAAAAATTGGTTTTACAGCCGGTGGCGATAACCAGTTTATCATAGCTAAATTCCGCTTCATCAGTAATGACTTTATTATTGGCAGTATCAATTTCTTTAACTTCCGTAAGTCTGAACTGTGTATTCCTGGAACGCTGAAAGATTTTTCTGAATGGAAAAGAAATATTGGAAGGCTCGATCCTTCCACACGCTACCTGATAAAAAAGAGGCTGAAACATATGATGGTTTACCCTGTCTAAAACAATTACCTTTTTGTTTTTGTTATTTAATGTTTTCGCAAGTTGCAGCCCCGCAAAACCTCCTCCTATGATGATGATCTTTTCGCGTGTTTCCATAGTACACAAATTTACTGATTTTATTTTAGCATTTAGCAGCGAAAAAAGTTAGTTTTGCAAAACTTTATGCCACCCAAAAAGTACAGCAAAAAAACCGCCAAAAAGATTCATCAAAACCGAAGGAAGAACTATTTTTTCCGTCGCAAGATCGTCTTGGCCATTCTTTTCATTGCGCTTATAGGAACCGGCTTCTATTTAAAACAAACTGTCAGCTATTATTACGCGTTGTACTTTAACAAATTCGTACACAAAAAGCTTCATAATACAGAAATTGAAACCTTAAGAATTCAGAAAATCATATCTGATAATCTGGATAAAACATATGGTTTTGACATTTCACACTATCAGAATAAAGAAGATATCAAATGGGACAGTCTGAGCATCGGAAATAAAACCATTCCATTGGAATTTGTAGTCATGCGCGCAACGATGGGAAACCGAAATGCCGACAAACACTTTGATGATTTTTGGGAAATAGCAAAAAAGCATAAGCTCATCCGCGGTGCCTATCATTTCTACAGAGCAGATGAAGATCCTATAATGCAGGCCAATAATTTTCTTGAAAATGTAAAACTGGAAAGTGGAGACCTTCCTCCCATTCTTGATATTGAAAAAATTCCGAGACGCAAAACAAGTAAAAAGCTGGTTGAAGATCTGAAAATCTGGTGTAAAATTGTAGAAGAAACGTATGGTGAAAAACCCATTATCTACACTTATTATCATTACTACAAAGATTTCCTGAAAGGTGAATTTGATGATTACCCGCTTTGGCTGGCCAATTACAACGACGTTCCCGCTCCTTCACCCGACACTAACTGGAATTTCTGGCAGTTTACAGAAAACGGTATCGTTCACGGCATCAATGCCAAAGTAGACCTTGATATCTACAACGGAAATTCATGGTCGCTGAAGAGACTGACTTTGGATTGATTGACTATTTAGAATTTTAAACTTTTATTTAAAAGGTTTTCTCTGAATCCAATCCGTTTTGGGCGTAAAAGAAGGTACTATATTTTTCATGACAGCATTAATGAAAACATTATTATGCCTGAACAAACCGAAAATTTCAACAGGCTCAGCGCCAACGGTAGATTTTATTTCCAGCGCTGTTCTTCCGAAAATTATTTTTGATTTCTTTTCATTAATCGCAAATTCTACCATGTCAACAAGCATATTCAGATAAAGTTGCTTTTCCTTCTGGTAATCTTCATCATATCCCAGAAAATAAGGAAAAATATCTTTATTATTTAAAATGATTGTGTAAAAGCCAATGAGCTTTTCTCCTGAAAAATAACCGTACACTTTAAATTTATCCTTTAAATTTTCCTTCATCTTTTCAAAATGATTTTCTGAAAGAAAAAAAGTATTAAATGGCGCATTTTCAGCAACATTTCGGTAAAGGTACCATATACCCAGACGATTTGCCTGAATGTCTGAAGAATTTAGCTCACGTTTTTCAATGCCTTCCATTTTATTTCTTGCAGATCGTATCCTGGCTCTGTATTTTTTTGTTAAATCATTAGTATAATCCTCAAAATTGTTCCAGTTTTCTCTAATTTTCAGCATCATATTCGGCTGCGCAGAAAATGTGAAATAATTCCGATAGCTTTTATTTTGAAAACCTGACGCGAAGATCAACTGATAATCTTTAAAGATAACAAATGATGTTTTACTTATTTCATTCTGCATTTTTCTGGCAGCGTTTTCTAAAAGGACAACAGCATTTTCCACTGTAATTCTTGAAAAATCAAAATAAAATCCGTTCTGACCGGTCAGCATATTGTTTCCCAGAATCATGACGTCCTTCACAAAACATTTCACAATAAAATTTTTAATCTTAAAACCCTCCTTTTTATTACGAAAGATTCTGTGATCCTTAAAATTCAGATACTGAAATAATGCACCGCCAATTAATTCATCTTCCAAAAAAAATCCCATGAAAAAACATTTCATATTGTAAGGTGACGAATCCTCAAGAACATTAAAATACTCTTCAGAAAGCATGACATTGTGATTTCCTACAACAGAATTCCAGTTCTCCGGAAGACCGGAAACCGTCTCGTATATTTTTAAATAATATGACATATAAAAGGCTACGCAAAAGTAGCCTTATCTTTAATTTTGTGAAATTATTTTTGTGTCACCCAACGGAAACTATCACCGGCATACCATCCGCAGATGATTCCGCCCATAATCGTAATAGTGATGGCCCAGTATCCGGTATTGATCATCGTGTACTTCCATGATTTCCTTTCAAACATAGCATTGATAGCGATAATCGGGAAAACAAGCAGAAAACTTGCCATGAAGGAATGCAAAGCCCCATGGCCAAAAGACCGGTAAGCTGTACCATAATCTTTCATAAAAGCATAATACGATTCATTGGCATTCATTTCATCACCCCCGATCATCCCCAGTGCCCCAAACTGATGAATCGTAACAAACTGCAGAAAAAAAGCCATGAATAAAGATAAAATGACCGAAAAAACAAAGACGCCGATCATCTGTCCTTTCATTTTGTCTTCAGATAACCCGGATTCCTGCATCCAGATTGTCCCAAAAAGCTTTGGATGATACCATATAAAGCCCATAATCAGTGGAATAAGTGCGGCTACCATAATAGCCCAAAAGTTAATTTGCATCATAGTTATAAATTTTAAGTTTAAGAAAGTGAATTTAATAAAAAATCTAAAACAAATATATAAATCACAAAAAAAATATAAATTATTTCACATAAAATCAAATATTACACCATTAAATGATTAATAATTTAAAAACAATAACGTTTTATTCATAAAACTAAAATACCAATACCACGAAAACATTAAATTATTACTAAAAAAATTATGATTACATTTTTTGTACTTTTGCGGCATATTTAAAGTATAAACCAAGTATCAAATCCTAATGAATTACGTTTCTGCAGAAAATCTCACAAAATCTTACGGCATTAAAGTTTTGTTCGAAAACATTTCCTTCCATGTAAATGAGGGCGACAAAATTGCCATTGTTGCCAAAAACGGGAGCGGAAAATCCACTCTGCTAAAAATTTTGATGGGAAAAGAAATCGCAGACAGCGGAACGGTTGTTATTAATAAAGATATTCAGGTGGTTTTGTTTGATCAGGAAATAGATTTTAATCCGGAACTTACCATAGACGAATTTATGATGACACTGGATTCTGCGCCTATTATGGCGTTGAAGGATTATCACAAGTCACTATATTCCACTGATAATGAATTTATTGAAAAAGCTTTAGCCGGAATGGAAGCCCATAAAGCCTGGGACCTGGAAAACGAAATGAAACAAATCCTTTCTCAGCTTAAAATCACAGACCTTGATGCTAAAATGAAAACCCTTTCGGGTGGGCAGATCAAACGTGTGGCTTTGGCCAAACTTTTAACGGAAACAAGAGCTGAACACCGTCATACATTACTAATCATGGATGAGCCTACCAATCACCTTGATGTAGAGATGGTAGAATGGCTTGAAAATTATTTAAACAAAGCAAAAATTACGCTTCTTCTTGTAACCCACGACCGGTATTTCCTCGACAGCGTCTGCGATATTATCTGGGAAATGGAAGATAAAAATCTCTATGTTCACAACGGTTCTTATGCAACCTATCTTGAGAATAAAATGATTCGTGAAGATAATCTGAATGCCACGATAGATAAAGCTAACAACCTTTACAGAAAAGAACTGGAATGGATGCGCCGACAGCCAAAGGCCAGAACCACCAAGTCAAAATCCAGAATTGATGCTTTTTTTGAAACTGAAAAAGTAGCCAAAACCGATACCCGAAAACAAGGACTGGAACTTGATTTTGAAATGAAAAGGCTAGGCAACAAAGTTCTTGAACTTAAAAATATTGATAAAAGTTTCGGCAAAAAAGTTTTACTGAAAGATTTCAGCTACCAGTTTCAACGTGGTGAAAAAGTGGGAATCGTAGGAAAAAACGGTGCCGGAAAATCAACGTTATTAAATATTATCCAGGGATTTGAAAAGGCGGACAAGGGCGAAATTGAAACCGGAGAAACCATTCATTTCGGATATTTTTCGCAAAAAGGATTACAATATAAAGAAGATGAAAGGGTCATTGATTTTATTAAGGAAGCCGCAGAATATTATCCTTTAGCCAATGGAAAAAGCCTTTCTGCATCACAGTTTTTAAGGTTATTTTTATTTGATGACCAGACACAATATTCTCCTATTTCCAAACTTTCGGGTGGCGAAAAAAGAAGATTGCACCTGATGTATATCTTATATCAAAATCCTAATTTCCTGATTTTTGATGAGCCTACCAATGATCTGGATCTTCCAACTCTTACGGTTCTTGAAAACTTTCTGCAACAGTTTCAGGGTTCGCTCATTATCGTTTCCCACGACAGATATTTTATGGACCGGATTGTGGACCACATTCTGGCATTTGAAGGTGATGGAAAAATTAAAGATTTTATCGGAAACTTTTCGGAATACAGAGAAGCAAAAAGCCGCGAAGGCTCTATAGGAAAATCGGCAGCACAAAAACAGGAGCCTGTAAAAGAAAGTACTCCGACAGCGATCAACAATCAAAATACATCAAAAAAGAAAAGACTTTCATTTAAAGAGCAGAGAGAACTGGAAACCATTGAAAAAGAAATACCTGAATTGGAGGAACAAAGAGCAAAAATTCTGGATCAACTGAATAATGAAAGTGATTATGAAAAAATCTCAAAACTGTCTGCAGATCTTGAAAACATTTCCGAAAAATTAGAAAACCACGAAATGAAATGGCTCGAACTTCAGGAGATCTTAGGAGAAGGCTAATTGAGTTGGTGAGTTTGAGAATTTTAGCGTAAAAAGTATTTATACACTAAGACTCTCAAACTTTAATACACTAAAACTTTTTACAAATACACCACTCTTCCCTCTCCGGAACTTTCCACTGCGGCGTCAATAATTTTCATATTCCTTACAATTTCTCCGGCGGGAGAAGGTAATGCATATCCGAAAACGATGAATTCATAAATCTGCTGATAATAATTCATATAATTTCCGGATTCGCTGGAAGTAAGAATTCTTTCGGTTTCTTTATTTTCATTTAAAAAATTAAGTATTCCATCAGGCTCCTGCAAAGGTAATGTCCAATCTTTGCCATATTCAGGAATTGCCCCGGAAACCAATTCATTTTCCTGATCGTCTGATCTTTCCTGCAAAAAACTCCCTTTATCACCATGAATAGCATAAGCATAATGTGCTTCTTTTGTAAATACGGAAGATTTTAATCTTACTCTCAAATCATTTTGATAAAATAAAATAATTTCAAAATAATCATTGGAAAACTCCTTTCCTTTCATTGAAAATACATCCGCAAATAACTTTTCAGGAAGCCCGAAATACTGTGTCGTCTGATCTATAAGATGCGATCCTAAGTCATGAAGCGATCCCGAACCTGTTGCTTCAGGGTTTTCCTTATGTGCTTTCCCGCTCGCTTCCGTCCGGAATCTATCGAAACGGATTTCAACTTCCTTAATATTTCCTAATTGCCCTTCATTAATAATCTTCTGAACCTGAAGGTAATCCCGGTCGAATCTTCTGTTTTGGTAAACACTTAAAAATAAACCCTTTTCTTCCGCCAGCTGTACCAACTCTTGCGCTTCGGAAACGTTTACCGTAAAAGGTTTTTCTACAACAACATTTTTTCCGGCCTCAAGAGCCATTTTTGTGTACTCGAAATGAGTCTGAACAGGAGTATTTACTACAACCAATTCAATATCTGCGTTTTGCAGCATTTCTTCTACAGAACGATAAATGGTCGCATCAGAATATTTTTCTTTAGATTCTTCTTTATTCCTTTCAACAATTGCAGACAAAAAAAATCCCGGATGTTCTTTTAAAAATGGTGCATGAAATATTTTTCCACTCATCCCGAATGCACAAAGTCCTGTTTTTACCAATTGCATAATCTTATTTTTTTAACAAATTTATCCATAAAGCTGCAATATTTCAACCAAAAACAACAGCAATATGATTTTTTAAAATTTTAGATGATAAATATCACATTTTAATTTTTATTAATTCTAAATAATAATATACATTTGCACTTATTTAAAACTACTCTAAATAACATAAGCTATCATGAACAAACAGCTAGTAACCTTAGGATTATTATTCACAGCCATTTCCTTGGGTGCGCAAATGAAAAACATAGAAGCTGACACTGTCAAAATCCAAACGATTGAAGACGTTAACCTTCATAAAACGGGAAATCCCAACAAGGCAAAACCATTATCGACTAAGTCAAATCTTACGATGATGGAAACCCCTCAGCCAATTTCCATTGTCACTCATGAAATTATTGAGCAACAGCAGGCAAAACAGCTAAGCGATGTTATCAGAAATGTAAACGGTATTTATTTAACTTCAGCAAGAGGAGGATCTCAAGATAGTTTTGGAGGACGTGGTTTTACTTTCGGGAATGACAATATCTTTAAAAACGGAGCTAAAGTAAACAGTGGGGTTTTCCCAGAAGTTACAGGTTTAGAAAGAGTTGAAGTTTTAAAAGGAGCAAACGCAATGTTATACGGAAACGTGGGTCCTGGTGGAATCGTAAACTTAATTACAAAAAAACCAAAATTTCAATTTGGAGGTGCTGTAGGCTTCAGCGCAGGAAGCTGGAATTCTTATAAACCAACAGTTGATATTTATGGTCCTTTATCAAAAAATATTGCATTTAGAGTAAACGGAACCTATGAATATGCTGAAAGTTTCAGAGATTTAGTACAATCTAAAAAGAATTATTTTAATCCTTCTTTTGTTTTTAATTTGAGTGAAAAAACTCAGCTAATCGTAGAAGGAGATTATTTATATCATACTTTCACGCCGGACTTCGGAATCGGAAGCGTCACGGATAACACAACAGGAGTTTCAAGGTTAGCTACAGAAATTGGAAGAAATCAATTCTTAGGGACAGACTGGCAATATCAGACCAATCAACAAGCAACAACTGATGTTATTTTAAACCATCAATTTAATAACAATTGGGCATTAAATGCAGTTGCTTCTTATCAAAATTATACAAAAGATTATTTTTCTACAGAGAGGGTTCAGTGGGCTTATACTTCTCCAAACATGAATGCAAGTTGGAAAAGACCTGTAGGAAGAACTTATAACGAACAAAACTATACTTCATTACAAGTGAACTTGAATGGAGAATTTAAAATCGGAAATGTAAATCACAAAATCTTAATTGGAACTGACGGAGATTTCGGACAAGCTGATTCTTACACTTTCAAGCTTAGCACAACTACATTAGGAAATTTCCTTCTAAATGATCCTTCCACATGGACAAATTACGCCCAAATGCCTACTGCAGATAAAACTTACAGAAGGAGAATCCCGACAAGAAGAATGGGAGTTTATGTTCAGGATTTAGCAGAATTAACAAAGTCATTAAAATTATTAGCTGGAGTACGTTATTCATATTTAACGAATGGAGAATCCAGCGATAAAGTATTCTTACCCAATAATCCTATTGCAGCTACAAGTGCAAAAACTGAAGATCATGCATTTTCACCAAAAGTTGGTTTGATTTATAATCCAAACGATAACCTTTCGGTATTCGCAACATATACAAATTCTTTTGTACCAAACACAGGAACAACCGTTAATTTTGAAGCCTTAAAACCTTCTACCGTTGATCAATTTGAAGTAGGTGTTAAAAAGAACTTTTTCAACAATGCAGTTGCAGTAAACTTAACTGCTTATCAAATTATTAATAATAATACTTATAATACTGCAAGATTTAAAGCTGACGGTATTACTCAAAATTCCGATTCAAACTTAAAAGAATTCGCAGGAAAAGTAAGAAGCCGTGGTGTAGAATTGGATATTACAGGAAACCCACTTACAAACATTTCATTAATTGGTGGTGTTTCTTATAATAATTCTGTTTATACTGAAACTCCTGATGTTTCTGGTTATGTAGAGAACCAAAGACTAGTAAGAACACCCGCTGTTACGGCTAATGCATCAGCATTCTACACATTCACAAGTTTTGCAAAAGGACTTAGACTTGGTGCAACCATATTCTATACAGGTGATAGAAAAGCTGGTTGGAATGATACAAAGAATCAAAGTCAGGTTACAAGAATGATCGATGTTGATGGATTCACAAATGTAGACATTAGTGTTGGCTACGAATGGAAAAAATTCATGATTCAGGGAAAGGTAGGAAATTTGTTTGATGTGGTCAACTACAATGTTCACGAAAATTATTCGGTAAACCCGATTACGCCGAGAAACTATTATTTCACATTGACTTATAAGCTGTAAAAAAGTTTAACAATAATTTCTTCAATTAAAGTGGGAATTGCATTTTTGCAGTTTCCACTTTTGAAATTTAAAAACAATACTAAAATATGGATAAGATTAAGGACACAAGAAGTTTTATGAGAATTACCCACCGCTATCTGGGATATTTTCTGGCGGGAATCATGGCGATTTATGCTGTTAGCGGCGTTTTGCTGGTTTACAGGGATACCGGTTTTCTTAAAAAAGAAAAAAATTATGATAAAGTAATTAATAAAAACCTTGATGAAAAAGCACTAGGCAAAGAATTAAAAATAAAAAATCTGGAAATTGAAAAAACAGAAGGTACTGTTTTAAAATTCAAACAGGGAACATATGATTCTTCGACAGGACAGGCAAAATACACGAAAAAGGAACTTCCTTTCCTGCTGGACAAAATGACAAAACTTCACAAGGCACAATCAAAAGACACTCTATCACCTTTAAACACATTTTTCGGTATTTCATTGTTCTTTTTTGTGATCTCGAGTTTCTGGATGTTTAACCCTAAAACAAAAGCTTTTAAACGAGGAATGATATTTACCATAGCTGGAGTTGTGATATCAGTATTATTACTGATGATTTAATGAAATATCATTTTCATTAAGTACTGAAAGCCAAACCTTAAGTCTTTACTGACGGGCTTTACCACAAGCGAATTCACTAAACATTGATTAGTTGGCACATTTATTGTTTTTCTGATAGCACAAATGATAACGCATTAAATATTAAAATAATAAATTATGAAAAAGCTAATTTTATCAGGAATACTAGCAGTAGCAGGTTTAGCTACAACCATGAATGCTCAAATCCAAAAAGGAAACTGGATGGTTGGAAGTACCATACTTTCTAGTAATTTCGGTTTAAACACAGGAGCTGGTTATGATATCAAACTTCAACCAAGAGCTGCATATTTTATTGAAGATAATGTTGCAGTTGGGGGATATGTAACTTTAGGCTTCTCAAAACCAGGAGCAGGACAATCTACACAATTCGATTACGGAGTAGGCGCATTAGGACGTTATTTCCTTTCACCTGGAGAAAAAGGGGTTGATAATTTATTGAATCATGGCCGTTTTTTCTTAGAAGGAAATGTTGGAGTTGGAGGATTTAATGTTGAAAACGGAATTTCTACTACAGGTTTAGACTTCGGAGTTGGTCCAGGATATTCTTATTTTATTACTCCAAACATCGGTGTTGAAGGTCTAGTAAAATACAATGGAGTAACTGGTTTCGGAAATGAAGGATTAACTTCAAGAATTAGTTTCAACGTAGGTTTCAGTATCTATATTCCTACTTCAAAAGCTAAACAGGTAGCGAATGACGTTGCACAATAAGAATCACTTCACACACATTATATACACGTAAAAATCGAAATCGCCGCAGAAATTTCTGCGGCGATTTTCTTTACAAATTAAAACTAAACTATAAAAAATCAAATAAATCATGTATTCGGTTGTGGAGTATATCGCAGGTATGGCTTAACTTCCGTTACACCTTTAGGGAAAATCTTCCTTGCATCTTCCGTAGAAACCGTAGGAGGAACAATAACATCATCACCATCCTGCCAATTCACCGGAGTTGCTATTTTATAATTGTCAACCAGCTGAAGAGAATCAAGCACTCTCAGAATTTCATTGAAGTTCCTTCCTGTTGAAGCGGGATAAGTTATGATTAATCTTACTTTCTTTTCCGGGTCAATAATCAATAAAGAACGTACGGTAGCCGTTGCGGATGCATTCGGGTGAATAAAATCATACAACTCAGAAATTTTACGGTCTTTATCTGCAATGATAGGAAACTGTACTTCAGTATTCTGAGTTTCATTAATATCTTTAATCCAGTTTTGATGATCTTCTACTCCATCTACACTTAAGGCAATGACCTTGGTTGCTCTTTTATCAAATTCTGATTTCAGTTTTGAGGTATATCCCAATTCTGTTGTACACACGGGCGTATAATCTGCCGGATGCGAAAACAAAATCCCCCATGAATCGCCTAAATATTCGTAAAAATTAATATCTCCCAAAGACGTTTCCGCCTGAAAGTCCGGTGCTGTATCTCCTAGTTTTATTGACATAATATTTTGCTCTTATTAGTCTACAAATTTAGTAGAGTTTTTGAGACTGGCAAAATTTTTGTTGAAAAAAAATAAATTATTTTAAAAAATCATTCATGGAGAAAAATGGCTTACGCTATATCGACATTGTTTATAACGTACTTGAAAATTGGTATCTGAAATTCGCAGAAATTACTCCAAAACTAATTGTCGGAATTATTGTATTTACCCTTTTCCTTTTTACCAGTAAATATTTAAGTCAGATTTCAGTTAAAATTTTTCACAAGCTCTTTCCAAAAAGCAAGAAAGAAAGTTCCTTAGTAACAATGGTCGGTGTATTCAGATTTCTGATTATGATCATGGGTACTTTTATTGCTCTGGAAATTATGGGATTCAGTGGCTTTTTATGGAAATTTATTGGTAGTCTAGGGGTAGCAGGGGTTATTGCAGGGGTCGCCTTAAAAGATCTTGTATCCAGTATTTTTTCGGGCTTACTGATCGGTATTGACAAAGCCTTCAGGGTAGGAGATTACATCACCATCGGGAATAATTCGGGTACTGTATCTGAAATCGGTTTCTTAACCACAAAACTGATCGGTGATGACGGAAAGAAAGTGTATATCCCCAATCAGGTCATTTTCAATGCGCCGTTTTATAATTTTACAGCATCTCCGCAAAGAAAAATATATTTAAATTTTGAAATTCCTGCAGATCAGAATGTTTCAAAAGCTCAGCAGGCAGTTCTGGAAGTTGTACAGAAATTGGATAATGTTGACCAGCCGGAAACAGCGACCGTTATAATTACAGATCTTAAGCAGGGCATTTTTAATCTTCAGGTTAAGTTCCCGATGGTTGTAGGCGCCGATATGATGCTGTTGAAAAGCATTGCTTATCTTGAAATAAAAAAGCGGCTCGATTCAGAAGGCATACAACTCGTAACACCAACAAGCATCAGCATTACCGGAGGCGAAAATCTCAATACAGATAAAGTATAATCGCAAAAAAACCGTTGCCCTGAAAACAGACAACGGTTTTATTTTATCGTAAAAACTTAATTATTAAGCTAAAACTTCTTTTACTTTGTTAGCTGCTTCTTCAAGAGTAATGGCAGAGTGTACAGGAAGACCTGAATCATCAATTAACTGCTTTGCTTCAACAGCATTCGTTCCTTGTAATCTTACGATCAACGGAACAGGAAGGCTTCCCATTGCTTTGTAAGCATCTACAACTCCCTGAGCAACCCTGTCACATCTTACGATACCTCCAAAGATGTTGATTAAGATAGCTTTTACGTTCGGATCTCTAAGGATAATTCCGAAAGCTGTCTGTACTCTCTGAGCATCAGCAGTACCCCCTACGTCAAGGAAGTTAGCAGGATTACCACCAGATAATTTAATGATATCCATAGTCGCCATTGCAAGACCGGCTCCGTTTACCATACAGGCAACATTACCATCCAGCTTCACGAAGTTAAGACCCGCTTCACCAGCTTCTACATCGATAGGATCTTCTTCTCTTGTATCTCTAAGCGCTTCAAGATCTTTGTGACGGAACAATGAGTTACCATCCAACGTTACTTTAGCATCAACAGCGATAATTTTGTTGTCAGAAGTCTTTAATACAGGATTGATTTCAAAAAGAGAGGCATCAATTCCTACATAAGCATTGTATAGAGAAGTGATGAATTTTGTGAATTCTTTGAAAGCATTCCCTTCAAGACCCAGGTTGAAAGCTATTTTTCTAGCCTGGAACCCCTGAAGGCCCAAAGCAGGATCGATCAATTCGTTGTGGATCAAGTGAGGAGTTACCTCAGCAACGTGCTCAATATCCATCCCACCTTCAGTAGAATATACGATTGTATTTTTACCTTCAGCTCTGTCTAAAAGAATAGAAACATAAAACTCTTTTGTTTCAGATTCTCCAGGATAATATACATCTTCTGCAATCAAAACAGAATTTACTTTTTTACCTTCAGCAGAAGTCTGTGGTGTTACCAACTGCATTCCGATGATGTTCTGAGCGTTTTCTTTAAGCTTATCCATGTTTGGAGAGAACTTTACACCACCACCTTTACCACGGCCCCCTGCGTGGATCTGCGCTTTTACAACCCAAGCCTGAGCTCCGGTTTCAGCAGTCAGTTTTTCAGCAGCTGCTACAGCTTCTTCTACGTTGTTTGCAACGAAACCACGTTGGATAGCTACTCCATACTTTGATAAAATCTCTTTTGATTGATACTCGTGAAGATTCATATTATTTTTATTATTTTATTTTAATATTTAAAGGTTGACAAATTTAATAAAAAGACATGGAAGTTCAAGTTTATTGGCTTAAAAATTCATTCTTCCTGTATTTTATCTGCACCATACAATTTTAGAGCTTGCCGTAAATCTGTTCTGGTTTAAAATACCAGTTTAGATTAAAACAGTTTTCCATTTTTGTCTAATCTGTCAGTTTAAAATAAAACAGATCTCTGATTTTATTTAAACCATTCATTTATGGAAAATGCGTTTTCCGTTTATTTCTCGCAATAATTCCCGGAATAATTCCGCCGACAAAGTTTTTTTATTCAAACCACAAAATTTAGCTATCATATTTTAAAGTTAATAATGAATAGAAAAAAGAACATATAAGTTTTTAAAAATCTCACATTTTATTCATTTGGGAACTTTAGTGACTTTCATATTAGCTTTATAATATTCTTTGTGCTTTTATGGTTAAGTTTAAAATTAGTTTAACAGATATCGATTAACTTTTTATTCTCACAAAATAGAAAATCAACAAAGTCCAGCTCAGAATCATCAGTAATCCTCCAACAGGAGTGATGGGTCCAAGAAATTTAAGATTCATCCCGAAATAATCCTGCATACTCAAACCGTAAATACTGAAAGAGAATAGCATCGTTCCGAAAATCATCAGCCAGGAAATCCAGTTTTCTGTTTTAGTTTCAAATTTTAAAATGTATCCTGCAATTAAAAGAAAAAATGCGGCATACATCTGATATCTCACGCCTGTTTCAAAACTTTCCAGTCTTTCCACAGATAAAATTTTCTTTAAAGCGTGCGCGCCGAATGCACCCAAAATCACGGATAACATTCCGTAAACGGCTCCAAAAACTAAAGTAATTGTTTTCATTTATAATTTAAAATCTTGAATATTAATGATACGAGTCCAATTCCAATAAAAATCCACGCAAATTTTTTATTCCGCGCAAATCCGGGATTTTCCGTCAGTTTCAGAAAAATCCCGAAAGCCATCATAAAAGCTGACACAATGACTCCAAACATTATAGTCCTCTCAATTTGTTAAATTCATTGATCACCTCATGATGACTGACCGTTTTATCCTTAAAATACGTTACGAAATATTGTTTTTCCTCTTCCGTCGCTCCCATTTGATTTAAAATATTCAGCAAATGCATTTTCATATGACCTTTCTGGATTCCGGTGGTTATTAAAGAACGAAGCGCTCCAAAATTCTGCGCTAGTCCGGACACGGCCAAAATACTCATTAATTCCTGAGCTGAAGGCTTTCCAAGAAGAGCCAAAGAGAATTTTACCAGGGGATGAAGATTGGTAAGACCACCCACCACTCCTACCGAAATCGGAAGATCGATCCAAAATCTGAAAATTCCATTATCCGTAGTACAGTGCGTTAAAGAAGAATATTTCCCATTTCTTGCTGCAAAAGCGTGTGCGCAGGCTTCTGTTGCCCTGAAATCGTTTCCGGTGGCAATTACCACAGCATCTACCCCATTCATAATTCCTTTATTGTGAGTCGTTGCACGGAAAGGCTCGATTTCTGCAATGGTAACGGCCTGCTTGAATTTCCAGGCAAATTCTTCATTGGAAATTCCGCTGTCATCTCTCAGGTCTTCAATTTTACATGAAACCTCAGCTCTTACGATACAATCCGGTGTGAAATTAGATAAAATATTCATCACAATCTGTAGAGAATTTTTCTCTTCCTGACTGAAATCTTCGCTGATCGCAACTTCCTGTTTTAAAGTTTTCCCAAACTGTTCCAGACATGAATTGATGAAATTCGCGCCCATTGAATCTACTGTATCGAAACTGGCCTTCAACTGGTAATAATTCGGCATTTCTGTGGTTTTATCGACCAGTTTAATATCTAAAATCCCTCCGCCACGCTTTCTCATGTTAGCGGTAATATCTTCCGTGGCTTCCAGTAATTTTTTCTTTACATTAAAATTGAAAAAATGCAGTAATTTATGAGATTCAACATTAAAAATAAAGTGCGTGTGTCCCAGTTTTTCATTGTTGATGATGGTCGTTTTAAAACCACCTTTATCCAACCAGAATTTCGCAGCTTTTGAAGCCGCAGCCACTACAGAACTTTCCTCAACAGCCATTGGAAGGGCAAATAATTTTCCGTCGATAAGGAAATTCGGAGCAATTCCGTAGGGCATATAGAAATTGGAAATCGTGTTTTCGGAAAACTCGTCATGAAGTTTCTGCAAATCAGCATTTTCATTCCAGTATTGCTTTAATATATTTTGATGTTCTTCGTTATCTTCCAGATATTCGTTTACGAGCCAATCGATCTTTCCCTGTTTCGTCAATTTGGAAAAACCTTCAACGGGTTTATGATTCATAACATAAATTTAATGAGCGTAAATATACTAATTTTGTCACTTTAAACTGTTGATAACATCAATGAAAAAAGGTTGACATTTATCAATTTTGGAACTACATTTGACAGAAAATATAAAATTTTAAACCGCAAAAGTCCCAAAAGCTTTTTCGCATTCGAAAATAAAAAGTTTAATAAAAACATTATAAAAAGTACACTTAAGTTCATTAAAAATTTTTAATTTTTCTTTTGCTAACTTTCAATAGCCAAATTATTAGATTTAAAATCTTTTGCAACTTTTGTGGTAAAAATAAGATTACAGTATGAATTTTGACCGTCTGAAAGAAAAACTTGAAATCCTTGCGGATGCAGCAAAATATGATGTTTCCTGCTCATCCAGCGGAGGTTCGAGAAAGAACAAAAAAGGTGCTTTGGGAGACAGTTCTGCAAGTGGGATCTGCCATACCTATACGGAAGACGGACGCTGTGTTTCACTGCTCAAAATTCTATTGACCAATCACTGTATTTACGACTGCGCGTACTGCGTTTCCAGAAGCTCAAACGATATTAAAAGAGCAGCTTTCACGGTGGAAGAAGTAGTTGATTTAACCATTAATTTTTACCGAAGAAATTATATAGAAGGATTATTCTTAAGCTCCGGAATTTTCAAAAATGCAGATACAACCATGGAGCGATTGGTCCGTGTTGCGAAAAAGCTTCGTCTTGAAGAGAATTTCAACGGATACATTCACCTAAAGTCTATTCCTGGTGCCAGTGATGAGCTGATGCAGGAAGCGGCGCTATATGCGGATCGTTTATCCATCAATCTTGAAATTCCTACCGAAAGCGGACTCAAATTGCTTGCGCCTGAAAAAAATCGCCAGGATATGCTGAATCCTATGAAATATATCCAAAACGGAATCGCACAGTATAAAGACGAAAAGAAAATCTTCAGGAAAACACCAAAGTTTGCTCCGGCCGGCCAGTCTACACAAATGATTGTGGGTGCAACCAATGAAAATGATTTACAGATTATTAAAGTAGCGGATCATTTTTATAAAAATTTCAGTCTGAAAAGAGTTTATTATTCGGGATACGTGCCGGTTTTGGAAGACAAAAGACTACCTTCATTGACAACAGAAGTTCCGATGCTGCGTGAAAACCGTCTTTATCAATCAGATTGGCTGATGAGATTTTACGGCTTTAAAGCTGAAGAAATTCTGGATCCCAATATGCCTTTTCTGGATTTGGAGGTCGATCCAAAAATGAGCTGGGCATTAAGACATCTTGACCAGTTTCCTGTTAATTTACAGACTGCGGATTATCAGATGATATTAAGAATTCCGGGAATTGGCGTGAAAACAGCACAGAAAATTGTGAGTGCAAGACGCTTTCAGGTTTTGAATATAGATCATTTAAAAAAGCTTGGGGCAGCTGTAAACCGCGCAAAATATTTCATCGATTTCAATGCCGGAAATGCCTTCCTAAAATATTTAACAGATAAAAATTTAAAGAAATTATTAATCGGTGGAAGTTCTTCTAAGTTTCATAATCAGTTTTCGCAGCAATTAACTCTTTTTTAAACACAAATCGCACGAATATTTTCACAAATAACTCAAAAATCCTAAACTCTAAAACTCTCCCACCCAAATGACCACCCTACTCTACGACGGAAGTTTTGACGGACTTTTCACAGCGATATTTGAAGTTTTCGAATACCGTTACAAAAACGTAGAAATTATAAGCAGGGAAAGGTTTCACCAGGAAAATATTTTTGCTGAAATCCATGAAGTCATCACGCAGAATGATAAAGCAGAGAGGGTTTTAAACAAACTTGAAAAAAATATAGGCAAGGCAGGAATTCATGAATTGCTGAAAGTATATTTATCCGAAGAGCCGGAATCCGAGCAACTTATTTTATCAGCCGTAAAACAATCTATAAAACATTCGGAAGAAAATATTTTGCAAAATTATGCCGACAATGATATATTAAAAATATCTAAAATCTGTAAATCCGTAAGCCGTGAAAGACATCGGATGACAGCATTCGTACGTTTTGAAAAAATGCAGGATGATGTTTTCTTCTCCAAAATCGATCCCGATTTCAATGTTCTTCCGCTTATCCGGAAACATTTCAAAGACCGTTATCAGGATCAGAAGTGGATGATTTATGATTTACGCAGAAATTACGGCATTCTTTACGATTTGGAAACCTGTGATTTTTTTTATCCGGATGAAAAATTGGATTTAAATAAATATCAGCAGAAATTCCATGATGAAGAAGCTCAATATCAAACGCTATGGCAACGATATTTCACGAAAACCAATATTGTGGAAAGAAAGAACCTTAAACTGCATATTCAGCATGTTCCGAGAAGATACTGGAAGTATTTGACGGAAAAATGGTAATTCATAATTTTTTTTAATTTACAAATCAACTATTTTGAATCATAAGTCATGAGATAATTTTTCAAACCAACAAATTTTAGACATTTTTAATAACTTATATTCAAAACTATTATAAACATACTATTATTATCTGAACTTGTTTTTGTAAATTTGTGTTCGAAACTTTTTACTAGATGAAAGAGAGTGCTGTAAAAAAAATTGCAGTTCTTACCTCAGGAGGAGATTCTCCGGGTATGAATGCAGCATTAAGAGCGGTGGTAAGAACCGCAAATTATTATAATATCGAATGCTACGGAGTAAGAGAAGGCTACAACGGCCTCATCAACGGTGATTTTCTTAAAATGGGTCCCCGTTCCGTAAAAAATATAATCAACCAGGGCGGAACCATTCTGAAATCTGCCAGATCCATGGAATTTAGAACCAAAGAAGGACGTCAGAAGGCTTATGACCATTGTTTGAAGCTTGGCATTGACGGATTGGTGTGTATCGGCGGAGACGGAACATTCACGGGTGCTAAAATCTTTAATGAAGAATTCGGTATCAGAGTAATCGGTGTACCGGGAACTATTGATAACGATATTTTCGGAACTGATAATACAATCGGCTATGATACAGCCCTGAATACCGCAATGGAAGCCATTGATAAAATCCGTGATACGGCAACTTCACACAACAGAGTCTTCTTTGTTGAGGTAATGGGTCGTGATGCCGGTTTCATTGCTTTGAACAGTGGATTAGCTGCAGGAGCTCTGGATATTCTCATTCCTGAAAGAAAAGACAGTATTGATGAGCTTTTCACTAATTTCAGAAATGCTGAAAAGACAGGAAAAGCATCAAGTATTGTTGTTGTGGCTGAAGGAGAAAAATTAGCGAACATTTATGAGTTAGCGGAAAAAACAAAGAAGGAGTTCCCTGATTATGATATCCGTGTGGCTATTTTGGGACACATTCAGAGAGGAGGATCTCCAAGCTGTGCCGACAGAGTTTTGGCAAGCAGACTTGGCTATGGAGCGGTAACAGGCTTAATGGAAGGACAAACCAATGTAATGGCAGGAATGCGCTCTAACGATCTGGTTTATACGCCAATTGAAGAAGCCATTAAAAAACACAACGAAATCAATAAAGATCTTCTTCTGATTTCAGAAATTTTAGCAATCTAATATTTTTAATATAATTTAAAACAAACTATTATGTCAACAATTAAAGTAGGTATCAACGGGTTTGGTAGAATCGGACGTCTTGTTTTCAGAGCAATGACTGAAAGAGACAACATCGAAGTTGTAGGAATTAATGACCTTATCGATGCTACATACATGGCTTACATGTTAAAATATGATTCTGTACACGGTATTTTCCCGGGTGAAGTTTCTGTAGAAGGAAATGATCTTGTGGTAAACGGAAAAAGAATCAGAGTAACTGCAGAAAGAGACCCGAATAATCTTAAGTGGAATGAAATCGGAGCTGACTATATCGTTGAATCTACAGGTTTATTCTTAGATAAAGAAAATGCTGCAAAACATATCAATGCAGGAGCTAAAAAAGTAATCCTTTCTGCTCCTTCTAAAGATGATACGCCAATGTTTGTAATGGGTGTAAACCACACTGAACTTACTGACGACATCAAAATTTTATCAAATGCTTCTTGTACGACAAACTGTTTAGCACCTTTAGCTAAAGTAATTCACGATAACTTCGGGATCGTAGAAGGTTTGATGACTACTGTACACGCTACAACGGCAACTCAGAAAACCGTTGACGGTCCTTCAATGAAAGACTGGAGAGGTGGTAGAGCGGCTCTTAACAATATTATTCCTTCTTCTACAGGTGCTGCAAAAGCGGTAGGAAAAGTAATTCCTTCATTAAACGGAAAATTAACAGGGATGTCTTTCAGAGTACCAACTGTTGACGTTTCTGTAGTGGATTTAACAGTAAGATTAGAAAAAGCTACTTCTTACGAGGAGATCTGTGCAGCAATAAAAGCAGCTTCTGAAGGTGAATTGAAAGGTATCTTAGGATACACTGAAGATGCGGTAGTTTCTCAGGATTTCGTAGGAGATAAGAGAACTTCAATCTTTGATAAAGACGCTGGTATCATGCTTTCTCCTAACTTTGTAAAACTTGTTTCTTGGTATGACAATGAAATGGGTTATTCTAATAAGTTGGTGGATATGTTGGTTCACGCTGCTTCTTTGTAATTAAACAATAAGTAATGAATAATATAAAACCTTCCCGGTTGGGAAGGTTTTATATTTTAACTTTAAAATATTTTATATCCAAAGCCTGCACCCAGCCAAGGTTTTTTATTATGATTCCAGATGGAAGCATCTTTTCCAATAGCATAATCAACACCTAAAAATACTCCAATATTGATACTATTATACATAAAAGTAATTCCAAAAGCAACGGATCCTAGTCCCTTAGTAATTTCAGTATCATCAGTAATCGGACGATCCGCGAGGTTTGTATTTGATTTATTAAGTTTAACAGAAGATGCACCTACCAACAATCCACCTGTAATCCGCCATGTATTCTCTTTGGTTTCAATTTCGTCCTTGTAGAAAAATGTAGTTCCTCCATATGAATATATACCCCAGAATAGATTACCATTAATTCCCGTAGAAAACTCTTCATCAAGTCCATTCTTACCTTTAAATCGATATTTGATAGGTATTGTTAAAGCGTTCAAAGTCATAGAAGTAAAGTATAAAACAGGACTCTTTCTGTTTTGTAATTCATAAAAATAAACAGGGCTACTCTTTCCATCTTTCAACAACAGATTAACAAGCAATTTATTCTTCTCTACTTTCACATTTCCACATTCCATACCTCCTATATTTGCATCAACAACTCCATCTATCTGATACTCCTGAAAAAATTTATCATCAATAGTAATCTCTCTTATTACTTTTATTTCTTTTCCGTTAATAATAACTTTATCTTCAACAGATATTTTATCTCCAATCTTATATTTTTCTTTTATTTTACGTTTTTCTTCCTCAGATAAACTTTCAAAACTCGTTTTTATATTCTTTTTTAGAGTATAGTCGCCTAATTTATCGTAGATGCGATATCTTACATTAAAATTTTCTTGTCCAAAAACCATCCCAGCCCATTCGAGCAGAAACAGTAATAAAATTTTTGTTTTCATAATAACTAATTTTTATACAAATTTTCAAATTCCATAAACACGAAGAAATTACCCGTTTGTAGTATTTTCAAAGATCATTTAAGATGAATGACAAATCTCACCCTCCGTATTCGGCGTAAAACTTGTACTTTTATTACTAATGAACAGATTCAATTTACAGCCACGCTTTAAAGATTCTCCGCATTTCAAAGACTTCTGGACAAAAGGCAATGGAAGCCGGCTTATCAGGTTTTCCGGCGCAGAAGTGAGCTTTAAAGATTTTGAAAAATTCTCACCTTACTTTTATCATATTGACGAAGCCGGAGATCAGGTTGTGAAGGATATTTATTTAACCAAAAAATTTCACGAGGCATCAAGAGAAATTGAAGGCTACATTCGTAACGGAGTTTCTGAAAGTGATGATGTTCCCGAAAGTGTAAAAAAACTATTTTTACAAACACAAAAAATTCCTGACTGGCTGGATTATGATTTATTAAAAAATGGTGCCGAACTTTGCATGAGAGCCAATCTTGATTCTCTTATTTCTCTTCGGGATTATTGCCTGATGGGAGGTTATGATTTTGCGTATCTCAACAAACCTCTTATTATAACCGAAGCGTTAAAAAAAGGAGCAGTAAAGAGACTTTCGGAAACACTCGATTTCTGGGTGAACGCAACAAGGTATAACGCATTGGAGCTTCATCAAAAAGGTTACGAATTTGCCATTAAAACAAGATTAATTCATTCCTACGCAAGACTTTCAATCAAAAAACACTATAAAAACTGGGATACTGAAAACTGGGGAGAACCCATCAATTCCTGGGATATGATGGCAACATACATCGGATTCAGTCTTGTTTTTCTGCACAGCCTTCATAAGTTGGGCAATACTTTTTCTGTACAGGAAGAGCAAGGCCTTTTTCATCTCTGGAAATATGTAGGATATATGTTGGGAATTCCGGAAAACCTTTTACCTGAAAATAAAAAGCAGGCTACAGAATTTTTTTATATGTGGACTTCCATTCAGCCACCTGCCGATAAAGATTCGGTTCTTCTGGCACATTCTTTATTGAATGAATCATTGGAAAATCCAATTTTAAAGTATAAATTTCAAAGAAGAAATCTTCGATATCTGCACATATGCTGCACCTGGTTTTTGCTGGATAACGATGTATGCAAAAGGCTGCAGATTCCTGAAGTAAATAACAGAAAAGCTTTTCCGGTTATCAAAAGAATGATCAATAAAATCTATGACAAACTGGTGAGCCGAAAACGAAGAATACAGAAAGGAAATAAAGATCAGATGAAAGTTCTCACAGACTATTTAAACATTACGGCAAATTCGAATTTCCATTAGATAACTAATTGATAATGTTCTCATTTAAATACTTCAACAGCAGTTTTAAAAATTAACATTTAGCATTTAAGTATTAATTCATTAGCTTGAAATTTTATCAATCTTTAACTATAAAAACAGCTTTTTAATGGTAGGCAACATTAGTTTTTCAAGGTATTTTTTTGTATTTTTGATAAATTATTTAAACAACAGATGAGTAATATAGACGACAAGAAAAAAGCACTCGCATTAGTGCTTGACAAACTAGATAAAACATACGGAAAAGGTACTGTAATGACATTGGGCGACAGCTCTGTGGATAACACTATTGAAGTAATTCCTTCCGGTTCTTTGGGATTAGACATCGCTCTTGGAGTGGGCGGCTACCCAAGAGGAAGAATCATTGAAATCTACGGTCCTGAATCTTCCGGTAAAACAACTTTAACACTTCATGCTATTGCTGAAGCTCAGAAAGCAGGAGGAATTGCAGCGTTTATTGATGCAGAGCACGCTTTTGACAGAGGTTATGCCGGAAAATTGGGAATCGATCTTGAAAACCTGATCATTTCACAGCCGGACAATGGTGAGCAGGCATTAGAAATCGCTGATAACCTGATCCGTTCGGGAGCAATTGATATTGTAGTAATTGACTCTGTAGCCGCGCTTACCCCAAAAGCTGAAATTGAAGGAGAAATGGGAGATTCTAAAATGGGTCTTCATGCAAGATTGATGTCTCAGGCTCTAAGAAAGTTAACAGCAACCATTTCAAGAACAAAATGTACGGTAATTTTCATCAACCAGCTGAGAGAAAAAATCGGTGTAATGTTTGGAAACCCTGAAACAACCACCGGTGGTAATGCTTTAAAATTCTATGCTTCTGTAAGAGTTGACATCAGAAAAGCAAGCGCACCGATTAAAAATGGTGATGAAGCCGTTGGTAGCCGTGTAAAAGTGAAAATTGTAAAAAACAAAGTAGCACCACCTTTCAAGCAGGCAGAATTCGATATCATGTATGGTGAAGGTGTTTCTAAAACAGGAGAAATCCTGGATCAGGCTGTAGAACAAGGCATTGTGAAGAAAAGCGGATCTTGGTTTAGTTATGAAGAAACAAAATTAGGCCAAGGTCGTGACGCAGTAAAAGATGTATTGAAAGATAATCCTGAACTTGCAGAAGAATTGGAAAATAAGATTAAAGAAGAATTAAAGAAGAAATAATTTTTTAATTTTAAAAATATTGAAGACAGTCTGAAATGGCTGTCTTTTTTATTGTCATTGAATATAAAACCTAAGCAGTCTATTTTCTCTCGCTGATTTTACAGATTAAGCAGGTGGTTGTTTATTAAAAAACTAATTACTAATTTCAATACAAAAAATGCCAAAATGTCACTTTATATCAAACGGTATTTTTTTTGAGAAATAAAAGGAAAATTAAAACAAAAAATTATTATGACTAAAGGAAATATTAATGTATCGGTGGAAAATATTTTTCCGTTAATTAAAAAATTTCTTTACAGTGACCACGAAATCTTCTTAAGAGAATTAATTTCCAACGCAACGGATGCGACTTTAAAGCTAAAGCATTTAACGAGTATCGGTGAAGCAAAAGTAGAGTACGGAAACCCGAAGATTGAAGTTAAGGTAGATAAAGAAAATAAAAAACTCCACATTATTGACCGGGGAATCGGAATGACCGGTGAGGAAGTTGAAAAATACATCAATCAGGTTGCTTTTTCAGGAGCTGAGGAGTTTCTGGAAAAATATAAAGATACGGCAAAAGATTCAGGAATTATCGGGCATTTCGGGCTTGGGTTTTATTCCGCATTCATGGTTGCAGAAAAGGTTGAAATTTTAACCAAATCCTATAAAGAAGAACCTGCAGTTCGATGGATCTGTGACGGCAGCCCTGAATTCACTTTAGAAGAAACAACCGATAAAACTGAGAGAGGAACAGAAATTATCCTTCATATTGCTGAAGATTCTACAGAGTTTTTAGAAGAAAGCAAAATCCGAGAATTGTTGTTGAAATATAACAAATTCATGCCTGTTCCGATTAAATTTGGAACAAAGACTCACACGTTACCTTTGCCGGAAGACGCTCCTGAGGATGCCGTTGCAGAAACTGAGGAAGTCGATAACATCATCAATAACCCCACTCCGGCATGGACGATTGCTCCAAGTGAACTGACGAATGAAGATTACATGAAATTTTATCATGAATTATATCCGATGCAGTTTGAAGAGCCTTTATTCAATATTCACTTAAATGTTGATTATCCGTTCAATTTAACGGGGATTTTGTTCTTCCCTAAGCTAAGTAACAATTTAAATATTGAAAAAGATAAAATCCAGCTTTACCAGAATCAGGTTTTCGTAACAGATGAAGTAAAAGGTATTGTTCCGGATTTCTTAATGTTGCTTCGTGGAGTTATTGATTCTCCGGATATTCCTCTGAATGTTTCGCGTTCTTACCTTCAGGCTGACGGTGCGGTGAAGAAAATCTCTTCGTACATCACTAAAAAAGTGGCCGACAAGATGGCTTCGCTTATCAACGAAAACCGCGAAGATTATGAGAAAAAATGGAACGATATCAAAGTAGTCATTGAATACGGGATCATTACGGAAGAAAAATTTGCTGAAAAATCAGACAAGTTTACATTATATCCGACAACTGACGGAAAATATTTCCTATGGAATGAGCTTGAGGAAAAAATAAAGCCTAATCAAACCGATAAAGACGGAAATCTTATCATTCTTTATGCCTCCAATGCAGATGAGCAGCATTCCTACATACAGGCCGCGAAAGATAAAGGATATGAAGTTCTTCTTTTAGATTCACCCATTATTCCTCACGTAATTCAAAAACTGGAAACTTCAAAAGACAAAATTTCTTTTGCGAGAGTAGACGCAGACCACATTAATAATTTAATTAAAAAGGATGAGCCTGTTATTTCCAAATTAAATGAAACGGAAAAAGAATCGTTGAAGAAAAATGTTGAAGAATCAATCAATGATAAAAAATTCACCGTTCAGCTTGAAGATCTCGACAGTACAGATGCTCCGTTTACGATTACACAACCTGAATTTATGAGAAGAATGAAAGACATGCAGGCAACCGGCGGTGGCGGAATGTTCGGCATGGGAGGTTTTCCGGAAATGTATAATCTTGTAGTAAATTCCAACAGTGAATTTGCCGGTCAGATCCTGAAAACGGAAGATACTAATGAAAAAGCGGACTTAATTAAGCATGCTTTGGATCTGGCGAAACTTTCTCAAAATTTACTGAAAGGAAAAGAACTGACAGATTTTATCCAGAGAAGCTATAAGCAGTTAGAAAAATAATCTTTTTATAAATGATAATTAAAAACACTCGGGTCGACTTTGTCGACCCGAGTGTTTTTAATAGTTTCGGCGGAGCCAAAGGCTCCGCCGAAACTATTAAAAGAAATATTTTATTTTCTGATCATAATTCTGACATCGGATCCCAGAAAAGTTTTTTAAAATCTTTGATTCTAAAATTTTCGACAACAATTCCCTCTGCTTCCAGTCTTTTCTGAAATTCGGGAACCGACAAAGTTCCGGAACTTGAAATAACCCGATGAGCGGGAACATCCGGTGGACAGCCTCCCATCGCCTTGCCAACATGCCGGGAATGATTGGGATAACCAACCGCTTTTGCTATTGCTCCATAGCTTGTTACTCTTCCTTTGGGAACCAATTTCGTGATTTCCAAGACTTGCTGTTTAAAAATTTCATTCATATCGTGTGGATTGATAAAAATCAAAATTAAGAAATATGTCTGTTAATTAATATCTTCTTAATTATCCTTTATTTAATTATAATGCTTTTAATGTAAAGTTCATGAGAATTTTCAACTACTAATCGCTTTTTTAAGCTTGCAAAAGCGCTTTACTTAGAAAAGAACACAATGTTTCAATTAATAAAAAACTACTAAATATCTTAACATGAATTTTCTTATTGCATAATTTTTGAAGATTAACTATCAAAATATCTGTTATGAAAAAATCATTTTTCCGTTGGCTTAATAAGATAAACAAAGCCGTTCTTCCCAAATTGAGTGATAAAGATCCCAATAAGCTGACAAAGATTCAAAAAGGAATTCTTGGATACCGGTATTTTGTGCTGGTAAATTCTCTTGACTGAAACGCGTGAGGGATGTGTAGGGTGCGAGCGAAGCGAGCAGTCTCTTGAGACCGGAACGAAGTGGAGCCCGGAGAAGCCCGACCCGAGCGGCTGCCAAGCTTTGGACGAGGGACACGCCAAACTTAAAAAAAAGATATAAGGAGAAAAAAATCTGTGGAAAAACAAAAAACGTCCCAACAATTGGAACGTTATATAATTTTCAAGCTTAGATTTTCGTCTTGCCGCTTTATGAATTTTCTAAGATGTATGAGAACATCAATGGCGCACAGATGGTTGCATCACTTTCAACGATAAATTTCGGTGTTGTGATATCAAGTTTACCCCATGTAATTTTCTCATTCGGAACAGCTCCGGAATATGAACCATAAGAAGTCGTAGAATCCGAAATCTGGCAGAAATACGACCAGAACGGAATATCATGCATTTCCATATCCTGATACAGCATCGGCACTACGCAGATCGGGAAATCCCCCGCAATACCACCACCAATCTGGAAGAAACCAACACCTTTTCCTGATGAGTTTTTAGTGTACCAGTCGGCAAGATATGCCATATACTCTATCCCCGATTTCATGGTAGAGAACTTAAGATCCCCTTTGATACAGTAAGAGGCAAAAATATTTCCCATCGTAGAGTCTTCCCATCCTGGAACAACAATCGGTAAGTTTTTCTCTGCTGCAGCGATCATCCATGAATTTTCTCTTGGAATTTCATAATACTGCTCAAGAACTCCTGAAAGGATCATTTTATACATATATTCGTGTGGGAAATATCTTTCTCCTTTGTTATCTGCATCTTTCCAGATCTCATAGATATGCTTCTGCAGCCTTCTGAAAGCTTCTTCTTCGGGAATACAGGTGTCTGTTACTCTGTTTAATCCTCTTTCCAACAACCCCCATTCTTCCTGCGGCGTAAGATCTCTGTAATGAGGAACTCTTTCATAGTGAGAATGCGCTACAAGATTCATAAGATCTTCTTCAAGATTGGCCCCGGTGCATGAGATGAAATCTACTTTGTCCTGACGGATCATTTCTGCAAGAATTTTCCCTAATTCTGCCGTAGACATCGCTCCTGCAAGGGTAATCATCATTTTACCGCCATCCTTAAGATGTGCAACATATCCTTTTGAAGCATCTACCAACGCAGCTGCATTGAAGTGCAGATAATATTTTTCTATGAATTCAGTAATCGGTTTGCTCATTTAATTATTTTTTTTGCAAAGATAAAACTTAAAAACGGAATGTAGCCGCCGCACTTAAAGAAACTCTGTGTAAACCTTCTTTTTGGTCGTCATTGAAGTCGTAGGTAACTCCGTTAATTTTCATTTTATTAAGTGTTCCTGCTGTAAGTCCGAGTTTTGGACCGATAAGAATATTTTTTGTGATTTGGTATTGGTAGGCGAAATTAAGTTCTGCCCCCAAATTAGATCCGGTTCCTTTTACATTGGCAGTTTTGGTGGTATAAGAAATAACTCCTAATCCCATATCAACAAACATCTTATGTCTCGTTTCTTCATTAAAATTGGAAATCATAACGGCAGGTCCGTAGAAATCGATATGATCTTTCGTCGTTACCGGAATTGAAACAGGCATATTATTTACATACCCTAAAATATATCCATCGCTGGAAGCACTGTAATTGGAATATTTCAATCCGACTGATAAAATATTGTTCACCTGATAGTACGCAGAGATATCGAAATTCATGCCGCTTTTCAGGCCTTTTACATAGTTTTCTTCTTCTCTGGAAAGCCCTGAAACCGTCTTGGCTGTTCTCCATGCATATCCTACTGATGGAATGATTGAGAATTTTTGTTGTGCAAAAGACATTGCAGTAATCGAAAATAAACCGAGTGTTATTAGTTTTTTAATCATGAGTATAAAGTTTGCCGCAAAAATAACACGAATCTGTGAAAGGAGATAAAAAACAATTAAAATTTAACAGAGATTACTTCAATCAGCAAGACTAAAAATATCATTCAGTATCTGAATTTCCGGTTTTCCTTTTTCTGAGATAAATTCTTTTTAGCATCCAGTCTTTTCTGTTTCTGCCCTCTGGATGGCTTCGTGGCCACACGCTTTTTAGGAATAATTAAAGCTTTATCCACGATTTCAAGAATTTTTTCGATGGCTTTGGTTTTATTCATCAATTGCGTTCTGCTTTCAGAAACCGTGAGGAACAAAAAGCCTTCGGTATTGATTCTATTTTTTAATTTAGTTTGAATCAAATCTTTCTGGCTGTCATTAAAAAATTCAGAATCTTCGATTTTCCAAAGAACCGTTACAGAAGTTTCCACTTTATTTACATTTTGTCCTCCTGCTCCACTGCTACGGGAAGTTTTAAAACTGAGTTCTTTAGAAAAATCTTTCATTTCTTAATTATTAATAGTTCTTCACAGTGTATTCTTCAGTTCGATTCTGTTGATCTTTCCATTTGGAGTTCGCGGAATTTTTTCTTTAAAAATGATTTCTTTTGGTCTGTGAAAACTTTTTTCAAAGGGTAAGATTGCAATATTGTCAATGATTTCCTGAGATTCCTGTCCTTCAATAACCAATATCAATTTCTGACCCAAAGTCTCATCTTCCAATCCCATAAAAACGACTTCACATGGAATTTCTTTTTTAACAAGAGCTTCCAGTTGTTCAGGAAAAATTTTAGCCCCTCCGGAATTGATCACATTATCAATTCTTCCTAAAAATCTAAACTGATTGTCATTTTTAATTTCAACTAAATCATTAGTCTGTAAAACTTCTGTATTCAAATGTGGGGCAAAAATTTTCAGACAGCTTCGTTCATCCGTGGAAATTTCTACATTTTTAAATGTTGTAAAAAAGTCCTCCGGATAAGGAAAAATTTGTTTTAAAGCAATATGAGATAACGTTTCAGACATTCCATAAGTTTCGAAAATTCTTTGAGAACCTTTTAATTCATGTGATCTCTGAAAAATTTTCTTCTTTAAATTTTCCGAAACGGCAGCTCCACCGATGATTAAATTTTTAATTAAATATAATTTATCTAAAGAATTTTCAACCTGAAGCGGAGTCATTGCACAGAAATCAACCTTATAATCAATATCAATTAATGGTTGTGTTGTCGGATTGTTAACTATTAATTTCATTTTTCTAACGATAGACCTTACAACCATCATTTTTCCCGAAATGTATTCAATGGGAAGACATATCAAAGCAGAATCGCCTTCAACTAAATCTAAGAAATTACAGGTCATTTCAGCAGAAGCGATCATTTTCTTTTTCTCAATATCAAAAACCTTTGGAGTACCTGTAGAACCGGAGGTCTGTACTTGTACAGTTTGTGTTTCCGAAAACCAGTCATTTAAAAAAGCTTTAATTTTATTTTCAAATTCCGTTTCTGATGGTAATTGATTAATATTGAGATTTTTGAAATCTATCAGCATAATGATCGTAAATAAAGACTCAGTAAATTTAAAAAAAACTTCAAAAAGTTCTTGCAAATAATGAAAAAATCTGTAAATTTGCACCACTCAAACAGAGAAAGACTCATGGTGTAGCGGTAACACTACTGATTTTGGTTCAGTCATCTGGGGTTCGAATCCCTGTGAGTCTACATAACAGGAAAGATGTTCATCATTTTTCCTGTTTTTGTTTTATAAAATATCCTTTCTTCTTTTTACTTGAGAAAAAAATCAGAATTTATTTAAGTTCATCCGGAATTAAGATTCCTTTCTTTTTCATATAATTCAACAATTCAAGGTATTTCTCTTCATAATCATTCGTTCCGCATTTATCGGAAATACTGCAGATTTCGGAAGGTTTTATGTCTAAAATATCAGAAATTTTTGTAAGAATTTCCAAGTTGATTTTTACTTTAGAGTTTTCAATATCAGAATATGCTTTCTGTGATATCCCCATTTCGTAAGCCATATATTCTTGTGTAAAATCCTTACTCCTCCTTATTTTTCTTATATTTTGACCACATATTTTCATGCCTATTCGTTTTAGTAGTTTTTAGTATATTTTAGAAGTATATCTATTAGCCTTACACAAAGTTAGTGAATACCTTTGGCAAAACATTATTACGCTACATGATATTTCAATTTATTGATGTTTAAGTTAAAAATTTACATAAAAACTTCAGTTAAAAAAAAGAAATATCATTTCAGGACAATACTTTAGGAATTATGGAGACGCAAAAATTTAATTATGACAATAATATTGTCAGAGCATTTCTCTATGCTACAATTGCATTCGGTCTGGTTGGTTTTTTACTTGGTCTTACCGCTGCGCTGATGCTTTTTTACCCCGAACTTCCCGAATTTTTATTTGGAACGGATGATACAACTATCAAAAGTCTCACTTCAGGAAACATTCAGGGATTAATCAATACTCAGGGAGCTTTAGGCTTCGGAAGAATTAGAATGCTGCATACAAGTGCCGTGATTTTTGCCTTTGTATGTAATTCCTTTTTCTGTGGCGCCTACTACAGTATGCAAAGATTACTGAAAACCAGAATGTACAGCGATACCTTATCGTGGATGCACTTCTGGACATGGCAGATTATGATCGTTTCTGTAGTTATTACTTTCCTTATGGGAATCAATACTTCTAAAGAATATGCTGAACACGAATGGCCGATCGATATTTTAATTACCATTTCCTGGGTAATCTTCGGGATCAACATGTTCGGAACCATTGCCAAAAGAAGGGTAAGACATTTATATGTAGCCATCTGGTTCTACATCGGAACCTGGCTTGCAGTAGCAATGCTTCATATTTTCAACAACCTTGAGGTACCTTTATCATTTACTTCATGGAAATCATACTCCATCTATGCAGGTGCTAAAGATGCCTTGGTACAATGGTGGTATGGCCACAATGCCGTTGCATTCGTGCTCACAACTCCGGTTCTTGGTTTGATGTATTACTTCTTACCAAAAGCTGCTGACAGACCGGTTTTCTCTTATAAACTGTCTATTATTCACTTCTGGTCATTAATCTTCGTTTATCTTTGGGCAGGTCCACACCACCTTCAGTACACCGCTTTACCGGCTTGGGCACAGGCAGTAGGAACAGGTTTCTCCATCATGCTGATCGCGCCATCTTGGGGAGGTATGCTGAACGGATTATTAACCTTAAGAGGAGCCTGGGATAAGGTAAGAGAAAATCCGATATTAAAATTCTTCGTTGTAGCCGTTACGTGTTACGGTATGGCAACGTTTGAAGGTCCTCTATTAGCAACAAAATCTTTAAATAAAATAGGACACTACACAGACTGGGTCATCGGTCACGTACACATCGGAGCATTGGGCTGGAACGGTTTCATGGCATTCGGTATCGTATATTATCTGATTCCGGTAATGTGGAGGACATCACTCTGGTCTAAAAAATTGGCTAACTGGCATTTCTGGCTGGGGACATTAGGAATTATTTTCTATGCGGTACCAATGTATATTTCAGGATTCACGCAAGGATTAATGTGGAAACAGTTCAATCCGGACGGAACGTTGGTTTGGAAAAACTGGCTGGATACCGTAACAGCAATTATTCCTTACTACAAAATGAGGTTCTTAGGAGGTCTGTTCTATATTTCAGGTGCCATTTTAATGGTGGTGAATGTGATAAAAACGATTAAAGCCGGCTCGTTCCAGAAAAATGTTCCTGCAGAAGCTCCTGCTTTAGCAAACGTCGGAAGTGCAAGAAAAGAAGGTGAAGGATTACACCTTTGGATAGAAAGAACCCCAAGAGTAATGGCGATATTAGCATTTATTACGGTTGCGATTGGTGGTCTTGTAGAAATTATTCCTACACTGACACTGAAACAAAGCGTACCAACTATTACAGCGGTAAAGCCTTATTCTCCCCTGGAACTGGAAGGAAGAGATTTATATATCAGAGAAGGATGTAATGCCTGTCACTCTCAGATGATCAGACCTTTCCGTGATGAAATCGTAAGATTTGAAGGTAAAAACGGACAATATTCAAAAGCAGGAGAATTTGTATATGACAGGCCGTTCCTTTGGGGATCAAAAAGAACCGGACCTGATTTACACAGAGAAGGTGGAAGAAACCCTGATTCATGGCACTTCAAACACATGTACAACCCAAGAATTACTTCAGCAGGATCCATTATGCCACGTTTCCCTTGGCTGATTACCAATAAACTGGATAAAGGCCAGATGGTTGACAAGATGAAACTTATGAAAAATTATTTCGATGTTCCTTACACAAAAGCTGAGATTGATTCTGCGAATCAGTGGGCCGACAATCAGGCAAAAGGTATTGTTAAAAGGATATATTCTGAAGCAGCAGACGTGAAACAGCAGGTAGAAAAAGACAGAATGGCAAAAGGATCTTCTTTTGTTCCGCTTGAGAACAGAGAAATCGTAGCAATGATCGCCTATTTACAAAGGCTGGGAACAGATATTAAAACCACGCAGATTCAAACCGCAAGTGCAGAATAATTTAAATTAATTAAAAATGAAAACAAGAACCCCAATTTCAGTACACATCCTTGTCACTATAGGTTTGACGATCATGGCGTTCGAAATGTTCGCACACGATTCAGAATATTTCTCTTCTCCTTTTTTCTGGGGATTGATGCTGATCACGATTATCCTGCTTTTGATCATGAATTCCATTGGAGACCTGATCGAAAATCAGAATTTCACCAAACTGTCGGATGAAGAAAAAGCTTTATATCTAAAAGAAAAAAATATACCTTATTATCAGAAGCTTTGGAATTCAGCTTTCAAAAAACAGTCTGCTACAGAGGAAAAAGATATTCTTATTGACCACGGATTTGACGGAATCACAGAGCTGGACAACTCTCTTCCAAAATGGTGGATCGGTCTTTTCTGGTTCGGATTTATATTCTGCGCCGTGTATCTTACCGCATTCGCCTTCACAGATTATGCACATCCTGAAGCCGAGCTGACACACGAAACCAAAACCATGCTTGCTTCTATTGCAGAATATGAAAAAACAGCTCCTCAGATCAATCTTGAAACAGCAAAATATAGTGCCGACAACATTGCAGAAGGTCAGGAACTCTTTAAAACCAATTGTGCAACCTGCCACGGAGAAGGAGCTAAAGGAGGAATCGGCCCGAATCTTACTGATAGTCACTGGATCAATATAAAAGAAAAAAGCTTATTCAAAAATGTTTTCTGGATGCTCGAAAACGGATCTCCAAACAATCCGACAATGCGTCCTCTGATTAAAGAAGGAACCATCACCGGAAGAGATGCCGAAAAAATTGCAGCCTATATTTATCACATCAACCAGGAAACAGCTCCTATCACTCCGGCTCAGGGTGGCGCTGCTCCGCAGGGAGAAGAGGTACACTGGGAAAACGGAAACAATTAAACTAATAATTTAAATATAATTAAACCATGCCAAGCCCTCTTTAACGAACTAAACTAACATTGGAATATTCATTTTTGCTAAAACCTTTTCAATTAAAGAAAATGAAGAAAAGAGGGCTTTTAATAACACAAATCCAGGCTTTGACTGTCAGCATCAACTATTCACTTGACAATCAACTAAACTAAATTCCATTAGATTGGCAGTCAAGGCAGGATTTTTGTATTCGTAAAGGGTACCACAACAGATAAGCAGTACAATTAGTATTGCTATATTTGTTTTAAACCCAATCACTCTTGAAACTGAAAATCAACAAAAGAAAACTCTTAAGGCGTTTTATCATTACCATTGTATCTATTTTGGTATTCATTACGCTACTTATTCTTAGCTTAAGACTTCCGGCGGTTCAGAACTTTGTTAAAGACAAACTGGTTGTTTATCTCGAAAAGAAAATCAAAACAAAAGTAAGCCTGGAAAGGGTTTACATAGGATTCCCTAACAGCCTTGTTATGGAAAATCTTTATTTAAAAGGACAAAATATTGATACCCTTCTTGCCGTAAAAAAGCTTGATGTAGGCTTAAATATGCTTAAGCTTATCAATTCTACGGCAGACATCACTTCTGTAGACCTTGAAGGAGCCCGCGCCAATGTGGTAAGAAAACCCGACGGCACATTCAACTTCGATTATATTATTGATGCTTTCGCCACCAATGACAAAGAGGAAAGCCCTTCAAAACCTTTCATTATTTCTTTAGATAAAATCAATCTGAAAGATATTGGCGTTACCTTCAACGACCAGCAATCCAGAAATGATATTAAACTTTACTTTAAATCTTTTGATACGAGGGTAAAAACTTTTGACCTGCAAAATAACTCTTATGCTGTTAATGATATCAATCTTGACGGACTGAAACTTAAATTGAAACAGGACCTGGTAGAAGAAGTCTCCAAAAAAGTTGAAAAGAAAGTAGACTCTCTCAACAATAAAAAGCCGATGCAGATAGGACTGCGAGGAGTAAAGCTGACTAATTTCGATATTGATTACGGCGATGATAATACAAAAACATTTGCGAAAGTTTTGTTTAAAGAACTCAGCACAAAGGTCAACAAACTTGATCTGAAAAACAATGCATACAACGTTGACAATGTTTTCCTTTCCGGTGCCAATATTAATGCTAATCTTTATCTTCCAACAAAAAATGCTGATCCGAAAGCAGATAATAAAACTGAAGTTTCTAAAGCCACCGATGAGCAGAAAGCCTTAAGCCTTTTGCTGGGAAAACTTGTTCTCAATGACGTAAAAGTGGCTTACAACAATACTGCCATCGCTGCCACCATACAGGGAATGGATTTTAACCATCTGAACTTTTCAAAACTGAATGTAGAGGTGAGGGATTTTAAAATGCAGAATAATACTTTTGCCGGATCGGTAAATTCTGCAGAAATCCAGGAGGCAAGAGGGCTTGATATCCGTGAATTCAACACCGATTTTGTGTACAATGAAAAAGAAGCTTACCTAAAAGATCTTTATCTGGAAACTCCAAGAACTGTTCTACGTGATGAAGTAGTATTGAATTACAATTCCATCGAACAGCTGAGTTCAAATTTAGGAGCCGTAAAAATTTCAGCGAATATTAAAGACTCAAAAGTAGGTTTTGCGGATATTTTAAATCTTGCGCCGGATCTGAGGAATACCGCACCATTCAACAAATATCCAAACGCAGTTTTAAATGTCAATGCCAATTTAAAAGGTAACGTAAATGATCTTCTGATCAACAACCTTAAAGTGTCAGGTATTGACCAGTTAAGAGTGGCTGCATCAGGAAGAATAAAAAATGCAACAAATCCCAACAATCTGTACTATGATCTGAGAATTGCAGAATTGTCGTCTTCTGCCAGAACAATTTATAATCTGGTTCCGAAAAATACAATTCCTCCTAATATTTCCCTTCCTTCCAACATGAGTATTAAGGGAACAGCAAAAGGAACAACAAAAGTCGTTGATGCCAACCTCAACCTCTACTCTACTTCCGGAAATGCGGCTGTGGTTGCAAAGGTCGATATGCGCAGAAAAAACCGCGAATTATATGATGTAAAAGCCAATCTGCAGGGATTACAGATTGGCAGAATCATAAAAAATAAAGATATCGGAGCTATCTCAGCCCAGATTTATGCCAAAGGGGAAAGCTTTGATTTCAAGAATGCCAATGCTGATCTGAGAGGACATGTTGCTTCAGCCGTTTACAAAGGCTACCGTTATCAGAACATGAATCTTACAGGAAAAATAAGACGTGGCGCATATAATATTATTTTAAATTCCAAAGATCCTAATGCCAATATGCAACTGACTGCATCAGGAGTTTATAATGAAAAAAATCCTACGGTAAAGATTAACGGAAATATACTGAAGCTTGATCTCAATAAGCTTGGATTCTATAAAGATCCGATGATCCTCGCAGGAAAAATTGATGGCGACTTTACCAATCTTGATCCCGATCATCTGAACGGTTATTTAAATTTAAAAGATTTCGCCTTCTCGGATACCAAGGAAATTTATCCTATTCAGGAAATTAACCTGAAAGCATCGTCAACCGCTGATTCCACCAATATTATTTTCAATTCGCAAATCGCCGATGTGGAATTAAGGGGGAAATACAGGCTTACGCAAATATTCGGAGCTTTAAGCCAGACAATTAATCAGTATTATCAGTTCCAGAAGCCGGCGAAAAATGAAAAAATAGAGGCCGGACAGTTTTTTACCTTTAATGCAAAAATTAAAAATGATGATCTGATCAGAAAATTTGTTCCGGATCTGAAAAGTTTTGAAACCATTAATCTGACCGGAAATTATAATGCTGATTCCCAGAAAATAGAAATTGACGGACAAATCCCTCAGCTTCTGTATGGGGAGAATTCTATCGAAAATGCAACCTTAAAAGTTACCAATGAAAATCAGGCGTTACAGTATAACCTGAACGTTGCTGCATTGAAGAGTTCAAGCTTTGCTTTGAATAAAGTGAATATCGGAGGGGACGTTGCCAACAACATCATTAATTACAATATCACGACAAAAGATGCGAAAAATGAGACCCAATTCCTGATTGCCGGAAATGCAAAATCGCTGAATGACATCACTGAAATTTCGTTGAATCCGGATGGTTTGAAACTTAATTACACCAACTGGACCGTTGCGGAAGGCAACAAAATACAGATCAGCAGCAAAGGTATTGTGGCAGACAATTTCAGATTGTCCAATTCAGGAAGTGAAATCCTTTTACAATCGGAAACCCAGTCGCCTAATGCTCCGTTGAATGTTTCTCTTAAAGATTTTAAGATTGAAACCATTACCGAACTGATTAAAAAAGACACTTTACTGGCAAGAGGGACAATCAATGGAACTGCTCAGTTACGTGATCTGACCAAAAATATGACCTTCACTTCAGATTTAAATATCACAGATCTTATCGTTTATGAAAATCCTATCGGTAACCTTGCCGTAAAAGTAAATAATACTTCACCGAAGATTTTAAATGCCAACATTGCACTTTCCGGAAATAATAATGATGTGAAGATTTTGGGAGATTACAACACCTCATCAAGCACATTTGATCTGAACATGGCGATCACTCAGCTTCAGATGAAGTCTGTACAAGGTTTTTCGATGAATGCCGTAACGAATACCGAAGGCTACCTGTCAGGAAATCTGAAGATAACCGGAACCACCTCACAACCGAATATATTAGGAAAAGTAAAATTCAATAATGTCGGACTGGAAATTGCTAAAACAGGAAGTGACTTCCGAAAACTCAATGATGAAATTGACTTTACCAGCCGCGGAATTGAATTCAACAACTTTAAGATCAATGATAAAGACGGTAATTCTTTAAATATTGACGGGCAGGTTCTTACACAAACGTACAGAGATTTCGCCTTTAATCTTGATTTGAATGCTAAAGACTTTAAAGTCGTTAATTCCGAAAAGTCCAATGATGCGATCATGTACGGAATTCTTTCTATCGATGCCGCATTGCACATCAGAGGAAACCTGGATCTGCCGAAAGTCGATGGCCGTCTTTCCGTTGCCGATGATACCGATTTCACATTTGTTCTTCCTCAGTCTTCTCCTACCTTGCAGGAAAGAGAAGGTATCGTTGAATTTATCGATCAGGATCAGGTGGCTTTGAATAAAACCATTAAGGCAGATTCTTTAAATTCTCAAACCAGGATTAAAGGAATGGATGTGAATGTCAACATTGAACTGAACAAGGAAGCAAAATTATCCTTATTAATTGATAAAGCTAACGGAGATTTTGTAAAACTTCAGGGTGAAGCGGAACTTACCGGAGGCATAGATCCTTCAGGGAAAACTACTCTTGTTGGTGTTTATGAAGTGGAATCCGGAAGCTATGAGATGTCCGTAAGTGTTTTGAAAAGAAAATTTGATATTCAGAAAGGGAGCACCATTACCTGGACCGGCGAGCCGACGACTGCTATGCTCGACATTACGGCAGTCTACAAAACGGAAGCCGCACCGATCGATCTCGTCGAACAGCAGATCAGTGGAGAAAGTACCGGAACGCTTAATCAGTTTAAACAGAGAATTCCTTTCAATACTTTATTAAAAATGAAAGGTGAACTGCTGAAACCTGTCATCACTTTTGATATTACCACAGATGAGAAAAACAATGCCGTTTCTTCTAATGTTACCGATATTGTAGATCAGAAGCTATCACAGTTGAGAACGCAGGAGTCTGAGATGAACAAACAGGTTTTTGCTTTATTATTACTCAACAGATTCATTGGTGAAAATCCTTTTGAATCCGGGGCCGGGCTTTCAGGAGAAATGATGGCAAGACAGAGTGTGAGTAAAATTCTTTCACAACAATTAAACAATCTTGCTTCCGACCTCATCAAAGGCGTTGATCTGAATTTTGATCTTGAATCTTCTGAGGACTATTCTACAGGAGCCAAGAACACCAGAACTGACCTGAATGTAGACATTAGCAAAAAGCTTCTTAACGACAGGCTGAAGGTTTCTGTAGGCAGTAATTTCGGACTGGAAGGCGAAGCACGACAAAATGAGAACATGACCAACATTGCGGGAGACGTGACGGTAGATTACAGCCTGTCCAAAGATGGTCGCTATATGTTGAGAGCCTATCGTAAAAATGAATATCAGGTCGCGCTTCAGGGACAGATCGTAGAAACGGGAGTAGGATTTATCATTACGCTGGATTATGATAAATTCCGGGATATCTTCCAGAGATCAAGAAATAAAAAGCAAAGAGAAGAAAGAAAAAACAAACAGAACCAAGCCGTAGAATTTAAGTAAATGAAAAGAAATTATAAAATATCCTTTAAACACGCATTCACATTAGGGATCGTTTTCGCTGCGGTTTCCTGCAACACCAGGTACCTGAAAGAAGGACAGATGCTATACACCGGAGCAGAAATCAATATTGAAAATGACACCATTTCAAAAAGCGATAAGAAAGATCTGAAAGCCGGACTGGAAGCTAATCTTACTCCGAAACCCAATTCAAGTTTCTTAGGTTTAAGGCCGAAGCTGTTTTTCTATAATATTGCCAAAGAGCCTAAAAAAGAAAAGGGATTCAATTACTGGCTGAAATATAAAATGGGTGAAAAGCCTGTGCTTCTTGGCGATGTAGACCGTGAATTCAATAAAGATATTATCGAAAACTATTCTGAGAACAAAGGTTATTTTAATGCAAAAGCTACATATGATACGGTAGCCAAAAACAAGAAGGCGAAAGTCATCTATACCCTAAGACCGGGGGCAAGATACCTCATCAGCGATGTAAAGTTCCAGCAGGATTCTACTTTGGTTAACCGGGAAATCCAGAGTCTTACCGGGAAAACCTTCCTGAAAAAAGGACAGCCTTTTGATCTTGACGTGATAAAGTCTGAAAGAGAACGGATTGATAATGGATTAAAAGAACGGGGCTTTTATTATTTTCATCCGGACAATATTATCGTGCAGGCAGACAGTACGGTGAGCAAGAACCATAAAGTTGAGATGAATGTAAAACTGAAGGATAATACTCCGGAGCTTTCTACTCAGCAGTTCAGTATTGATAAGGTGATCGTTTTCCCTAATTACAATATTCAGGATGTGAAAAACGGAAAATACAGTGTTCCGATGAATGCCGATTCTCTAGGCAAGTATGCCTATAACGACATTTATGTTATTGATCCCCAACATAAATTTAAACCCAGGATCTTTGACAGAGCTTTGTACTTTAAGAAAGGAGATCTGTATAACAGAACCAATCACAATCTTACCTTAAACAGGCTTATCAGTCTTGGTGTATTTAAATTTGTAAAGAATGAATTTGTTGTTTCAGATTCATTGCAGCATAAATTTGATGCTTATTATTTATTAACACCAAGAGAACTTCAGTCGCTGCGCCTGGAAGCATTAGGAAGAACGAATTCTGCCAACTATGCAGGAAGCGAACTTAACCTCAACTGGACGCACAGAAACTTTTTCCGGGGTGCTGAGCAATTCAAAGCATCCGTGTATGGTGCTTTTGATGTACAGATCGGAGGCCCGGAAAATGCTAAAAATATATTCAGAGCCGGAACCAATGTCCAGCTTTCCATACCGAGAATTATCGCACCATTCAGGTTTAACTCATCAAGTGCTTTTGTTCCGAGAACGAATATCACATTAGGCTATGAATTCCAGAACCGGACGGAGTATTACACCCTGAATAACTTCAGTGGCTCATTCGGATATGTGTGGAAAGAAAACGCAAGAAAAGAACACGACTTGAAGATCCTTGATATCACTTACGTTTCACCGGCCAATATCACCCCTTTGTACGATTCCATTTCGCAAAAAAGCGATGCGATGAGAAGAGTTGTAGAACGACAGCTGATTTTTGGCCCGACCTATTCCTATACCTACACCAACACGATGTTATCAAAACCCAGCACGATTTATTATAAAGGAACCCTGGATCTTGCGGGAAATATCACAGGTTTGGTAACAGGTGCTAATGTGAAAAAAGACAAAGAGAAAACCATCTTTGGGGTTCCTTTCAGCCAGTACGCAAAAATTGAAAACGATTTCCGTTTTTACCATAAATTCAGCGAAAAAACATCGCTGGCCACGAGAGCTATTGCCGGACTTGCTTATCCTTACGGAAATTCGGAACATATTCCTTTCTCAAGGCAGTTCTTTTCCGGAGGGAGTAACAGTGTAAGAGCTTTCAGGGCAAGAACGTTAGGGCCTGGAAGCTTTGATCCGAGAACGATAGAATCCGGATATTATTTTGATCAGTCTGGAGATGTAAAACTCGAACTGAATGCAGAATACAGAGCCAATTTATATAAATTTTTAAATGTAGCCGTATTTGCCGATGCAGGAAACGTCTGGCTTGTAAATGAAGATCCTGACAGGCCCGGTGCAAAATTTTCAAAAGAATTTTTGAGTGAAATTGCCGTAGGAGCCGGTGTTGGTCTGAGACTTGATTTCTCTATTTTAATTCTGAGGCTGGATCTCGCCATGCCATTGAGAGTACCTTATTATGAAAGAGGTGACCGATGGACTTTCGATAAAATCAATTTCGGAGATTCAAGCTGGAGGAGAGATAATCTTATTCTGAATATTGCAATCGGGTATCCTTTCTAAATTATTATACATGGTAAAAAGAGTAAAATTTTTCTGGGAAGTTTTAAAGGAAACTTATACAAAGTGGAACGATTCCACCGCTTCCAATGATTCTGCAAGTCTTGCGTATTATGCTATTTTCTCAATTCCCGGATTGCTGATTATCATTATCTGGATCGCAGGCTATTTCTTCGGTGAGGAAGCAATACGAGGGCAGATCAGCAACCAGATCAGCGGCATTATGGGACAGGACGCCGCCAAAAGCGTTCAGGATATGATTGCAGGAGCATTGATCGATAAAGAAAATATATTTATGAAAGTGATCGGTATCGGTTCTCTTGTTTTTGGTTCTACAACATTATTCTTTCAGCTTCAGCGTTCCCTGAATAGTCTTTGGGATGTACAGCCTGCGCCTAAAAAGGCTTTCGTTAAATTTCTTCTCGACAGAGCCAACTCCTTGGGAATGATCCTGATCATCGGCTTTCTCTTGATGATTACCATGGTGCTTTCGTCTATAATCAGCTTATTGAATAACTGGATCACGAATTATTTCGGACTGGAAACCTATATGTTGGTAGAAATAATCAATTATATCATAGGATTTGCCGTGATTATGATTCTGTTTGCTTTAATGTTTAAAGTTCTTCCCGATGTTGAAATCGGCTGGAAGCCCGTATGGAGAGGGGCATTTCTTACAACAATTTTATTTACATTAGGAAAATTCCTGCTGAGCCTGTATTTCGGAACAGCAAAACCAACTTCGGCTTTTGGTGCTGCAGGAACTGTGATCCTGATTATGATGTGGATTAATTATTCGTGTATGCTCATTTTCTTCGGAGCAGAATTTACCAAAATATATGCTTATAAAAGAGGTTTTAAAATCGTTCCTTCCAAACATGCGAAATGGAGCGATGCGAAATTGTATGAGGACAGCCAGAGAGCGAAAGACCAATCTGCAGGTTAAATAAATCTTTACAATAACGATAACTTTTCACTTCGTAAAACAGGAAGATTTTGACATTTATTAAAAAAGATAAGCAAGAGTTGCAAAATAGATGCTGAAGAGTTGCCCAACTCCTGCGCACAAGTTAGATAAAAGCTGCGCAGGTTTCGGGTGAAACCTGCGCAGCTTTTTATAGAGTGTTTTAATGATAAATTCAAACACATAAAATCATCCCAAGGAGAACTTACATTCTGTTTACCGTTTTGATACCAAGAAGATTCAGGGATTTCTTGATCGTTTTGGCTGTAAGATCTGAAAGATTTAATCTGATCTGCTTTACATTTTCATCTTCCTGAATCATGATCGGATTGCTCTGGTAGAAAGAGTTGTATGTTTTTACCAAGTCATAAATATAATTGGCAACCAACGCAGGACTTAATACCTCCGCTGCTCTCTGAACCACAACTTTATAATTGGCAAGCTGCATCACCAATGCTTTCTCATATTCATTTAAGATGACACCATCCGCTTCTTTATATTCAAAATTAGCTTTAGCCAATAAAGACTGGATACGGGCGTAGGTATATTGAATGAACGGTCCTGTATTTCCGTTGAAATCGATACTCTCTTCAGGATTGAAAAGCATTTTTTTCTTTGGATCCACTTTCAGCATGAAATATTTCAATGCTCCCATTCCTACGCTTTCGTAGTTTTCGGCTTTTTCTTCCTCCGTTAAATTCTCCAGCTTTCCCAGCTCCTCTGCTGCTGCTCTTGCAATGTTATGCATTTCCTGCATCAGGTCATCCGCATCTACTACCGTTCCCTCTCGGGATTTCATTTTACCGTTCGGAAGTTCTACCATTCCGTAAGACAAATGGTATAACTGATCTGCCCACGAATATCCTAGCTTTCCTAAAATCTTGAACAACACCTGAAAATGATAGTCCTGCTCGTTTCCTACGGTATAAATCAGCTTCTGAATATTATTTTGTTTAAAACGCTCTACCGCCGTACCCAGATCCTGCGTCATGTACACCGACGTACCGTCTGAACGCAACAATAATTTCTGATCCAGCCCTTCATCCGTAAGATCGCACCATACGGAACCATCTTCTTTCTGATACAAGACTCCTTTTTCCAAGCCTTCCTGAATCAAATCTTTCCCTAAAATATAGGTATTGCTTTCATACTGAATCTGATCAAAGTTTACCCCAAGTCTTTTGTAGGTTTCTCCAAAACCTTTGTACACCCATGAGTTCATTTCGTTCCAAAGATTTCTTACTTTTTCATCTCCATTTTCCCAGTCGAGTAACATCTTTTGGGCCTCTTTCATCAAAGGAGCATCTTTTTTCGCCTGTTCTTCTGTGATACCCTGTGCAATAAGTTCGGCAATTTCCTTTTTATATTCCTGATCGAATTTCACGTAATAATTGCCCACAAACTTATCTCCTTTTGTTCCGGTAATCTCAGGCGTTTCCCCGTTCCCGAACTTTTCCCAGGCCAGCATTGATTTGCAGATGTGAATCCCTCTATCGTTGATGATCTGTGTTTTGATCACATCGTATCCAGCTTCTTCAAGGATCTGAGCAACAGAAAAGCCTAATAAATTGTTTCTGACGTGGCCAAGGTGAAGAGGTTTGTTGGTATTCGGTGACGAATATTCCACCATCACTGTAGCATTCTTCTTTTCTACAGTGTCAAAGTTTTCTGCCAATCCTCTAAAATTATCAATAAAGAATTGATTTTTAACCTTAACATTAAGAAAACCTTTTACGACGTTAAAACTTTCCAACAATTCAGTTTGTTCCGTTAACGCCTGTCCCAGTTCAACCCCGATGGATTCAGGATTTTTCTTCAGCTGCTTCACCAAAGGAAAAGTAACGATGGTAAAATCTCCTTCGAACTCCGTTTTATTTTCCTGAACTTCCAGCGTGATGCCTTTCAACTGATAGACATTCAGGATCACCTCCAGAAGTTTTTCTTCTATTATATTTTTAATATTCATGGATTCTAAATTGAACCGCAAATATACGGAAATAAAAAAACCGCCATAAAAATGGCGGTTTATATTATAACTAATTTTTATTATTAGTTTTGATTCCAGAAAGGAGTGTATTGGTTTTTAGTAAATACCTGAGCCTGACTCACATTCGGAACATTATTGGAATTTCCGGTATATTCTGATGAAGGATAGATTAATCTATAAGGCTTATTTGGATAGATCGCATTATCTGCTACAGGAATATTTGGATAACCAGTTTTAAGGAAGTTAATATATGTTTCAACTTGTCTTAAATTCGCAAGAGAAACAAATCTTTGATATTGAATTGCTGCAATTTTGTTTGGAGCTCCTGTCCAACCAACAGCAGTGGTATTTAAGGCAGAAAGATAAGCATTAGCCCTTTCTGGAATCTCATAAAACGTAAACGAATCTGTAACCGCTGCTTCATATTGAGCCTGAGCGCTAAAAGTAAATATTGTTGGATATAATACTGCAGCCTCGGCAAGTAGAAGTTTATTTTCAGATCCTAAAGCTAAGTAACCATCCATAGCAGAACCTCTTGAAGCAATTTCAGCTCCTGCGGAAGTATCACCGCTTAACATTCCGTAAACTAATAGATTACTGTCATCTGGATTGTTGGATTGAGGAACAACAGTACCATTAAAATTTTGTTCACCTATAAATTTCCAGCCAATAAATGAAACCTGCCATTCGCTGCCACTAAGTTTTGGAGCTCCCTGTTTAAGACCAACCACAGTAGTCGGATTCTGTTGTGCTGGACTTGTTGAAAGTCTTCTAAACATCATACTACCACGATAATCTCTTGCAGCTGTACCATAAAGAGTTCCATTTACTGAGTTTGCATAATATTGCGCTGCTTTATACAATCTCCAACCATTAGTATTCAAAGAACTCCCTTGATAATTTACCATACCATAATTACTAAACAATGGATTTGGTGTCGATGAATTTAAGTTACTGTAACCAGGATTAATAGTTACATCACCTATATAAAATTTTGAAGTATCTGAACTAGCTAAGGTTTGAAGTTGTGCATCAACAAATGATCTCACAGTAGCATCAGTAACTTTAGATTGTCTTAATAGAATTTTAAGTTTAATATTATTGGCAAATAATTTCCACTTATCCATATCTCCCTGAAATATAACATCTTCGGCTTGCGCTACATTATTATCCCCTGTAACTATTGTCGCGTCTATATCAGCTATAGCCTTATTGATTTCTAAAACCAATTCTCTGTAGATACTTGCATCATCATCATACTTTGGAGCAAGATTCTGTTGTCCTTTAAAAGCTTCAGAATATGGTGCATCACCATAAAAATCAACAACATACTGCAAAGTGTAGGCTTTCAAAATTCTTGCAATTGCAGAATGTAATGGAAGAGATGCTCCATTGTTAATTATTCCTTGTAAGTTGTTAGCTGCAACATAACTACTCGACCAAATCCCTGTACTAAAAGTATTTGAAATATCAAGAGAATATTCTCTTGTTAAAGGATTACCAAAATAGAAATTATTACCTGCCCAAGTATTAGTCCATACATTAGACAATGAATTCATTGTACCTGCTTGAGTTGAAAAAACTAAGTTTTCAGAAGCGGTTAAAGTTTGTCGAGGCGATATAAGTGACGGATCAACATTATTTGGTGAAATGTTATCATCCATCTCTCTACAAGACGATACGAAAGCCATGAGAGCAATCGATGAATATAAGAATATTTTTTTCATTTTTTTACTTAATTAAAAATTAACGTTTACACTAAAACCATAAGATTTGATTGAAGGATACTGTCCAACAGTTGCATATCCCTGCGCATTTCCTGTAGTGTATGCAGATTCTGGGTCTACAAAATTCCTATTATTATCAGAATATTTTACAAAAGGATTTCTTGCATGAACCCCAATTGTAAGACCTGTTAATCCACTATTTTTTAGCATATCTGATGAGAAACTATAAGAAAGTGCAACTTCTCTAAGTTTAAAATAAGAAGCCGAAACAACTTGATTAGCACCTACCGTTCCAAACTGGCTCTGATAATAGTATTCTACACCATCATATAAAGGATTCCCAGTACCTCCACTCGCATATTGATAATAAACATCAGTATTAGCCACATACTGTCCATTAGACAAGTAAGAAGAATTAGGCATAATGAATCCATCTTCTCTAACAAAATTTCCACTTTCAGGTAAGCTTCCACTAAACGCCATGTTCTGAAGAAGCTCTGTAGTAATCTTACCACCTATTCTCCAATCCGCTGTAGCAGTAAGTTTAAATCCTTTATAGTTTACGCTCGTATTGAAACCCCAAAGATATTTAGGATTAACAGAGCCTAAATTCTGTAATGTAGAAGTTACAGATGGTCTACCTGTAGTTGCATCTACAATTACTCTACCCTGATCATCTCTTACAAAATCAGTACCCATCAATTGAAGTCCTTTCATACCTTTTATAGCATAAATACCAACTAATGTCGTTCCTCCAATTGCAACTCTATCTGTATCAGGAGCTACCTCTAGTACTTCTGTTTCGTAAGTTGTAAAGTTTGCACCAATATCCCATCTGAAATCCTGGCTCTTTAAAGCAGTAACATTAATATCAGCATCAATACCTCTGTTTCTTAACTTACCAACGTTTGTCAATAAACTTGCAATACCTGACGCTACAGAAGTAGTTCTATTTGTAATCATATCCGTAGTATCATCCTGGTAAACAGATCCATTAAGTAAGACCCTATTATTAAAGAATCCTAATGACAAACCTAGTTCTTTTTTAGATACTTTCTCAGGTTTGATATTCTTATCCGTTTGAGAAGTTGGAGAAAGGAAACTTAGACCTCCAGTTGGTGTAAATGGAAAACCTGCACCTAAGCCAAAATAGTTCCTTACACTATAAGCACCTACAGAAGAAGCATTAGCTGTACCACTAATGTTTCCATATATTTTCATATAGTTTAATACATTACCTCCAAAGTTTAAAGCTTTAGTTGGTATAAAACTCAAACCAACTGATGGGAAGAAATAACTTCTTTCACCTTCAGGAAGTACTGAATTCCATTCATTCCTTGCTGTAGCAGTTAAGAATAAATAATCTTTGTAACCTAAATCTAAGTTAGCAAACACAGCTTGCGAGTTATAAGATCCTCTTGTATTATCTAAATTATAAGGATTAGTAGGATTAGCTAAATTCCAAACTTGATATAATCCAGGAATGATAAGCCCTGACCCCCCTGCGCTTGTAGTATTATAACTAAAGTTTTGGAAGTTATGACCTATGTTAAGTTTCATATTCAAATCATCAGTAAGATCATAGTTGAAATTAATTAATAAATCTCCATAATATTTTGTCTGACTAGAATTTGATTGCGCATATGAAGATGGGATTGCAGTAGCATCTGTAACAAGTGTACTCGTCCATCCATCACTCCATTGATTACTAAAACCACCAACATATTGAAGATTTGATCTATACAAAACATCGATATTTTTGTTAATTTTATAACCGGCAGTACCTATAAGGTTTAATCTGTCTGTCGTATTATTAAATCTTACATGTTTGATACTCCAATATGGGTTTTGGTAATAAATATTCCAAGCATATCCATTATCAGGATAATCTTTCCATCTTGTAATAGGAATATCAGTAGATGACATCATCAAATCTTCATATAAATTTGAATCTGTAGTATTTGTTGTTTGACGAGTATAGTTTACGATAGCATCAAAATTCCATTTACCAAATTTAGTTCCTGCTTTTAAGAATGCAGACATTCTTTTTAATTTGTCATCAGGAACAACAAATTCTCTTTGAAGATGGTCTAATGATAATAATAAATAGCTATTTTCATCCCCAATATTTGCAGTTACACCATTTTGATAAACAGTTCCTGTTTTGAAGAAATCTTTAACATTATTTTTACCATAAGGTGCATAAGTAGACATAATAGAAGAAGAATCATCTGGTCCAGGAGTATTATCATCGATATTTACTGATATATGTCCATCTCCATCAACATCATATAATGGAATACCATAAGGCACAACCTGACCGGCTAGAGGCCCATTAAATGGAGCCCCCCAAGAACCATTCTCAACATTTATTTTTCCTCCATACCATCCTTGTCCATAATTTCTTTGTCTTTCAGGAGTATTTAAAACAGATTCAAAATCAATAGAACCATTATAAGTCACACGCATTCTTCCTTTAGCTCCTTTTTTGGTAGTAACCAAAACAACACCATTTACACCATCAGATCCATAAAGAGCAGCAGCTTGAGAACCTTTTAATATGTTCATAGATTCAATTAGCTCAGGAGCTAACTGTTGAAGAGCAGATGCAGACGAAATTACATTATCTATAACAACCAAAGCATTATTATTACCTGTAAGAGATCGCATACCTCTTATTTGAATTTTAGGAGTTCCTGTAACGCTACTGTTTGTATTAGTAATACTCACCCCAGAAACCTTACCCTGTAGTGAAAAGATTGCACTTGGGTTTGACGCTGCAGTAATCTGATCACTGCCAACCACTTGTACAGCAGCAGTTTGTGCATCAGCTTTCTTTTGAATACCTAAGGCTCCAGTAATAATTACTTCGCCAATATTACCTTCTCTGATTGTATCATTTCTTTTCTTTTGTGCATTTACCATGACAAAGGAAGATGATAAAACTACCAGTAGAACACTTGCTGTTAATTTCTTCATATTTAAATTGATTATTTTTATTCCTGCAAATATGTAAAACTTTCTTAACGTAAACAAATATTTTTGTTAAAAATATTTAAATATGCGTGTTTTTTTATATTAATACATAACATAATTGTGAATATGTTAAAAAAAAACGCATTTTTTTACATTGAAATAAGGCTTAAGGAGATCAATATAGTCTGCCTAGGATAGATGCAGTACAAAAAGGATTAAATTTTAATCATAATTTAACCAAAATTCAGTTAATGATTTCTAAATTTGAAGCAACACAAGAATATAGCTAATTTTCTTCAATATAAATAGCATTCTTAATTCAAAATATTCATACCACTTGCTACTTTTAGAAAAAGCTCATGATTTGTATTATAACATTTTAGTTAAAACCAGATTCATTCTTATAATCTATTGCAACAAAACAAGGAGATAATTGATAATTGATCATTCTGATTGAACTATACAATTTTCAACACAATATTTTCTTGAAAATCTTTAATTTTACATGTTTTTTATTTCATATATCATATACTTATGGATTTATTAAGGAAAGGGTCTGCATTTTACATCGAAGCAGGATGCGATGAAGTGGGTAGAGGCTGTTTATGCGGCCCTGTGGTAGCGGCAGCGGTTATTTTGGATCATAGTTTCAACCAAAATTTAGTCAATGATTCTAAAAAATTGAATTTTAAGACAAGAATGGGTCTTGACCAATATATAAAAGACAATGTAAAAGATTATGCGATTGCCGAACTTCCTGCAGGATTTATTGATGAGCATAATATTCTTAATGCAAGCATTCATGCGATGCACCTGGCTTTGGATAAGCTTAAAATTCGTCCTGAACTGATTTTAGTTGACGGAAACAGATTTCATCCTTATAATTATATTCCCCATGAATGCATTATAAAAGGGGATTCTAAAGTGTTGTCTATTGCAGCAGCCTCTATTTTAGCGAAGAATTACAGAGATAAATTGATGATTGAACTTCATAATGAGCATCCCGAATATGGCTGGAATACCAATTTCGGTTATGCAACGAAAAAACATCAACAGGCTTTGATAGAATTTGGACCAACAAAATATCATAGAAGATCATTTCGTTTAGATTACAGCATGGAAGATGAATGCTAATTAAACAAACTTATTTTAAAAGAAAAGAGAAGCAAAAAATGCTTCTCTTTTCTTTTAATTATTTCTTTTTATTTTTCTGTTGCTCCTGATATTTTTGCTGTTCCTGAGCTTTCTCCATCATCTCTCTCATTCGTTTCTGGAATTTACCTTCAGTTTTGGGTTTCTCTTTATTGGCCTGAATCTGTGCGTGAATTTTCTTCTCATCAAGAATTACATATTTAATGACAAGAATAATCAAGATGTTGATCGCATTCGATACAAAATAATACCATGATAAACCAGATGCAGAGGTATTAAGGAAGAATAAGAATGTAATAGGGAAAATGTACATTAACACTTTCATATTTGGCATTCCTTCCTGCTGTGGTTGTTGCATATTCCCTGAAGTCATGATGGTATAAATCAAAATCACAATCGTACAAGCCAGGGCGAAAATACTTAAATGATCTCCCAGGAAAGGAATTTTAAATGGTAATTTAATCAAATCATCATAAGCCGTTAGATCTTTTGCAAACCAGAAACCTTTCCCTCTCAAATCAATAAAATTCGGGAAAAAGCGGAACAATGCATAAAAAATAGGGATTTGAACTAAAGCCGGCAAGCATCCAGCCATCTGATTGACACCTGCTTTTCGATAAATTTCCATCGTTGCCTGCTGTTTTTTCATCGGGTCTGCATCTTTCAGCTTAGCATTAGCTTCATCAATTTCAGGACGAATCACTCTCATCATGGCACTCAGCTTATGTTGTTTGTACATGATCGGTGATAAGATCAATTTAACAATAATGGTCATCAGGAAAATTACCCAACCAGCTGTAAGTCCCCAATCGGCAATAATATTGTACATCGGGATAAAGAATCCTCTGTTCATCCATCCGATGAAAGACCATCCCAAAGGAAGAATCTCATCAAAGTTTTTATCATAAGATTTTAATAAAGGTAAATCTAATGGCATAAAGTACCACGTGAAATCCTGATTCAGTTCACTCCCGGTCATCTGAACAAAACCTTCATAATTCAGTTTTTTCAGATATTCACCTTCTTCAATCGTTTCCTGATTTCCTTTACTGTGTGTAAATCCAGTTTTAGATTCAATCACAGAAGCAAAGAACTGCTGTTTTACGCCAATCCAGTTAAGGGTTTCTTTCTCTTCTTCCATGGTTGTTCTTCCATCATAATCATAATCTTTATAATTATTGAAAGCATAGGAAAATTCAGAGTGAGATTGCTCCTGAGCTCTACCCTTTTCAAGATTTCTGACACTGTAATCCCAGATAAAATCTGCTTTATTATCTGATGTAATTTTAGCAAGCCCCTGAGTTCTTACTTTAAAATCAAGTGTATATTTAGGAAGTAAAGTATAAATGAACTGAATAACAGCTCCATTATAATTAGCCGTCATCGTTACAGCATTTCCGTTAACAGAAGGAGCAAAAACAAGATCTTTTGTATTGATTACTTTTCCTGTTTTATCCTTGAACTGGAAGCCATAGTTTGAATTATTTTTAGTAATCAGATAAAGCGGAAGATCTGCTTTATCCATTTTACGATCGTATGCTTTGTATTCCGCAAGCTCTACTTTGGAAACCTGCCCGCCCAGACTGTTGAATTCAACGTTCAGCTCTTTGTTGGAGAGACTCGCAGTCTGAATAGCGCCAGGCGTTACATTAGGATTGATATTATTTGCCTGAGATGGTTTTACGGCGTTTTTTACCTGCTCGGTTTTTTGTTGCTCAGCTTTTACCTGTTCTTCTTTGGATTGTTTGTTCTGGAAATAAAACATAAATCCGAAAAGCACCAAACATAAAACCGCAAAACTAATAATCTGACTTTTATCGAGTCCGTTGTTCTGTTGCATTTTATTTTTATTAAAATTTTACCTATTTAAATATATTATGTAATATATTTTGAGTCGACAAAAATACAGTTTTTTTATCAAAACTCTATACTATAATACATTACTATATAATAAACTCAGGCTGAGAATAATCAGTCTGAGTTTATTATATATAACGTTTGTAATGACTACATTACTTTACTTCTTTTCCACAAGCTTTAATGAAAGCTCTGAATAAAGGATGCGGTGTTGCTACCGTACTTTTATATTCCGGGTGATACTGCACCCCAACATAGAAAGGATGATCCGGCATTTCAAGCGCCTCAACTAATCCTGTTTCCGGATTTGTACCTGTTGCCAAAAATCCGTTTTTCTCGAATTCACCAAGGTAATCACTATTAAATTCGTATCTGTGACGATGTCTTTCTGTGATATTTTTAGTACCGTAAATATCATTTAATTTAGAACCATTTTTCAATGAGCATTTCCAGGCTCCCAGACGCATTGTTCCGCCTTTATCTATAACATTTTTCTGCTCTTCCATTATTGAAATTACAGGATGTTCTGTAGAAGTGTCGAATTCCATTGAATTAGCTTTCGTGTATCCTAAAACATTTCTGGCAAACTCAACAGTCATGATCTGCATTCCCAGACAAATTCCCAGCATAGGAACTTTATTTTCCCTTGCATACCGAGCGGTAAGAACTTTTCCTTCAATTCCTCTGTCACCAAAACCTGGTGCAACCAGAATCCCATCTACCCCTTTCAAAGTATCTTTAATATTTTCTTCAGTAATATCTCCACTGTACACCCATCTTATTTTCACTTCCGTTTCAAGATCTGCGCCCGCATGCTTGAAAGCTTCAGCAATTGAAATATATGAATCCTGAAGAGAAACATATTTTCCAACCAATGCAATTTCGACAGATTTTTTAGGATTCTGGAATTTCTTTAAAAAAGACTTCCAATCTTTAAGGTCTGCATCTTTATCACTTTTAAGATCCAATTCTTTAAGAACCACATCATCAAAGTTTTGCTTTTGAAGATACATCGGGACTTCATAGATCGTTTCAAGATCTTTACATTCAATTACATTATCCAAAGGAACATTACAGAACTGAGCCAGTTTCGCCCTCTGATCTTTCGGAATTTTATGTTCTGTACGACAAACCAATACATCGGCCATGATTCCGCTTTCCATCAGCTGACGAACGGAATGCTGGGATGGTTTTGTTTTTAACTCCCCACTTGAAGCCAGATAAGGCAACAATGTCAAGTGAATTACCATAGAATTTTTTTCGCCCAATTCCCACTTCAGCTGACGAACGGTTTCAATATAAGGTAAAGATTCAATATCGCCTACCGTTCCACCGATCTCCGTAATGATGATATCGTAGTTCTGCTTCGATAAAATTTTGATTCTTCTTTTGATTTCGTTCGTAATATGAGGAATGACCTGAACTGTTTTCCCAAGGAAATCTCCTTTTCTTTCTTTTTCGATTACAGTCTGATAAATTTTCCCGGTCGTAACGTTGTTGTTTTGGGAAGTAGGAGCATCAAGATAACGCTCGTAGTGGCCTAAATCCAGATCTGTCTCCGCACCATCTTCGGTTACATAGCATTCTCCGTGCTCATAAGGATTCAGTGTTCCCGGGTCGATATTGATATAAGGATCAAGCTTTTGAATGGTTACGTTGAAGCCGCGTGATTTTAGAAGAAGGCCCAGAGAAGCAGAAACGATTCCCTTTCCCAAAGATGAAGTTACACCTCCTGTCACAAAGATGTACTTTGTATTCTTTTTACTCATTAGATTAGGTTTGTGCAAAGTTATGGGAAAAAGAAATACAAAGCAATTTTGTATCTGAATTTGATTGTTTATTTTAGTGATTAATTTTTTTAAATGGAAATTCTGAATAAACTGGTTTATCTAAAAAAGATTGAACTTTTAAGTGAAAATGGATTGCTGCTAAAATTTGACAATCTTCCGATTTGGAAAAGCAATAATCTCAATATCTATTTTACAGATCGACATCATGATTATTACGACGGTATTTTTATCTATTTTAAAGAGAATGTTTTAAATTATCATATGCTATTTCAAGCTCAAATTGGAGAACAATTATATATTGAGATTTTCAGTAAATATTTAAATGTTTGGTATGCTGAAAATTTTGACCATATCGAAGATAGAAATACAATAGACAATCTCGAAGAAATAGAAATTTTAAATTTTAAGTTTGAGAAATTAGAAAAGACCGTCCAAGATTGGAAAGAAGAATATAAAAATTTAGAAAAAGTATATCTTGACCTCTTGAAAAAATAAAAAAGGTTTCCAGAAACTGAAAACCTTTTTCTAAATCAAATTTATAGATGAAATTATTGCTTAACCATTTCAAAGTATAAGTTCACGTCAACATCTTTCGCTACACCTGCTCCAGTAGGATCATATTTGATATTGTAATCCAGACGGTTTACTTTAAATGCAGCCTGGAAGCCCATCACTTCTTTTCCCTGTTGGTTTTTGGTAACTCCTCCGAATGTAACAGGAACGCTGATCTCCTTCGTCACATCTTTTATAGTCAGTTTACCTTTGAACACATATGTGTTATTTTTATCTTTCACTACAGAACCTGTCATAAAGGTCATCAAAGGAAATTTTTCAGCATCAAAGAAATCTGCACTTTTCAAATGCTTGTCTCTCATCTCAACACCCGTGTTGATTGAGTTTACATTAACATTAAAGTTCAGTTGCGCATTATCCAGATTATTGCCGTTGGTGACAGCTTTACCATCAAATTTATCAAACCTTCCCTGCACAAAGCTGATGCCCATATGCTTGATATTGAAATTAACGGAAGAGTGCATCGGATCAACCTGCCAAGCCGTCTGTGCAAAACCTACAACACTTAAAAGTGCAAATACAAAAGTTAAAAATACCTTTTTCATTGTATCTATTTTTTTAAATTAAATTATGCTACAAAAGTAAGCCGCTTATCACAATATAACGTTGATCTATGATATTTTTTATGGTTATTTAAATATTTAGTTAAACAAGTTTCTCATAATTCTCAAATTACAATCTAAACAGACTCTAAGTTTTTTCATAATTTTACATCATGGCAAAACTAAAAACAGCATATTTCTGTCAAAACTGTGGCGCACAATATTCCCAATGGATGGGACAATGCAAAAACTGCGGACAATGGAATACTTTGGTGGAGGAAATTGTAGAAAAAACCTCATCACACAAAACTCCCCCTTTTTCAAAATCAAAACAAAACGTTATCAATATCATAGAGGTTGAAACCAGCGAAGAGCCGAGAATAAAAACACCTTCCGAAGAACTCAACCGTGTTCTGGGTGGCGGAATTGTCTTAGGATCCGTAACCTTGATCGGTGGCGAACCCGGAATCGGTAAATCTACTCTTCTGCTTCAGCTGGCTTTAAAAATGAAGAAGAAAATACTCTACGTCTCAGGTGAGGAAAGTGCGTCTCAAATTAAAATGAGAGCCGACCGGCTTACGGATATTCATAACCCGAACTGCTTCCTTTTTACAGAAACGAATCTTGAAAAGATTCTTCACGAAGCCAAAAAACTGGAACCGGATTTTGTTATTATCGATTCTATTCAGACGCTACAGTCTCAGTTGATTGAAAGTTCACCGGGAACGGTTTCTCAAATAAGAGAATGTTCAAACGAGATTATAAAATACGCTAAAGAAAACAATGTTCCTGTTTTTTTAGTTGGCCATATCACTAAAGACGGGCAAATTGCCGGTCCGAAAGTGCTGGAACACATGGTTGATGTCGTGTTAAATTTTGACGGAGACAGAAATCATCTTTTCAGATTGTTAAGAGCTAATAAAAACCGTTTCGGATCAACTTCCGAAATTGGAATCTATGAAATGATTTCACAGGGACTAAAAGAAATTAAAAATCCTTCCGAAATTTTAATTACCAAAAAATTTGAAGAGCTTTCCGGAAATTCGGTAGCCGTTACATTAGAAGGAAACCGGCCAATGCTGCTGGAAATTCAGGCATTAGTAAGTACGGCAGTTTATGGGACACCGCAAAGAAGCTCCACCGGTTTTGATGCCAAAAGATTAAATATGCTTCTCGCCGTTCTTGAAAAAAGAGCGGGATTCCAGCTCGGCGCCAAAGACGTTTTCCTCAATATTACAGGAGGAATAAAAACGGATGATCCGGCTTTGGATCTGGCGGTTGTCGCTTCCATTCTGTCATCAAATGAAGATATTGCCATCTCTGAACATTACTGTTTTGCAGGAGAAATAGGGTTAAGCGGAGAAATACGACCAATTGCTCAGGCTGAACAACGTATTACTGAAGCAGAAAAACTTGGTTATGAGAAGATTTTTATATCAAATTTAAATAAGCTCCCAAAGAAAAAATTCGGAATAAAAATAGAAGAAGTAAGTAAAATTGAAGATTTCCATGAAAGATTGTTTTAAAAGTTATCAGTTATAAATTATGAGTTATCAGTTCACTAATGATAGTTTATATTAATTACTGCGATCAATTCATAATTTATAACTCATAATTCATAACTTTAAAATATGAATTACCTTGCACATTCTTTCCTCACGTTTACCGACGGACAAATTGTCGGCCAGTTTTTGGCTGACTTTATTCGTAACAGAGACAGGTTTTCTTTTCCAAAGGATATTCAGGATGGCATTACTTTACACCGCGCAATTGATACTTTTACCGATGCACATCCCACGATTCATGAAGCGAAAAAAGTTTTTGCACCTCTGGTAAGATTATATGCAGGAGCATTTGTTGATGTTTCAATGGATTATTTCGTGGCTAATGATATGAGTCTGCATTCAAAACAGGGATGGAAAGATCATTCTTCAAAAGTTTATCGTGTATTGAATAATAATTATGAATTTCTTCCGAAAAATTTCAGAAAAATGCTTTCAAAAATGGAAGAAGGAGACTGGCTGTACAATTACCGTTATGAAGAAAACATCGGTTACAGCATGAGAAATGTCCTTAATAAAGCAAAATATTTATCTCCGGATATTCCCGTTCACGATGCTTTTTTGAAAAATAAAGATTTTCTTCAGCAATGCTATGATGATTTCTTTCCCGATTTACTGGAACACGCAAAAGGAATCAATGCTCTGCTACAATTGGAAAATTAAAAACGTCCGACAACTCCCAGTCCTAAAGGTCCGGCATTAATATTCCAGGTAATTTTACCAACAGGACGTTGTTCCATATTGTATTTTTTATCCTCTTCATATTTCCCGTTCTTTTTCATAAATTTATCAATTCCTTCTACGATGGCAATACTCATGATTGCACTTAGTGTTACATCAGAAAACCAATGGGCACCATCAAGCACCCTTGAGATGGGCACAATAGATCCAACTGCCAGAATACCTCCTTTTATCCATGGATTTTTAAACTGTTTAGACAATGCATAGCTTGTAGTGACAGAAAGAACGGTATGTCCGGAAGGAAAACTCCTGAAATTGGCATCTTGCCCGAAAGGTTTAAAAAAATGTTTTCCCAATCCCGCTCCCGGCCTGGATCTTCCCGTAACTGTTTTTGAAATCTGCTGAATAACCCCTGTAGCACTTGCAGCGGTAATCATTAAAACTCCTGTCCTACGGAGTTTTTCATTATTAGCTAAAAGTCCCGTCACATAAACGGCACCGGTAATACCATAATTGATCTGAGGACTCCCAAAATACCACCCGAATTTTCTGAAAACATTAGGAACATCCTCTCTGTTTCGGATAAAAGTACGGCTTATATCCTCATCTGCAAGATAGATAACTCCGACTGTAGCAACCGTAGCCCCCAATCTCACGTAATCTTTTTTCTCCCAGGATAAAGGACGTGTAAAAGCATTTCCGAAGCCACCAGCCATCGTCACAACATCGTATTTCAAATGTCCCCAGATGTCATTTTTCTTACTCTGATTTTTTGGAAAAGAATATTCAGCATTCTCATTAGAATAGGATAATAGCGAATCCTTTTGAGCAACAACAGTATCGGAAATAATAACATTTCCTTCCTGTCCATTTATCACTACATACAATAATATACTAAGAATAGTAATTGCTTTTCTCATCTTCATTATAAAAATAAGCAGCAAAGTTACCTAATTTGCGCTATATTATGTTAAATCAAAATAAATTTATGAAATTAATCAGGTAGAAAGCCATTAAAACTGTTGAAATAAATAACGATTGGGATAAGTTAGCTTCTCACTTTTCCTTTCTCCGTTTACGATGATATGAACGATATTCAGCTGGTCGTCGAATAAATTATAAAGAAAACTGACCGCTGCCTCTACTTTTTTAGGATTGTCGATTTTTTCAGACTCAAGATAAATATTTACCGATTCATGATCTTCTTCGTAACCAACAAAATTTATAGTTAGAAATTTATTATTCGTTTTTAATTTAAAATACTCTGCGGAATAATTTTTCAGGGATTCATTAAGCTGGCTTTTAAATTTAGCATCATTAAAATGCAGCGATTTTCCGTATTTGGCATTTAATCCGTTTTCAAGATCATCCAGAAAAAAACGTCCTGTAATTTCAAAAGTCTTTGATTTCTGATTGTAATTGATTTCTACCGAACCAACATGATAAGGATGCTTTGCGCCGGTAAAAGAGAAAAGAACCAAAAGAACAGGAAAAAAGAAAAGTAATTTTTTCATTGTAATAAATCTAGGATTTTTTGCGGATCCTGTCGCATATCAAAGAAAAGAAGAATTTTTATCAGATGGTCGTTTTCTTTCCTGAAGAACATCCGCACGTGTTTTTTACCGATCAAAGCAGAATGGACATTATGAGAATATCTCTGGTAAAGATTAAACTTCCCTTTTTTCAAATTATCTGACACTTTCCTGATATCACCAAGGAACAATACAATCTCTCGATTACTCCATATGTTTTCAAGAAATATGATTTGATCTCGAAGCGTTTGTTTTGCTATTTCTGAGAATTCAATCTGCATATTTCTTCATCAACATATTTAAAAAAATCTTCTTCCGAAATCATATCCTTATCTTCCAGACGATCTGCATAATCTGCAAGCTTCTCGATAAACCATTTCGGGGTACCGTCTTCATAAAACTCATCATCCTGCTCTAAAGAAACAGACTTGATACCTTTTATATTTTCTAAAAGTTTTTTTATAAATGCAAAATCTGCCGTATTATCCAGTTCTATATTGACAATCATAACATTTAATTTTACACAAAGTTAAAATAAATTTTGTATCATCGCATTCCAATAATATTATTAGAAATGCAGGATTTTTTATTCTACTTAAAGCTCGGCTGGGAACATATTATTTCTTTAGATGCACTTGATCATCAGCTTTTCGTGTTGGCTCTGATTGCCGTTTACTCATTTAATGATTTGAAAAAAATCTTAATTCTTGTCACCGCTTTCACCATTGGGCATTCGATCACGCTGGCGCTAAGCACTTTTGATATCGTTAGAGTTAATTCTGACTGGGTAGAATTTCTCATTCCTTTGACGATTGTTCTGACCTCATTGGATAATATTCTCATGAAGAATAAAAAGCAGACGCTCATGAAAGCCAATTATTATTTAGCGCTCATTTTCGGGCTTATCCACGGAATGGGTTTTGCCAATACCGCAAGAGTAATGATTGCCAAAAGCCAGAGTATTGCCATTCCTCTTTTAGGCTTTAATATAGGACTGGAACTGGGGCAAATTGCCATCGTTTTCGCAATTTTACTCATTCTGTTTATTTTACTTAAAATTTTTAAGGTGAATCAGAAAGACTGGGTACTTTTTGTTTCTTCAGGAGTTTTTGCCTTATCATTAAAAATGACTTTAGAAAGAATTCCATTTTAGGGATGAAACATTTCTAAATTTTCAGCTACTTATTATTATATTTGAAAATTCTTAAACAAATTTCGGTTATGAAACTAAAAGTTGCCATACTTTCCCTTTCTGTATTTACATATGCAGGTTTCGCAGCACAAAATATTCAGAATAATCCCGGAAGCAACCACGGAAATAAATTTGAACAGTTGGGAACTATTCTTCCCACTCCCAATATTTACAGAACAGCTTCAGGAGCGCCGGGTCATGGCTATTGGCAAAACAGAGCCGATTATGACATCACCGCATATCTTGATGAAGATAAAAGAAATCTGAAAGGTTCTGAAACAATAACCTACTACAATAATTCTCCGGATGATCTCGATTACATCTGGCTGCAACTAGATGAAAACCAACAGTCAAACGTAAAAAAAGCCGACTTTCCTTATTCTTCTACCCTTCCGAAAGCTTCTAACGATCAGCAATTACGCCCTACTGATTTGCCTGCAACCGATAATGGGTATGGCGTAAATCTTGAAAAAGTAACAGACGCTTCAGGAAATCCTTTAAAATATACGGTCAACAAAACCATGATGCGTATTGATTTACCTAAAATATTAAAGAAAGGTGAAAAGCTCGTTTTTAAAGTAAACTGGAATTACAATATTCCCAACAGAATCAAAATGGGCGGCCGCGGCGGTTACGAAAACTTTGCAGAAGACGGAAACGATCTTTATACCATGACCCAATGGTATCCAAGAATGTGTGTGTACAGCGATTTCCACGGATGGCAAAACCACCAGTTTACCGGAAGAGGAGAATTTGCACTGGTTTTCGGAAACTTTAAAGTTTCAATGAATGTTCCTGCAGATCATATCGTTGGAGGAACGGGGGAATGTAAAAACTATGATCAGGTTTTAACGTCTGAACAATTAGCAAGATATAACAAATCAAAAACAGCAACAGAACCTGTAGAAATTGTAACGCTGGATGAAGCGAAAAAAGCAGAGAAAAACCATTCAAAACAAAGAAAAACATGGAGCTTTGAAGCCAATAATGTGAGGGATTTTGCATGGACTTCTTCCCGGAAATTCGTGTGGGACGGAATGGGCGTCCTTATTCCCGAAAACAACAATAAAGTAATGGCAATGAGCTTTTATCCTAAAGAAGCTTATGGTTTATACAGAAAATATTCTACTAAAGCTGTCGCGCATACGATAAAGACGTATTCAGAATTTACGATTCCTTATCCATACCCGGTGGCGCAGTCTGTAGAAGCGGCCAACGGAATGGAATACCCGATGATCTGCTTCAACTACGGGAGAACCGAAAAAGACGGAACTTATTCTGAAGGTATTAAAAACGGAATGCTGGGCGTTGTAATTCACGAAGTAGGACATAACTTTTTCCCGATGATCATCAACTCCGATGAAAGACAATGGACATGGATGGATGAAGGGCTAAACACTTTTGTGGAATATCTTACGGAAGAAAGATGGGACAATAAATTTCCGTCAAAAAGAGGTCCGGCATGGACAATCGTTGATTACATGAAACTTCCGAAAGATCAGCTGGAACCGATCATGACCAACTCTGAAAACATCGTTCAGTTTGGTCCGAATGCTTATTCAAAACCGGCAACAGGCTTGAATATTCTTCGTGAAACCATCATGGGAAGAGAACTTTTCGATAAAGCTTTTAAAACATATGCTAAAAGATGGGCTTTCAAACATCCTGAACCTGCAGATTTCTTCAGAACAATGGAAGATGCGAGTGGCGAAGATCTCGACTGGTTTTGGAGAGGATGGTTTTATGGGACAGATCCGGTAGATATTGCTATTGATAAAGTGACCATTGCTGCTCCCGATCTCAATACACCACCAAGAGAACCTAAAGAAGTAAAATATAAAGTTGATAAACCTGCTCTGAATGAATTTGAAGATATTTCAAAAATCAGAAACAGAGAAGATAAAAACATCACATTCCACGTAGATAAGGATAAAGAAGCTCAGGATTTTTATTACAGATACGACAGAGGCCAGGAAAAAGTTGACAACAATAAAGAATATGTTTCTAAATTTGATGGAACTGAGCCTTTAACCCAAAAAGAAAAAGATAAATTTAAAAATCTTACGGCGTATCAGATTGATTTCGTAAATAAAGGTGGACTAGTAATGCCTATTATTCTTGAATTCACTTTTGAGGATGGCACAAAACTAACAGATAAATCTTCTGCACAGATCTGGAGAATGAACGAGCAGAAAGTATCAAAAACTTATTATTTTGACAAGAAGCTTAGATCAATCCAGCTGGATCCGATGAGAGAAACTGCTGATATCGATACTTCCAATAATTTCTGGAGTAATGACGGCGGAACCTCTCAAGCCTCAAAATTTGAATTATTCAAACAGAAAGAAGGCGGAAATACAAGAGGAGCTTCAAACGGTAAAGTAAACCCAATGCAGGCTGCCGGAAAAAAATAGCAAAAAAGTAATGTAACTTTTATCTACAAGGCGCTACTTATTATTAAAAAATCATGAGAACATTTCTGATCCTTTTAATAATGAGCAGTGCCAATTTTTTTGCTCAAAAAACATTGAATCCAAGTAACGTAAAGCTTGAATCCAAATTCATTAAAAATGAAATTTCCAATGCGGTATGGTACGCCGAAAAAGGAGATCAAAAAGTGGAAATCGGGAAAATTACCACGGAAATAAAAAAGATAGACAAAACAAAACTTCTGATTAAAACAACGGTACACATGAATCAGGCGCCGGGGAAACCGTGGGTAGATTCTACCTTAGTAAGAATTTCAGATTTCCAGCCTGTTTATCACTCCTCTTACAATTTGATGAGAGATATGGTTTTAAATTTTGAAAAAAATAAAGCAACCGGCTATTATCTCGATAAAAAATCTCAGAAGAAAGATCAGATTGATGAAAAAATTTCTGCTGAATATTTTGACAGCAATTCTTACCCTGGGCTAATAAGATTTTTACCTCTAAAGGAACACTACTCTTCTGAAATTCCGATTTTTGATTATAATCCCGCAGCCAAAAAAGGAGTGGTAAAAGCTTATATTGAGGATGTAAACAGCGGAGAATTGAATGGCAAAAAAGTCTGGCTCGTAAAAACAACAGATGATATTCAGGACAGGAAAACAATCAGCATCTATTTTATTGATAAGTCAACGAGAGAAGTTTTAAAACAGGAAATTGATGCAGGCGGAAGAAAAATGATTATGGAATCTGTAAGATAAAAAAATATAAAATAATATTTCTAAAAGTATTCAGAATCTGAATACTTTTTTTTTAGATTTGCCGCAGATAAAAACTTTTAATTCATGAAAAAACTCATTGTATTTTTAGTGTTCATATTCACTACACAGCATACTATTGCCCAATCTCTACAATTTTATACCGGAAAAAGAGATTTTATACCTATTGAAATCTTAATGGAAGACGGCAGCACCAAAAAAGGCTTTGCGCAGGATTTCATGCTTCCTGATGTTGCCACTTTCAGCATCATGGGAAAAGGTCCGAAATATGCCAATCTGGACAGAAAAGATGTAAAATTCAAATCCTCAAAAAGTGATGCAGAAATACAATTAATTCCTGTCTCCGAGATTAAAAGTCTTATCTATACCAACGAAGAAACCCAGGAGCAATTTCAGCTCGACAAGCGTCTGGTAAAAGAAGTCAATAAAAATCAGGAGTTGGAATCAGAAGGAAAAGTTTTAATGCTTCCCTTAATGGAAAAAGGGCCCATTAATCTTTATGGTTACAGAAGTATGATGTGTAAGGCTGACTTCGGTAACAATTTTGCTGCAGGATCTAATGGTAATGAAGACAACTGCCAGCTTACCTATGTCATGATATATCTGAGCAAGTCCGAAGACACCGTTGCCATTGCCCCTGTTGATTATCCTTCATTAAGCCCATTAGACTTATTCAATCTTAAAACACTGTATAAGAAGTTTTATACAGCCTACGAAATTGTAGGCGCCGATTGCCCGGAATTCCTGAAAAAAGTAGATGAAGCCAGACAGAATGATTACTTTTCCAATAAAACATTCAGGGAAAATAAAAAAGCAATGGATGCGGAACGAAAAGCTTTACTGAAAGGAAAAAAAGGAGCTGAAGCATCAAGAATCAATATGAAATACAGAACAGAATTATTCACGAATATATATAAAAAACTGATTGATGATTACAAAGAATCATGCAAGTAATCAGCATACAGAAGTCACCTCAAAAACGAGGTGACTTTTTTTCTGCCAAATTTTCCACTCCCCGCAAAATAAGTCTGCCAAAATTCTCTTTTGCTCCTATTGGCATACAATTAGCGAATTACAAGTCAGAATAATTAAAAAATTAAATATATTATGTCAGTAAACTTTAAACCATTAGCAGACAGAGTTTTGATCGAACCGATCGCTGCAGAAACTAAAACAGCTTCAGGTATTATTATTCCGGACACCGCAAAAGAAAAGCCGCAGGAAGGTACCGTAGTGGCAGTAGGTCCTGGTAAAAAAGATGAGCCTACAACTGTTCAGGTAGGTGACAAAGTTCTTTATGGAAAATATTCAGGTTCTGAATTGAAATTGGAAGGAAAGGATTATTTAATTGTAAAAGAAGGAGACTTACTAGGAATCATAGGCTAATAGCTGATGGCTTTTGGCTAATGGCTTTCCAGCATTGAAAATAGTATATGAGAGATTTTAAAAGGTTTGAAGTTTGGCAATTAAGTCATCAATTGACTTTAAAAATTTATACTTCAACCAAAAACTTTCCTAAAGAAGAAACTTTTGGATTGACCTCTCAGATCAGAAGATCATTTGCTTCCATCGGGTATAATATTTCAGAAGGAAGCGGAAGAAATTCTGATAAAGAATTTGCTAATTTCATCAATATTGCATTAGGATCGTCCAACGAAGCCGAAAACCAATTAATTCTTGCTAAAGATTTGGATTACATTGAGAAAAATGATTATCAAAATCTTTTATCCGAATTAACAACATTAAAAAAGAAGCTTGTCACACTTTGGAACAGGCTAAACGGAAATTAAAAAATCAAATTATAAAAATAAACCGCGCGAATTGCTGAAGCCAAAAGCTAAAAGCAATTCGCCAAAAGCTTAAAACAATGGCAAAAGAAATAAAATTCGATATTGAATCAAGAGACGCTTTAAAAAGAGGTGTTGATGCATTGGCTAATGCAGTAAAAGTAACGTTAGGTCCAAAAGGAAGAAACGTGGTCATCGAAAAATCTTTCGGTGCTCCTCACGTAACTAAAGACGGAGTTTCTGTAGCGAAAGAAATCGAACTTGAAGACAGAGTAGAAAATATGGGTGCTCAGATGGTGAAGGAAGTAGCTTCCAAAACCAATGACATCGCAGGTGACGGTACAACGACTGCTACCGTATTGGCACAGGCTATCGTAAGAGAAGGTCTTAAAAACGTAGCTGCAGGAGCAAACCCGATGGATCTTAAAAGAGGAATCGACAAAGCCGTAACAGCAGTTGTTGAAAACTTAAAATCTCAGTCTAAAACAGTGGGTGATTCTACAGAAATGGTGAAGCAGGTTGCTTCCGTATCTGCTAACAACGACGAAACCATCGGTGCTTTGATCGCTGAAGCTTTCGGAAAAGTAGGTAAAGAAGGAGTGATCACCGTAGAAGAAGCAAAAGGTATCGATACAACAGTTGATGTTGTAGAAGGGATGCAGTTTGACAGAGGATACCAGTCACCATATTTCGTGACAAATCCTGAGAAAATGCTTGCTGAATTGGAGAATCCATATATCCTTTTAGTTGAGAAAAAAATCTCTTCGATGAAAGAATTGCTTCCTGTACTTGAGCCGATCGCTCAGGGAGGTAAGTCTCTATTAATCATCTCTGAAGAAGTAGAAGGTGAAGCTTTAGCTACTTTGGTAGTAAACAAATTAAGAGGTTCTCTTAAAATTGCTGCCGTTAAAGCTCCTGGATTCGGGGACAGAAGAAAAGCAATGTTGGAAGATATCGCGATCCTTACAGGTGGACAGGTAATTTCTGAAGAGCAAGGTTTCACCATGGAAAACATCTCTTTAGACATGTTGGGAACAGCTGAAAAAGTTTCTATCGATAAAGATAACACAACAATCGTAAACGGTGGTGGTGAAGACAGCAAGATCAAAGGAAGAGTTTCCCAGATCAAAGCGCAGATGGAAACAACAACTTCTGACTACGACAGAGAAAAGCTTCAGGAAAGATTGGCTAAATTAGCCGGTGGTGTTGCTGTTCTTTACGTAGGTGCTGCTTCTGAAGTAGAAATGAAAGAGAAAAAAGACAGAGTAGATGATGCCCTTCACGCGACAAGAGCCGCTGTTGAAGAAGGTATCGTAGCTGGTGGTGGTGTTGCTTTGGTAAGAGCGATTGCTGCTTTAGAAAACCTTACAGGAATTAACTCTGACGAAAGCACAGGGATCAAAATCGTAAAAAGAGCGATCGAAGAACCATTGAGACAAATCGTTGCTAACGCTGGTGGTGAAGGTTCTGTCATCGTTGCGAAAGTAGCAGAAGGACAGGGTGACTTTGGGTACAACGCAAAAACCGACGAGTATGTAAACATGCTTGAAGCAGGGATCATCGACCCTACGAAAGTAACAAGAGTTGCCCTTGAAAACGCAGCTTCCGTATCCGGAATGTTATTAACCACAGAATGTGTGATCACTGAAGTGAAGAAAGACGAGCCGGCTATGCCAATGGGCGGAGGAATGCCAGGAATGATGTAACAGCATGTCGCTGAGACAATTTAATATATAAACCGTTCTGCTTTTTGTGGAGCGGTTTTTTTTAATTATTTAAACCGATGTTTCTAATCAGCATTCAAAGTTTTTATAATATAAAAATTCTACTATGGGCCTTCAAAACACTATGCATATAATGAAAACAATGTGTAAATTTGGAGTTAATTGATAACTTTGAATAACAAAAATTAAGCCCATAAAAAAATGACTAAACAACTAAAGGCCGCAATTGTATTAGTAATAACAATTGTAAGTATGAATTTGAATGCTCAGAAAAAAGCACCTGCCAAATCCACAAAATCAACGACTGAAAGTAAAACAGCCAAACCCACCAAGCAGGAAACAATGGACTGGATTGCAGGAAAACTCAAAGAAAATTTAGCCTTATATAACGACCGGGTTTTTGTTTCTTATAAAGACGGAGTTTTTATTTATAGAAGCAACTATGGAATCAATAAGTTTTGCGAATACAGCTATGACTTAAACAAGGTTACCGGAATGAATGATGAATACTCTGATTTTTACGTTTCCGGAAACAAACAACTTTTTGCACACTGTGATTATGATCGAGCAGATGAAGGAAATTATTATAACTATATCTCCATAAGCGGACCCAATTACAATAAGTACAGATCACCTTTTAATTTTGGCACAGACCAGGTTTTGGTTGAAAGATTAAAAAAAGCATTTGCAACATTAGTTGAATACAATGCAACGAAAAAAAGCGCAGACGAAAAATTTTAATTTTCAGCATCTAAATTTTATTCTGAATTCTGGCAACGCAAAAACCAACAAGTATATAAACATGCTTGAAGCAGGAATCATCGACCCTACGAAAGTAACAAGAGTTGCCCTTGAAAACGCAGCTTCCGTATCCGGAATGTTATTAACCACTGAATGTGTAATCACTGAAGTGAAAAAAGACGAACCAGCCATGCCAATGGGCGGAGGAATGCCAGGAATGATGTAACAGCGCGGTCAGCGACCGAGACAATTTATATACTAACCGTTCTGATTTTCAGAGCGGTTTTTATTTGTATTATTTTTTTAATTATATTTGAAAAAACTAAATAAAAACCATGAGACAACATCAATTAAATTCTTATTAATATATACTTGCAAATTTTTAAACAAAATAATTAACTAACATCTTAGTTTTATTGTAATTTATAGATTTAGATTTCATTTACAATAATTTATGATTATATGAATATAGATGAATACTTTAAATTAGATTTCTTAAAAGATTTATATCAAACCAAAATCAAAAAATCAAAATCAAAGGGAATTGATAAAGTTTCAGTTCAAGATTTTGAGAAAAAATTAGATGAAAACCTCAATATTATTATAAGAAAAGTATTAAATGGCACTTACACTTTTTCTCCATACCTAGAAATTCTGAAACTTAAAGGAAGAAATAAATTTCCCCGCATGATTTCTATACCAACTATAAGGGATAAAATGGTTTTATTAATAATTAAAGAAATTTTACATTCTTTATTTAATGAAAGTGTAAATAGAAAACTGCCAAATAATTATATAAAAGATGTCAAAAAGTATATATCTAACAATCAGGGAGAAAAATTTTATCTAAAATTAGATTTAGAAAAATTTTATGACACGATTAATCATGAAATTTTATTAAAAAAACTTAAAGATCAAAAAGTACCAGTGGCTATAGTTTCTTTAATAGAAAAAGCAATAACAAATATAACGGTTCCTCAAAATACTAAAAGAAATAATTATCCAAATTTTAAATGTGATATTGGAGTACCACAGGGATTATCTATATCTAACATTTTGGCCCAAATTTATCTTATCGAATTTGATAAAGTAATTCAAAATAGAAAATATTTTTATCAACGATATGTTGATGATATTCTTTTAATAAACTCATACAAAATTTCAAATTATAGAGTAAAAAATTTCATTGAAGAGTTAAAAAAAATAAAACTTTCAGTCAATGAAACAAAAACAGAACAAAACTCATTAAATATAAAGCCTTTTACATTTTTAAGTTATTCAATACATTCCGATAAAATTTCAGTATCAGAAAAAAATATTGATACATTTATTAAACGTATAGCTGCAAAGATAACTTGGTTTAAGGATGGTTTCAGGAATAAGGAAAAAAGACCAGAGTACTTAAAAAATAATATTGAGCAGTTTAAAATAGTATTTATAGAAGAACTAAATGATATGATTACAGGGCTCACTGCAAACAATAAAAATTATGGATGGCTTTTTTATTTTTCTGAAATATCTGATATTGATTTATTGTTTAAATTAGATAAAATTATAACTAATTTTTTTTTAAGTTTACAAATGTTTGATAATAAAAGACCTACAAATCTAAAAAAATTAGTAAGATCTTATTATGCAATTGTTTACAAACAAAAAAATTATATCTCAAATTATGATAATTTAGACACTATTAGAAAAAAAAGAAATTTTTTAGTTTTTAGGGGACAAATATCATCTACAAAGGACTATACAAATGAAGAAATTGAGAATCAATTTGAAAAATATCAGAATAAACAAATTAATAAGATAGAACAAGGATTAGGATATACATATTTCAATTAACAGAGTTACTTCCAACATTAGTTGGGACTTATTATTAATAAGTATTTGTAATATAATCAACGCTCCGCGTTTGTTTGGCTTCCATAATGGAGAATTTGCCTCATTGAATTTTAAGTAGCTCTGTTTTAACTACAATTAAATAATGGAAAAAGAAATTGAACGCTGGTACAAAAAGCTATGGGAAACTAAAGGCAGCCGCTTTATTGCAGCTAAAAGATTTGATAGAATTGATAAGTATTCAAATATAACCATTCATATAATTACAGCGTATTTATTATGTGTTAACTTGTTAGTACTCATCCCAAAGAGATCTGCGTTATTATCCAACGAAAATATCAGCTTCTTCACTATTTGTGCTTCAATAATTTTATTGGTAATTTCATTAATAATATCTTCTAGAAAATACGGAGATACATCGCATAAGTTTCATTCTTGTGCAAGAGAAATAAACATATTGTATGACAAGGTTTGTTATTGGAAAAATACCTCTGAAAAACCTAAAAGTGAAGACATTTTCGAACTTAATGAGAAGTATAACAATATTTTAATAAATTATGATATAAATCATTCCAAATTAGATTATTCAGTTTTCAAATGTGAAAATTATAAAGAATATTTTAAAGCCTATCCTCTTTTATATTTAATTAAGATATATTCATTGAATTTTATTGTATATTATTTACTCTATTTATTGGCAATAATAATTCCTATTCTGATTTTTATATCTTTATTAAGTAAATAATAGTAACTTCATTTGTTACAAAATGTTGTTCAACTTGAACCATGAATAAAAACACAACTTCTTAGAATTTCTAATCAATTTTAAAATCTACTAAATCCTTAGGTAATACATTTAGACCTTTTGCTAAATCAATTAATGTAGTAAATGCAAAGTTTCTTTTACCATTTTCTATATCACTTATTGTAGCTTTAGTAATTTTTGAACTATTCAAAACAACATCATCTTGGGTTAGGCCAGAATTGAGTCTTAATTCCTTAATATGCTGTCCAAATTTCTTTAATATTTCATCTTGTAAAACGTCCATTTATTAACAGTTTGTACAAAGGGCGTAATTTTTTTTGCAAATATTGTTACAAGTTCTTATAACAAAATAAAAATTTCTTATATTTGAAAAATTATTAATTAAAATTTTAGAAATATTATTTCAGATACAATATTAAATTGACATTTACCAATTGCACCTTTAGCGATTAAAAACACAATCTATCATATTACCTTGGTTTGTACAGGCAGGAAGTTCAGGTATTATCAGGACTTCCTCCTCTACAGCCGACAAAAACTAAAAAACATATCCATGATGAACGCAAGAAAAATTAAAATCCACACCAGATACCAGAAAAGCAATCACCGGATGATCACCGTCCCGGAAATCCGGCTTCAGGGAAAATGGCTTGATGCGCTGGGTTTCGGAAAAGGGAAAACCGTACACATCCAACAAAAGAAAAACAAGCTAACGATTACTGTCGCAAAATAGCATAACCAAAACAGCATTTGGGTTCCCACAAATTGCGCAAGACGATCCAATATCGCAGATTTGTAATCCGTGACTTTTAAAAACCATTACGTTAGTCCGCACAATCAGTCAGAAGATTTCTTCAACTGCTCAGAACCGGCATCCAGGTATTCAGTTGAGGCAAACAACCGTTTCGTCAGGACGATCAAGAGTTCCGTTAAAGCAATCAACCATTCCGAAGAGACAATCAACTCCTCCGAAGAAGCAATCAACTGCTCCGAAGAAGCAATCAACCAGTCAGAAGAGCCGATCAACCAGTCAGAAGAGGCAATCAAGTACAATTTACTATATAACAGAGCTTTACAGCCCTTTTGAAAAATTAGTAAACCCAATGTTGCAGCTTGGAATGATGCCCTATCGCGTCGAAACGACATCGCGGATTTGCAATTCTTGCCCCCGTGTGTAAAAACCTAAGTTTTGAAAACCCGCCAGGTTTAAGAAGAGAAATTAAAAAATTCATCTTTCATGACTCATGATGTAATTATGTCCCGCAGATTGTCATTCATCCGTAAATATTTAAATTTGCTAAAAAATCATCAGGATGAAAAAAACCTTTGAATTCCCTCACGCTGGTTCTAAAGTCTCGCTAGCGACAGTACAGGGAGGCAAAGCCAATGAAGCATTTTTACAGGAAATTTAAACTTATTCAGAAATAATTCTAGCCGCACAAAAAATGAACCGCAACCAAAAGAAATTTGAAGAAATTAAAAATATTCTCATTGAAAAATTGGGAAGCAAAGTTGAGTATTCGAAAGACGAAGATGGAACAGAATATTTGACTGTCAAAAATTCAGATTTCTGGATTTCAACAACTTTTGGAGAATTGGTAGTGGGCTACGGTTTTCATCATACGCATTTCAGCGAAGAACTCGAAAATTTAGATGACGGAATAGTTCAGGCCTTCGATTTACTGACCAACAGAATCAAAACAACGAATTACATAAAAGGAAACACGATATTTAAAACAACGGTTGAAATTGAATATCCGGATGCGACCCTTGTCAATATAGGAAGTTCAGGTCTGATCCTGTTTCCTTTCTGGAAAAAGACAGAGCTTGAAGTAAAGTATGATGAAAAAATTTTAGAAAAAAAAGAAATTGAAAATCAGGTAAATTCAATTTTAGAAACTTGAATTAATGAATATGGTATCAATAGAAATGGGCTTTAGCCCATTTACACTACAATACATGATGATCCGGCTTTAGCCGAAACCTATCATATTTTGGCTAAAGCCGAATGGTAGACTGCTATAATTTCATCGGGCTAAAGCCCGACGCTACTGATAAGTATATGTTCTAAATTTCAAAGAGTTCAATCCTTTATCGAACTCACTTTAATTATTGACAGATTGCAGGGAACTTTGGTCCCGCAGACTGTCATTCATCCATAAATATTTAAATTTGCTAAAAATCGTAAAGATGAAAAAAACCTTTGAATTCCTTAAGCAACTGGAGAAAAACAACACCCGCGAATGGTTTGCCGCACACAAAGCGGAATACGAGGCGGTGGTAAAAGAAAACAAGGCACTTTTCAATCAGATCTATGCTGAACTTCAGCAACATGACCATGTCAACGGCATCCATATTTTCAGGATTTACAAAGATGTCCGGTTTTCAAAGGATAAGACACCCTACAAAACCAATTTCGGAGTCGGGTATTCCCGTTTAAAACCGATGCTGAGAGGAGGTTATTACATTCATCTTGAACCCGGCAACAGTTTCGTAGGCGGTGGATTCTGGGGACCGGATGCTAAAGACCTGCTTCGCATCCGCAAAGAATTTGAGATCAGTACCGCGGAGATTGAAAAGATTACTTCAGACGATACCTTCGTCAACTATTTTAAAGAAATAAAAGGCGATGCCGTGAAAACAGCACCAAGAGGTTTCGACAAAAATCATCCCGCCATCGATCTTATCAGGAAAAAGCAGTATGTTGTCATGAGACCATTTACTGACCAGGAAGTTTTATCGGATGATTTCAGGAAAGAGGCAATACTCACCTTATTGGCCATGCGCCCCTTCTTTGATTATATGAGCGAAGTCCTCACTACAGATTTGAATGGACAATCTTTAATTTAAATAAAGGATTATTAAGAATTTCTTTCTTGTATAAAGACTGCTGATATTTTACTTATTTTTATACTCAAAATCATCAAATAAGAGCAATGAGAAATATTCTTTCAGTTATTTTAATTTCAACCGCTTCTATCCTTTTTTCTCAAGTCAAAGATGTTACGGGAATTTACAGTGAAGGGCTTCTTGATAAATTCAATCCGGGAGCAAATTATCTTGAATTGAAAACGGATTCCACCTTCATCTACAATCAGTATGGCAAAAAATATGAGGGAAACTGGAAGCTTTCCGAGAATAAGATTCTGTTAAATCCTGACATCAAAAAAGAATTTGCAAAAGTAAAAATGAAAGAATCCAGAAACGACTCTGATTCTGTCACCATTAAAATCAATTATATTCCTAAAAAAGACGATTCCGGAAAGTCAAGAAGTAATGGCTTTATGATGGCAACGGTTTATTTTGATAAAAAGGGAAACTACATCAACATCCTGAAATCGCCTTACATTAGAAGCTGTGGCTGGGCTCCGCATGTGAGAAGGCAAAATATTTTGGATGCTGACAATTCGGTAACCGTTTCTAAAAATGACTTTTCACAGCTCGGTTTTAGGACCTACAACCTCAACGATTATATCATTTTCAATAAGGCCAACAAAGACTCCAACGTTTTTGAATTTGAGATTGAGGATATCGCCGCAGACGAAGACATCATCAGAGACGAATTTTTTATTCTTAAGGGTAAATCATTGTACTATCCCAATAAAAAAGGGAAAGTTGACGTCATGCAGTTGCCATTGGTGAAAAAGAAAATGTGATTACTTACACGCAAAGATTTTATTTAAATAATATGTACTTCAAGAAGAGCAAAGGCAGATAAAATCTGCTGCGCAAAGCTGATCGAATAGCTTCATCAATCAACTTGCTGATTATTCTTAGCTCACTTAAAACACGAGCATAAAATAAATCTTTGCGTTAAAAACATGCGGCCTCCAAGATTCGTCATGAAAAACATTCATAAAATTTAATATGCAGATCAACCACTCAATAGAATTAAGTGGTTCTTAATTATTATTCATAAATCAACTGGTACATTACCATTATTAATATCCTTTTTGCCCGCTTTTTGCTATTTTCAAAATAATTCAAACCACAAAATAGTAAAATCATGAAAAAATTCCTACTCATCATTCCCTGTTTTATGCTTTCGCTACTCAAAGCACAGGAAACACCAGCGCCACCACCGGAAAAAATGAATATCATTAAAACCAATGTAACGGCGTATGCATTCAGAAACATCAATCTCTCGTATGAAAGAGCATTTAATCGTTGGTTTTCATTAAATATGGGCTTTGGGGCCATGCCGGAAGGAAAAATTCCGTTTATCAATTCTTTTTTAAGCGATAATGACGAAAAGAGATTTCAGAATTTAGAGGCAAAAGCTTTTAATTTTACAATAGAACCACGCTTCTATGTTGGCGCCGGATACGGAAAAGGATTCTATATTGCACCTTACTACCGGTATTCAAAAATAACTTCCAATACGTTTGATTTTTATTATGACTATACCTTCAGCGGAACAACTTATCAGATTCCGTTGAAAGGATTCGGCAGCGCTCATGGAAACAGCGGCGGGGTAATGGTTGGAGCGCAGTTCTTCCTGACCAGCAGCCGCAATCTTGTCCTCGATCTATGGATTGCCGGCGCCCATTACGGATCCGGAAAAGGAGATTTCACGATGACCAGTGATATCCCGCTTACTCCCGATATGCAGGCTCAGCTGAAAAAAGAAATTGAAGATCTTGATATTCCCTATGTAAATTATACGGTAGAAACCAACACCAACGGAGCAAGAGTCATTATCGACGGTCCGTGGATAGGTTTCCGAACCGGATTATCATTGGGATACAGATTTTAAGGAGCAGTGATGATCGTAGAATGATTAGATATTGTAAAAACCCGCGGCTCAGATTCTCTGAGCCGCGGGTTCTATTTTTAATGATAGGCTTGCTTAAATTTTTCCAGGATATTGTCCAGATTATGCCTCTGAACATATACACTTTTTACATCATCGTATCTTGGGGATTTGTAAAATACTTCATGGAAATCCATGCTTCCGTTCCCCACTTTTACCACTCTCTGAACTTCGATATTCAACTTTCTCAATTCATCTTTAAAAACCTGAAATTCGTCTTGGATATTTTTCATCTATATTTTTGGATTTTAATTAAAACTACATTTTTATATCAAACACCCTACCAAAATTCGGGGGTCTTGCTTAAATTTAATATAAAGGTAATGAATTTTTCAACACAAATACTATATTTACTTAACATTTCCTCAATACTTCAATCATTTAAAAATCATTTTAACAAAATTTATACCAATTGAATAGTTTTACAATCTCCCCTAAAAATTAAACAATCCTTTGAAGATCGGTGGATGATCTTTAAATTAAGGAATAATCTAAAGTCTGCATCAGTATTATAAAAGAAAGAGGCTAAAACCGTTATTGATTTTAACCTCTTATTCTATATTTTTATTTGAATTATGTATTGCTTTCCTCTTCTTCCAGTTCTACTTCATGTCTCAGCTGAGCTTTGTACAAAGTTGCGTAATATCCGTTTTTATCAAGCAGTTCAAGGTGTTTGCCTTCTTCTACAATTTTACCATGTTCCATGACGATAATTTTATCTGCTTTTTCAATCGTGGAAAGCCTGTGGGCAATAATAATGGAGGTTCTGTTCTTCGTGATTTTTTCCGTTGCCCGTTGGATTAGTTTTTCGCTTTCGTGGTCTATGGATGATGTCGCTTCATCTAGGATCAGTATTTTAGGATCAGAAAGATATGCCCGAAGGAAAGACAAAAGCTGCCTCTGGCCGAGTGAAATCGAGGATCCTCTCTCACTTACCACATAATCGTATCCTCCCGGAAGACTTTCAATGAACTCATCTACCTCAATTTCCCTTGCTCCTGCTTTGATCTGCTCAAGGGTAATGGTGTCGTCACCAAATGAAAGGTTTTCAAAAATACTTCCGTGGAACAGGAACACATCCTGCAGCACCACACCGATATGGCTTCTCAGGCAATACAGTTCATAATCTTTAAGATCAATATTATCGATGAGGATATTTCCCGAATTGATATCGTATAATCTTGTAATCAGGCTGATAATGGTTGATTTCCCCGCACCTGTAGCCCCAACGATAGCTACCGTTTCTCCAGGATTCACTTTGAAATCGATTCCTTTTAATACTTCCTGTTTTTCATCATATGCAAAATGTACATTTCTGAATTCTATTTTTCCGTCAAAATGATCTTTCTGTACGGTTCCGGTATTCGGCATTGAGTTTTCTTCATCCATCAGCCCCAAAACCCTTTCGGCCCCCACAATACCTCTCTGAATATTGTTGAACCGGTCTGCGATCTGTCTCAAAGGGCGAATCAGCATAGAAATATACTGAATAAATGCAATCACCACTCCGGCACTGATCGTAATATATCCGCCATAAAAAAGGATAAACCCGATGAAAAGCGAAGAGATCAGTTCTACCACAGGGAAGAATAAAGAGAAAATGAAAACAGTTCTCAGTAAGGCATCTTTCAGGGTAATATTAATTTCGTCAAACTTTTTAAATTCAGATTCCTGCCTGTTGAACACCTGAATGATCGGCATCCCGGCCAGTCTCTCCTGAACAAAAGAGTTCTGATTGGAAGTCCAGGTCCTTTCATCTCCGAAAGCTTTTTTAAGCCTTTTCTGAAAAAACCTTGTAATAACGACCATTAACGGTAAAATGGCAAGTGTAATATAACTCAGATGTACATTGGTACTGAACATCATAATTAATACAAAAACGATTCTCAAAACATCCCCGAAAACCATCAGAAAACCATCCGTATAAACTGTAGCTATTGTCTCCACGTCTCCTACAGCTCTGGTTACCAGCTGCCCGATCGGCGTTTTATCAAAGAATGATGTTTTAAAATAAATAAGTTTATGATAAAGTCTCTGCCTTATATCCCTGATTACATTTTGTGAAATATAATTGGAAAAATACACCAGAAAGAAATTTAAAACCGTTTCGGCAAATACCAGTCCTACCAATAGGTAGATATGCTTCATCATTAAAGCTTTATCCTGAAGCTTTGTGATATCGTTATCCACGACTTCCATGGTAAGGTAAGGCCGGTAGGTAGAAACGATTGCCAGTATGATGGAGATAATCAGCGTAAGGACGAACCATGAACGGAACTTCATTCCGATAAAGAACAGCCTTTTGACAATACCCCAGGTATCTTGTTTTTTCATTGTACGAATTGAAGAAAGAATTATATTAAAAATCCTATGCAAAAATAAGACTTTAAAATTTTACAGGCTTTATAACTTGATGAAATACTCATGAAAATTTCAGATGATCCCGATTTATGATATAGATGATTTTATATATTATATCATACCTCTGTATATTTTGAAAACTATGGTAAAGAATCAAATAACTCTACATTCCAAGATCTGGCAGATGCACTAAACTTCGTGAGCTTATATAAGTGGAACGGCTTTGTGAAACTTAAAAACAGTTAGTAGTCAAAAAAATCTTCGAGGACTTTGCGTTCAAAACATACAGTAATTTTAAAGAACCAAATAACTCCACAATTCAAAAAATTGGCTAATGCGCAAAACTTTGTGAGCTTATATAAGTGGAACGCCTTCGCGAACTTAAAAACAGCTAGTAGTCAAAAAAATCTTCGAGGACTTTGCGTTCAAACCCTCAAAAATATCTTTGCATTAAAAACCAGAATCTTTAAAAATCAAAATCATACCCTACATCCACAAGATACAGTCCGTGAGCCGGCGCAGAAGTACCCGCAGAATTCCGGTTTTTATTTTCAATGACTTTTCGGAGATCTTCAGGCTTTAATTTTCCGGCACCGATATCCACCATCGTTCCCACGATCGCCCGTACCATATTCCTGAGAAAACGGTTCGCGGAAACGGTGAACTTCAGCTCGCTGCCCTTCTGCTCCCACTCTGCTTTGTAGATTTTGCAGATATTGGTTTTATTGTCGGTATGAAGCTTGGCAAAGCTGGTAAAATCCTCATATTCAAAAAGAATCTTACAAGCTTCATTCATTCTGTCGATATCAAGAGACCTCCTCCAGTGCTGCCAGGCAGAATCTTCCGTGAAAGGATTTTTTTCCAAAGAAATATAATATTCATATGTTCTGTATGTGGCATCGAAACGGGCATGGAAATCATCTTTTACCTGAAAGATCCTTTTAACCGAAATATCAGGAGGCAAAAAGCTGTTTAATTTTCTGGAAAGATCTTGATCCAATACTTTTTCCGTATCAAAATGAGCAAAAATTTTCTTTGCATGCACGCCGGTATCCGTTCTCCCCGCGCCGGTAGTTTTGATTTCTTCCCTTAAAATCGTTGAAAGTGCCTTTTCCATTTCTTCCTGCACAGAAACTGCATTCGGCTGAATCTGATAGCCAAAATAGTTTTTACCGTTGTACGAAAATTCAATAAAATATCTCAATGTAATAAAATAACGTTGCAAAATTAATTTAATTAAATGATAATCATGAACACATTTTTTAAAATAAATCTCGAAAAGTAACTACCATAGTAAGCTAAATCCATGCGAAATTCCCTATTTTTGCAACGTATGAAAAGATGGTACCTTTATCCTTTTTCGCTAGGTTATCACATGGTAACGGGTATCCGAAACACAATGTATGATCTGGGAATTTTTAAGTCGACAAAATTCAGAACTCCAATCATTTGTGTCGGTAACCTTTCTGTGGGCGGAAGCGGAAAATCGCCTATGGTGATGTATCTTGCTAAGTTTTTATCCAAACATTACAGAACGGGAGTGCTTTCCAGAGGCTACGGAAGGCTCACGAAAGGCTATGCCGTGACGAACTATGAAAGCAACTACAAAATGGTGGGTGATGAAGCCATGCAGCTGTTTGAACGCTTTAAGAACCGTTTCGTCATCGCCGTTTCGGAAGAAAGGGTTCCCGGTGCTAAAAAAGTAATCGCCGATATGGATCTGGATGTATTGGTATTGGATGACGCGATGCAGCACCGAGCCATAAAACCGGGATTCACCATCATGATGACCGATTTTAATGATCCTTATTTTAAAGATCATCTTCTTCCGGCAGGAGATCTGAGAGAATCCAGATCGGGATCTAAAAGAGCAGATATCATCATGGTAAGCAAATGCCCCGATGAACTTACAGAAGAAACCAAACAGTATTACATCTCACGGATACGACCTTCGGGGCGGCAAAAAGTATTCTTTTCATCGATAGGTTATGATGAAAATGTGTACGGCAAAGAAAAAATGCTTCCGGATAATAACCTGAATTATTACGATATTCTTCTCATCACAGGAATTGCCAACCCAAAACCGCTGCTGAATCATCTTACCAAGTTTTCACAAAGGGTAAAACATCTGAAATTCCGAGATCATCATAACTTTACGGAAGCTGATATTAAAAATATTGTCGCTGAATATAAAAAATTAGGCGAGTACAAATTGATCTTAACGACTGAAAAAGATTATGTACGCCTTAAAACTTTTGACTACCTCAGAGATATCGTCTATTACTGGCCGATCAATGTAATTATTGACAGGAAGGAAGAATTTAACCAAATCATTCTGGATTATGTTAGAAAAAATTAAGAAGACTGCAGATTTTATACAAAGTATTATTAAAGAAGTTCCTGATTTTGCGATCGTTTTAGGATCGGGATTGGGAAAACTTCAGGATGAAGTAGAAGCAATTCATACTTTACAATATTCTGAAATCCCTGACTTTCCGCAAACAACGGTAGCCGGTCACAATGGAAAATTGATCTATGGAATCCTTGAAGGCAAAAAAGTTCTGATGATGAGCGGCCGTTTCCATTATTATGAAGGACATTCTATTGAAAATGTAGTTTTTCCGATCAGGATTTTTCATATGTTGGGAATAAAAAATCTTATTCTTTCCAATGCTTCCGGCGGGGTAAATTCTGAATACAATATTGCAGATATTGCCATTATTAAAGATCATATTAACATGATGCCTGAACATCCGCTTCGTGGAAGGAATATCGATTCTTTCGGACCAAGGTTTGTGGATATGAGCGAAGCATACAGCAAGAAGATGATTTCAGTCGCTGCAAAAGTAGCCTCAGAAAACAACATCAACATTCATCAGGGAATTTATGTGGCTCTTCAGGGTCCGACCTTTGAAACGCCTGCAGAATACGGCATGATCAAAGCCATCGGTGGTGATATGGTAGGAATGAGTACCGTTCCCGAAGTAATTGTAGCCCGTCACATGGGAATGGACGTTTTCGGAATCTCGGTGATTACGGATCTCGGTGGCCCGGACATCGCTTTTTCCGTTTCGCACGAAGAAGTTCTGAATGCTGCCAACAAAGCAATGCCGAATGTAATCGCCATCGTAAAAGGTCTGGTAAAAAACTATCCAGGCGAATTATAGAATTTTTCAATAGTGCAAATTTCCGGCGACAACTTTCCAATTGCTTTTCATTGTTTAGATTTGCAGAAATGATTTCAAATATGAAGAAGCTGTTGTTATTATTCATGATCGGAGTTTTCGGATTAAGCTGCTCACAGCAGACTCCTAAAGTGCTTAAGACCAATTTTTCCAAAGAAGCACTCCTGCAGAAGGTAGAAGATGAAGAAGGTAAAACGGTCACTATGCAGCAAATTCTGGATCAGCATAAAGGAAAGGTTCTGGTGCTTGATTTCTGGGCCGGCTGGTGCAGGGATTGTTTAAAAGCACTTCCGAAAGCCAAAGAATTAGAAGACAATAATAAGAATATCGATTTCGCCTTCCTGTCATTAGACCGATCCAAAGAAGGTTTCGACAAAAGCCTGGAAAGATTTGAGATGAAAGACAAAGAAAATTACTGGTTTGCCTCAGGCTGGAAAAATGATTTCAATAATTATATCGACCTCAACTGGATCCCGAGATATATGGTCATCGATCAGAAATCTGCCATTGCCAAATATTACGCTGTCTCACCGGAAGATCCCGATATCCAGGCAACCATTGATAAATTGCTTAAATAACACTGACATAGGAAATGTAGACGTTAAAAAAATAAACTCTGTGAACGTTAAGAAAATTCTACTGTTTGAGCGCGATATATCAATTGATACGAAGAACAAATTTTGATTCGCGCGAGTTTTAGAATTTTTAGAGAACAGATTTTATTTTTAGTCGGAGTTTCCAAGTCTTGAATTTTTGTTTCTTTTGTTTCAAGACAAAAGAAATTAATCTAAATTAAAGAATACAGGAATCCATATCTTTGCGGTATGGATTCTTCTTTCCCCCTTCGCAAAATTATTCATGTCGATATGGATGCATTTTATGCTTCTGTAGAACAGCATGATAACCCTGCCCTAAAAGGCAAGGCGATTGCAGTCGGAGGAGAACATCGTGGAGTTGTTGCAGCAGCAAGTTACGAAGCCAGAAAATTCGGAGTACGCTCTGCCATGCCCAGCAAAACAGCCAAAGAGAAATGTCCGCATCTTATTTTTGTTTCACCAAGGTTTCAGCGGTACAAAGAGATTTCAAGAAAAATAAGGGAGATTTTTTATGAATATACCGATCTCGTAGAACCTCTATCTTTGGATGAAGCTTATCTCGACGTTACCGAAAATAAAAAAGATATAGAATCTGCTAACCAGATCGCCAGGGAAATCCGTCAGAAGATTTTTGAGCAGACAGGATTAACGGCTTCGGCCGGCATTTCCATCAACAAGTTTTTAGCTAAAGTCGCATCGGATATTAATAAACCTAACGGACAAAAGACCATTCATCCCGATAAAGTGGAAAGCTTTCTTGAAGACCTGCCGGTAGAAAAATTTTACGGTGTCGGGAAAGTTACGGCGAACAAAATGTTCAGTTTAGGCATTTATAAAGGAAAAGATTTAAAGAAAAGATCGATTGAAGATCTGACCCGGATGTTCGGGAAATCCGGAGCGTATTATTATCATGTGGTCCGGGGAATTCACAATTCGGAAGTAAAGCCTCACCGGATCCAGAAAAGTGTGGCGGTGGAAAGAACCTTTTTTGAAGACCTTTTCGATGAACAGCAGATCAATGAGAAACTGCAAAGCCTGAGCGAAGAACTTCAGAACCGTCTCCAGAAAAATAATATTTTAGGAAGAACGCTGACCCTTAAAATTAAATATAAAGACTTTTCCCTCTTTACGCGAAGTATCACCAGGGAAGAATATTTTTCATCTGCAGAACAATATTTCAATACCGGAAAACAGCTTTGGGAACTGCGACCATTCGACAAACCTGTACGTCTGCTGGGATTATCACTGTCGCAGCTGAACACGGAGGAGAAAAAACTCGTCTCCGTTCAACTAAAAATTCCGTTCAGAGAATTTGAAGATCAATAATCTCGAAAATTTTCATTACATTGTAGTAACCAAATTTTACAATTTTATGAATGAAACGATGATTCAATACTTCCACTGGTACTCGGAAGGAGATGGAAAACTGTGGAAGGAAGCAGAGAAAAATGCAAATTATCTGGCTGAATTAGGAATTACATCAGTATGGTTCCCTCCCGCATACAAAGGCGCCAACGGCGGCTACTCTATCGGTTATGACGCTTATGATCTTTATGATCTGGGGGAGTTTGATCAAAAAGGAAGCATTCCCACAAAATACGGAACCAAAGAAGACTACATAAAAGCCATCAAAGCTTTAAAAGAGAAAAACATCAAAGTGATTGTTGATATCGTCCTCGGTCATAAAGGCGGCGGAGATGAGCTTGAAACCTTCAAAGCCGTGAAAGTGGATGAGGAAAACAGAGAAAAAATCATTTCAGGTGAAATAGAAATACAGTCTTATACCAAATTTACCTTTCCCGGACGCCAAAATAAATATTCTGATTTTATATGGAATTATACCTGCTTCAGCGGGGTAGATTATGCCGAAGGAATGGAATCCCACATCTACAAAATCAAAAATGAATACGGAACCGACTGGGAAGAAATGATCGATGATGAAAAAGGCAATTATGATTACCTCATGTTCAATGATGTGGAACACCGCAATCCTTTCGTACGGGAGGAACTGAACAACTGGGCAAAATGGTATTTTGATGAAACAGATTTCGATGGTGTAAGGCTGGATGCTTTAAAACATATTTCATTTGATTTTTATAAAGAATGGCTCACTTTGCTTCGTTCCAACTCAGGGAAAAATATCTTTGCGGTTGGTGAATATTGGGCTCCGGGCTACCTTAACCTTCTTCAGAAATATATAGAAGTGACGGAAGGATGTATGAGCCTGTTCGACAGTTCTCTGCAGAATAATTTCCATACCGCTTCCAATGAAGGTGATTCTTATGATCTTCGGAGGATTTTTGATGAAACGCTTACACAGGCTGATCCTCTTCACTCGGTAAGTCTGGTCGATAATCATGATACCCAGCCGTTACAGGATCTGGAAGCCCCGGTAGAAAATTGGTTTAAACCTTTAGCTTATGCATTGATCCTGCTTCGTAAAGATGGCTATCCGTGTGTATTTTACCCGGATCTCTATGGTGCTCATTATGTTGACAAAGACAGAGAAGGCAATGACCAGGAAATATTTCTGGATAAGGTAGACGGTATTGAAGAACTTTTAAAAGCAAGAAAAGATCACGCTTACGGCGAGCAGCGGGATTATTTTGAAGATGCGAATTGCCTTGGATGGACTCGGGAGGGAGATGATGAACATTCCGGATGTGCGGTTGTTCTGAGCAACAAAGAAGCCTACGAGAAACCTATGGAGATAGGTGAAAGATATGTCGGTAAAACGTTTTATGATGCCCTCGGAAGATTTGAGGACAAAGTAACGATTGATGAAAACGGATGGGGAAATTTCCCGGTTCCGGCAGGTAATGTGAGTGTCTGGATTCCTGAATAATACTTTTAAACGCAAATGACACCGCTATTTAAATCAGTGTCATTTGTGTTTACCTAAAATTAAACCTTTCTCAACGCAAGTATTTCCGGTCTTTCGGAATGTTCTGAAATAGCTCCGGTTCTGGCAAATTCTGCCCAAAGCGCGCGAAGCTTTCTTCCATTTTCCTGAATATATTCCCAAGGAACATCTTTCAGCAGCTCTGCCGATTTCCAGGCTTCTTTATTTTCAAAGATCAGGGGAAGATCGACACAATGGGAAGCTCCGATATAATTATCCTTTAATGTTGAATGAATGGTAAACTGATAAATGTTTCCGCCACCGGCTGCATAATTCTCTGCAAAGAGCCTGGCTGGTTTTTCATAAATTGACTCTGTGGTTTTTCTTACGATGGTATTGAGAATTTTATGGGGCAGATAAGTGTAAATTCCCTGTTGTGCTGTTTTAACGTAGAAGGCAGTTTCATCATGGTTGGAGCCAATCAGAACATCGTATTGTCTCGCATTCTCTTTCCATTTATCAAGACTTTCCTCTTCCCTGCATAAAGGCGGATAGCCATATTGTGTGCAGAAAGGCATGGAGGTTTTCAAACCGTATTTTCTGAATGAAGGTAAAAAGCTTACATAGCCTTCTACTATCTTTAAAGGATCAGATTCATCTTTTAAAGCATTCGTCTTCCTGAAAAACTCAAGAGACATACTTTGCCTTCTGTTCCTGAAACCAAGTGGTGCGCTATGAATAATCACCCTTTGAAACAAACCTTTCACTCCTTCCGAGATCATAAGATGGGCAATGGCATCACCTCCTGACGACTGTCCAAACATCGTAATATTTTCAGGATCTCCCCCGAAATCACGGATATATTTTTTAATCCATCCCAGAGCAGCCATAATATCATACAACCCAAGATTGGCAGGTCTTTCTTCATCGCCTCCCAAAAATCCGAAGAGCCCTAAACGGTATGAAACCGAAACCACAATGATATGTTGTTCTTTTACCCAGACGGAAGGATCGGAAGTAGGAAGATCACTACATCCTATTTCGTAGGAACCTCCGTGAATCCATACGATTACCGGGAGCTTTTCGTCATCACTAAAATGTTCAGGACGTGTAACTGTTAGAAATTGGGTTGATTCTTCAGGCACAAACATCTCCACATCTGTCTTCTGGATCAGCCTGTCCAGCAACGGACTTACATTCTGCGGACATACCGGAGTTTTATCAGCAATTTCGTGTGAATTAACATAATCTATTGGTTGAGGTTTTTTAAATCTTTCGGAACGGGCATACCGAATGCTTTTGGCTTTGATAACGCCGTTTTCCTTTACTGCTGAAATTTTTCCGAAAGAAGTATGAAAGGTATAAACTCCCTTATGCTGCTGTGTTGTCATCCACGAACAATTTATGTTTCACCTTAAATATAGTGATTTATCTTTTTTAAACCAATACGTTGCTAATTTAACGCTTTATATACAGACGGGGATACTCCTGTTTTAGTCTTAAACAATCTTGTGAAATGCTGAGGATATTTGAATCCCAGGTCATAAGAGATTTCACTGATGGATTTTGCAGGGTCTGAAATCTGCTTCTTTGCAGCTTCGATAAGTTTGTTGTGAATACATTCCTGTGCAGAAATGCCGAGTTCTTTTTTCATTAAATCACCGAAATAATTCGCCGAAAGATTCAGCTGCTCGGCAAAGTAATTGACCATCGGAAACCCGATCGTTTTAGGTTTTTCGGATGCCAGATATTCATCCAGCAGTTTTTCAAATTTCCCTATTACTCCCTGGTTTACATGATCCCTGGTGATGAACTGCCGGTCGTAAAACCGCATGCAGTAATTTAAAAAGAGTTCGATATTATTAACGATCAGAGATCTGCTGTGTTTGTCGATGGAATGTTCCAGCTCGAACCTGATATTCTTGAAGCAGTCGAGGATGATCTCTCTTTCTTTTTCTGAAAGATGTAATGCCTCATGCACTTCGTAGGAAAAGAAGCTGTAATCCCCGATATTTTTACCCAGATTCGTTCCTTTGATAAGATCCGGATGAAACAGCAGTGCAAAACCTGCCGGCTGTATATAATTGCCGTCATTATCAATTCCGTAATCCTGCCCCGGTGCGATAAAGACCAGCGTTCCTTCCTGGTAGTCGTAGCTGTTTTTACCGTAATACATATCACCACAAACGACATCTTTCAGAAATACCGTATAAAACCCGAACATCCTTCTGAACTGGCAGATAGGATCAGATATAGAGAAATCAATCACACTCACCAGCGGATGGAGCGTTTCGTGATTTGTCATTTTGTTGTATTCGGAAATGCTGCTGATAAAGTCTACCTGGTTTTTCATACTGAAGTTCTTACGGAGATCAAAATTACCACATTTAAGGCGCAGATTTTGCGGTCAAGGTAAAATTGGTACATCATTCTGTAATCTGTATAAGTATGATTACACAGAAAGCAACGATTTTTGCAACATAAGAATTATTTCTGACTAACTAAACTTAAATATAATGAGCACATTCACCGTAAAAGCTTTCGGCGCGGAATCCAAAACTGCAGATCTGGCCGAAATGAGCATTAAAAGAAGAGAAGTAACCGCAAAAGACGTTGAGATTGAAATCCTCTATTGCGGGGTATGTCATTCGGATCTTCATACCGCAAGAAACGACTGGGGCGGCTCCATGTATCCGGTAGTTCCCGGTCATGAGATTGTGGGAAGAATCACCAATGTCGGCAGTGAAGTTTCCAAGTTCAAGGTGGGAGATCTGGCAGCCGTAGGATGTATGGTAGATTCATGCGGGCACTGCGACAGCTGTAAGCACGATCTTGAGCAGTACTGCCAGAACGGATTTACAGGCACCTACAACGGGAAAGACAAGCATCTTGGTGGCCAAACCTTCGGAGGATATTCCCAGAAAGTGGTGGTCGGTGAGCATTTCGTTCTGAGTGTTCCTGAAAACCTTGATCTTGCTGCGGTAGCCCCTCTTCTTTGCGCAGGAATCACTACGTGGTCACCTTTGAGACACTGGAATGTAGGCCCGGACTCTAAGGTTGCGGTAGTAGGACTTGGCGGGTTGGGACATATGGCCATTAAACTGGCAAAAGGGCTGGGCGCAGAAGTTACTTTATTCTCAAGAACACCCGGTAAAACCGAAGATGCTAAAAAACTAGGGGCAGATCATGTGGTGATCTCCACAGAGCAGGATCAGATGGACTCGGTAAGAGGTAAATTTGATGTAATCATTGATACCGTACCTTACGAGCATGACATCAATCCTTATATGCAGACCGTGGCACTGAACGGAACACTGGTATTGGTAGGATTCGTAGGACAGTTTGAGGAAACCAAGCCAAGTACGGTACCAATGATCTTCCAGAGACGTTCTGTAGCCGGATCCCTGATCGGAGGTATTGCCGAAACCCAGGAACTGCTGAACTTCTGTGGTGAGCACAATATTGTTTCCGACATTGAACTCATCAAAATGAACGAGATCAATGAAGCGTATGAAAGAATGCTAAAAAGTGATGTAAAATACCGCTTTGTGATTGATATGCAGTCTTTATAGTTTTCTTCACATCTGAATAGATAAGACTTTCTGAAGAATCTTTTTTTATAGAGCTAAAAAAGTAGTCTAGGTTAGACTACTTTTTTCTGCTACAAATGTAAACAAATTCTTTTTACTTCCAAACATAAGATATTGCTTTCTAATTTCTTGCTTTTAAACTCATCATTAAAATTTTGTCGCAAAACAGTTGGAATTTTTCACCGTTTTTCATCTGTTTTTTACTATGTTTTATGGTGATTAGTTTCTTATGTGAAAAAGTAGTCTAACCTAGACTACTTTTTTACACAAAATAATGAAACTACAAATGATTCCCTCTAAAACCCTCTCCCTCAAACGCTTTCGCGTGGTGTTGCTGTGCTTTTTTCTGGTCATAGTTTCATCATTGTTGAGCGCTCAAAATTTTGTATCCTCCGATTCTGTAGTCTTCGTATCCGAAGACTCTTATCTCTATGCAGAATCTCCAGTATATATTTCCGGTCAAAACTTAAGAAAAGACTCTTTTAAGAAGTGGTCCAAAACTATTATCAAGAAATCATCTTCCACAGTTTCTCATAAGAAGTCCACAAGTAGTCCAGCGGATAATTTGTGTTATAAAAGCTGTCCAACAGGCAAACATAGTCTTGGACTATTTTTCAATTCTTCACTTACAGCTATTATCGGAAATCCTTCTCCGATAAAGCTTCAGCATAAAACAATACCAGCATCTTTTCTTTTATCTGTAAGCGCAAGAAGGGATGAAGAAAAATGTATTTATATCATTCCTTATCCTTTCCAGCTAAAACATATTACGATCAATCATTTCGGCCGCCCTCCGCCCAATTTTAAACACGGATAACACTAATGTTTTATCACAAATGACACAAATTGTTGAACGCCAATAAAAACAAATGCTTTAACAAAAGAGATTATCCACTCTGTTTGTCATCCCGTAGGGATCTCAGCAAAGAATTCCACATAACATTTGTGAAATTAGTGTTCAAGCATTAGTGTCATTCGTGTTTCGTCAATTCGAGTGTTTTTTCGTAACAAGGTGAAGAAAAAATGTATCGGGAATGAAATTTATTCTCAAACTCATAAACTTCTCGATACGATTTTTTCAAAATCTACTCGAAGTGACGGCCGTCATTGAGTCAGAGTGTTTTAGTGAGGGTGAGTTTTAGGGTTGGAGGGGAATATGGGATGGTTTGAGAGGGGAAATAGTGGCTTCGAGTCACCTCAGCCACCAGGACTCTCCCATACTCAAACTCTAAAACTCTCCAACTCTAAAAGCTCTGCGAGCTCTTATAAGTGAAACGCCTTTGTGAAACTTAAAACACATCATAGATAAAAAAATCTTCGTGTACTTAGTGTTCAAATAACAAAGTCATCAAAAAATACAAACAACAAACATAAATACAAAACAATGAAACATTTAATTACAACCGCTGTTCTGCTCATCAACATCACAGCATTCGCTCAAGTGGGGATCAATACAACAACTCCCAATGCTACCCTCGATATCAAAGCCAAAACAACTGATGGAAAACCTCAAGGATTGATTTTCCCTCAATTAAGTGGTACTGAAATCCAGAACAGAACGTATGGATCGAACCATGTGGGAACGATCATTTATGCTACTGCTGCTCCTTCCGCTCCTAATACCGTTACCGCAGAAATTACCGAAGCCGGATTCTATTATTTTAACGGAACCAAGTGGAAAAAGATAAACAGTTCAGGGAGTACGATCAGCTACACGACTATTGCAGATCCTAATATTTTGGGGTATGTACCCAGCACTACAGCAACTGCTTCCGTAGATGCACCGGCAACTTTAACCGTAGGTTCTGCTACTGCTACACGAAGAGGAACAGGAACATTTGGAGGACATACTTATGCATCGTATTCTACAAGTTTGTCTGTAACCTGGTATGAAGCTTATAATGCGGCTAAAAATATGGGAGGTTATCTGGCTGTCTTTACTTCTGATGCAGAATGGCAGTATGTGGAAACCAATCTTCTCACACCTTATAGTGCATTTAATACAAACGGAGGTCATATAGGAATGGCAAGATTTTCTTGGGGAGCCGGTGCAGGTCTTGTTCCTGATCCTGAAATGAAATGGATCACAGGAGAGCAGCCTAATCATGATTATTCAGCAGGAGGAACTGGGGCTGTAAGAAAATCGAATTGGTTTTCTACTTCACAGCCGCAAGGCGGAACAGAAGGATTTGTAGTTTTTGCAGCTAAAAATGCAGGAGATACTAGAGTATATAATGGATATACCTCTACTCATCCTTGGCATGACGTAACTGCAAATCTTATTGGTGTAGGACTTACAGGAGGTTTCATAGTAGAATTTCAGCAATAATAACAAATTAATAGATCCTAACCCTGACAGAGTTCTCAAACATGTTAGGGTTTATCATAATAACTTTTAACAACCATTTAAAATCAAAACAATGGCAAAAATTCTTCACAGAATCAAAGCGTATCTCTATGACAACGTTTTAACGAAAGACAATCCTAATGATTTAACCGCCAGAACGGCAAGCGAACGCAGTCTCAATGTACAGCAGATCTGCCAGTCAGCTGTCAATCGTGGCGGTGCAGATATCTTCGCCTCAGCGATGGAGCATGCTACAGAGCTGTTCCTTAAGGAAATGGCATACCAGCTTTGCGATGGGTATTCCATTAATACCGGGTACTTTACGGCAAGCACTACTATCCGTGGGGTATTTGATAGCCCTTCGGAGACGTTTAATAAAGATAAGCACAGTATTATTTTCCAGTTCAACCAGGGAGAGAAGTTGAGGGCAGAAATCCCCAATATTGAAGTTGAAATCCTGGGTGTGGCAGAAGCTTCTGCGGTGATCTTACAGGTAACGGACGTGAAGAGTGGTTCAGTCAATGATCTTATCACTCCGGGCAGAAACCTCAAGATTGCCGGAAGTAAAATCAAGGTAGCGGGTAACGATCCTTTTATCGGAGTATTCTTTGTCAATACTACTTCCGATGTCAGAACCATGGTGGAGGAAAGCGATATGGTGACGAACAATCCTTCGGAGCTTATTGTAGTGATTCCTGCATTACCGGCAGGTACATATCATCTGGAAGTGGTAACGCAATATAGCAGCGGGGCTTTATTAAAAGATGTCAGGACAGCAACTCTCGATAAAATACTGACGGTAGCATAGGTTATGACATTCACTTTTCGAGAGGTGATGATGTCGCCCGATGAGAGATGCTCTCATCGGGCGTGATAAGGAGGTTATCTCGAGCGTGATAAGGTGTTCTCATCGGTCGATGAGAACACCTCTCGGAAGTCGACTGCTTTTAGCAGGATAGTTTTATAGTATGAACGCACTCCGGCTTGGGAAGGATTTCCCGGCCGGAGTTTTTTTTGTGGCTTCGACTCCGCTCAGCCTGGCACCGTGTATCACATTGTTCTTGAACGCAGAGCACACTAAGATTTTTTTGAAAGTATAATGCTTATTAGTTTCACAAAGCCGTTCCACTTAAAAGAGAACGCAAAGCCAACTATTGAAAAGTCTCACTGCAAATGATAAGAAGGACAACTTAAAAATTCCACTCCTCTGGAGGGGTGCCAAAAATTCTTTGAATTTTTGGTGGGGTGGTTCAAGAATACTACCACACAATAACCTCCATTCTATCCATCCCGATTGTCATCCCGATAGGGATCTAAGCCAGAATCTTTCCATGCTACTATTACCAATAATGCCGAGATTCCTACCGGAATGACAAACTGTGTGGATGGGTTTGAGAGTGCTGGCGTATGAGGGTTTCTGTGTAATGACAAAGAGTTGTAGAATGCCGGTGGCTGAGGATCTCGAAGTCACATCCTCTACATCATGGGAATGGATTTCAAACGCCACGAGCGCAAGGTTTTATTTAAATGATTGCGTACATTTTTCGTTCGCTAAGGCGCTCTGCTCAGCAAATGATAGCTAAATTTAATATTGCATTGTTTTTTTGAACACTAAGCGCACCAAGGTTTTTTGAAATTATGGCGCATATTTAGTTTCACAAAGCCGTTCCACTTAAAAGAGAACGCAAAGCCAAGTATTGTAAAGTCTCACTACAAATTTTAGAATCGCTACCCTCGATAAAATACCGACGGTAGCGTAAGCCGTCAGTCTGTATTTTCCGATAGACGCTTTCGTCGGGCGTGGTAAGGAGGTTACGTCGGGCGTCATAAGGTGTCTTCGTCGCCCGACGAAAGCACCTCTCGGAAACCGACTGCTTTAGCAGGATAGTTTTATAATATAATTGCACTCCGGTTTGGAAAAGATTTCCAGGCCGGAGTTTTTTTGTGGGCCGTAGTGGTTTAGTGCGACAGCGTAATAGACCACCCCGTCAAAAATTCCGTAGGAATTTTCGCCACCCCTCTGATGGAGTGGAATTTAGAAGCGGTCGGTTTAAGATGACGAAGGCCCACTTTACAACCGATGGCTTCGACTCCGCTCAGCCACCAATGAGTCGGAGGACTTGAGCGTGAAGTATTTTACTTTAAAGTTTCCTTTAATACTTTTAATTTGCCATCGACAGGTCCATTGATCTTTAATCCTAAGATATGGGCTACCAACGGATATACATTCACATTTTCAAATTCATTAATAGTCATATTTCTTTTAAATGCTGAACCCCAGGCATAAAATGTCGCTTTCATTTCAGGGACGGTCTTTGGGCTGTACCCATGTTTCCCCGCGGTGGACTTCTCTCCTTTCTCCAGAAATATTCTGGGAGCTTCAGGAAACAGAAGGATCTGCCCGATCCTGCTGTAGCGGTCATCTTTTGTTGAGAAATGAAGGGATCCCGGAAATTTCTTATCCAAATAGATTTTATAACCTCCAGTTTTATTGGCTTTCAGTTCTTTATAAACCTTTTTGACCTCATCAGGATTTTTAACGTAAACTCTTAATAAGGTCTGGGAATTGTAAATATCAAATCTATTTTTGTCCAGAAGCAATTGAGGGATTTCGAGAGGATTTTCATTGTCCGCTTTAATCATCCCGTGATCTGAAACGAAAACAAAATTTACATTTTTCAATCCCAGCTCTTTCACTTTCTGCACCAATTGCCTGACAGCCTGATCGATCTTATGAACAGCTTCTTCTGTTTCTTTGGAATCCGGACCGAAATGATGCCCGTTTGCATCAGCTTCCGGAAAATAGAGGGAAATAAAATGAGGCCTTCTATCCATCGGCAGCCTGAGCCAGTCGATCACTTTATTTACTTTTTCTTCCGGGGAAAATTTTTCGTGATAAGGGTAATAATAGGTAGGTCTTGCCCCTCCCGCATCACTTGCTGATCCTACCCACATTACAGAAGCAGAAAGCATTCCCTGTTTTTCTGCCAGTCCCCATAGTGGCAAACCACCATACCAGGTGCCGTCTTCTGCATTTTTTTTATTGCTTTTGGCGTAGGGTTCTTTTCTTTTATAATCGTAGAAATAATTATCAATAAGACCATGATGTGCAGGATAAAGTCCAGTGATTAAGCTCCAGTGGTTTGGGAAAGTAATACTGGGATAGCTTGGGAGCATGGCTTTTGCCTGAGTGCCTTCGTTTGAATATTTCAAGAGATTTTCAGCATGATATTTCTTCGCATAATCATACCGGAAACCGTCTGCCGAAATCATGATTACATAAGGTTTTGCCTGTGCTTCAACGCTGTTGTACCTTCCCGGAATAACAACCTGGGCAGTATCTGTATTTCCATTCTGACCAAAAACCGTCAGCGAGAAAATCAACACTAATAATTGTAGTGCCTGTTTCATTATTTAAAAGTTTACGCAAAGGTAGCTTCTGAAATTGTGACAGGAAAGTCTGGCGGGTTAAAAAAACATTAAAAGCCTGTTTAAATTTGATTAAATGTTACAAAATCAACATTCATTTTTTTGACGCAAAGATTTTATTTGCCTTTGCTTTCTAAAAGTATGTAAAGTTGAATTAAAACTTTGCGTTATAAAAAATAATAGAATCATAAAAAATTTAAACAGGCTCTAAAAGCATTCGCAATTACGAAGTGTGCTTAAAACTTTGACTGTTAAATATTGATAATGAGAAGAAAATGAAAAAAGCCACTTTTCAGTGGCCATTGATTATTTTTTGCTTATCCTTCGACTATTCTTTTATTAACTGTTCGAAAGCAGTTGATCCGTCTTTTAAAGCAATTTCCAGATAGTAATTTCCTGATTTAAGATCGGAAACATTGATTTCATTACCCTCCATTTTTACTGTTCTGATCTTTCTTCCTGTTGATTCAAAGATGTCAACCGATTTAATCTTGTCCACATTTTTGAAGCTGAAAGTTTCTTTTGCTGGATTAGGATACAGCACTACTTTTTTGTTTTCTGCTGCTACTTCACCTGTTGCCAGTACTGCTCCCATCGTTAAAGTGGCATATCCTCTCGTCTGATGATACTGAAGACTTAAACCAGGGCCTTTTGCATAAAATATATTTATAGTTGCGGGAGCATTGGCAATAGCAAAATCGCCTGTACCTCCGCTAAGAGATCTTGTAGCCACTACGGTTCTAATCCCACCTGACGTTGTATTGGAAGTCATTGTCCAGTTCTGAACAGCATCTGCCGAGATACTTCCAATACCTCCGAAAGTATAATCCAGACCACTGCTTGTTGTAGAGTTTGAATTGTATACAAACCCGTCTGCACCACTTGCCATTCCCACATTTCCGAATCCTATTCCAAGATAAGTAGTGTCGGATCCTGTTAATGTAATGGTAACCTGAGTTGGTGATGTTACCAACTTTACAGTCATTCCTGTTGACCCAAGGCTTACCGTTCCCGATGAGAACTGAGCTTGTGCAGCTGTTGCCAGAGCCATTGATAAAGTAAGTAGAACTTTTTTCATTCGCTAATTTTTTAAGAGATTAATTATTTCTTTATTGTTGGTTTGCAGGGCATACTCAAAAGGAGTCATTCCCTGCGAATCTTTTATGGTTTTGTCGGCTTTATATTTGAGTAATAATTCCGTCAGTTCTTTATTTCCCGACTTCACAGCCCAGAATAAAGGAGTTGTTCCGTTGGCATCCGCAATATTGGGATTTGCATTTTTTTTCAGGAGATACTCTACAAGCTCTTTATTGTATCTGAAGGCAAGTCCGGACAATGCGGTTCCTTCCTTACTTTTGTAGTTGATATCTTTTACATTGTCTGCCAAAAATTTAGCAACCTCCACATTGCCTCTGTAACAGGCGAGAATAAGAGGAGAAAATCCACTTTCATTAGTTTCATTGATGACATTGGGGTCCTTTTTCATCAGGTCTTTCACTTCCGTCACAGTTCCGGTGCGGGCAATATCAAAGATCGTTTTCGCCTTTTCCTGAGCGAATGTCAGTGTGAATCCAAGAAACACACTTAGCATTACTATTAATTTTTTCATTGCTTTACCAAAACATAGTTATACTCCACATTTACCGTTTCGGCAACCTTTTTCATGACCATTTTAGGGATGGTCACTTTATGATCTGCAGCTTTTACTACGAATCCTCCGGTCATATAGATTTTCCCGTCTTTGGCATAAACTGTAGCACTTGACGTGTACGCTTTTGCTACCCCATGAAAATTAAGCGTTCCCTGAATGGTATATTTTTGAGGGGAAGAAGAAAGCTTCGACTTATCAAAGTTTACAATTTTACCACTGAACGTGGTCTTTGGATATTTTGCTGTTTCAGCATAGCTTTCATTGAAATGCTCTTCCATGAGCTTCGTTTTAAAATGGAAGTTTTTAACAACTGAAACTGAAGCAATTTCTCCGTTGTCTGTATTCAGAACTACAACATTGTTGTCATCCTGCGCAAAAACATCTTCAAAAAGAGGTACTGAAGCCTCAAATGTTACTTTTCCCGTTTTGGACATGTATTTCTGAGCAAAAATAAAATTGCCGGAGATGAACAAAACGATTAATACTATCAGCTTTTTCATAAGAATACTTTTTAGTTTTCGGTAAGCCCGTCGGCTTTCCATTTGGTGATTATATTGATTTGTGCGGGTGAAAGACTGCCTCCCTGCGGCATTTTCAACGGATCTCCGTTTGGTCTGGTAATCCTGTCGATAATATTGTCGATATTATTTTTAACCTGAGTATAATTGGTAAGAGCCTGCGCTCCCGGAGAATGGCAGCTCACACAATTGGCATCAATGATGGCTTTTACATCCTTATTATAGGTTACTGTTTCTGCAACAGGTGTTGTGTCTGAGATCTCTTCATAAGTTCTGCTTTCACAAGCAACCATAAGAACCGCCGATGAAATGATATATATAAACTTTTTCATTTTAAAAAACTCTGTAAAGATTAAACCCGAAGAAAATCTGTCCTTTTTCCCACTTTCCGGTGGCATTTGTAAGATACCCGATATCCGAATTGATTTGGGAATTCGTAAACAACAGCTGGAAAACGTGGCCCCCTGTCTCAATATCCATTCCTAATGACAAAGGATTTTTGTAAAAGCTGTGATTATCAAAGTTCACAAAATACTCTGCATTAATGGATATTCTTTTTGAAATTTTATATCTCCCTCCAAGACCTGCCAGAAACTGGTTCTTGTCTTCTATATTCGGGTCATAAAGATTTTTGTGAACATAAGACGGCGTAAGTTGCAAGGAAAAATCATCATTAAATCTCCTTGAAATCAAAGCCTGTGTAAGGTAAGAAAGCCTGTCTCCAAACTGAAGATGCGGATAATTGTCTTTTTTAAGATCTGTGTTTACCGCAAGAACATTATACCCTACAACATCAACAGGAAAGTTTTCGCTTTGCTTGAGTAATCTGTATTTGGCTCCTCCTTCAAAAGTCTTTTGATTGGTTTCTCTTGACAGGTTGAATGAAAGCCAGTCTGTAGCCCCATAAATGGCTCCCAATTTGGTAGAAGCATCATCCAGTCCGAAAAAGTCTTTAAATCCTTTACTTACATCTCCGAAACGGTGTGCTACAACAATGTACCATTCATTCTTTGCCGCCAGTTTTGTAGATTGCCCGGTGACAATCTGCAATGCCTTAAAGGCAGGTTGAGAAGTGTCGGTGTTTTTTGTCTGAATGGTGTCAATATCTTTCAGCAAGTCTTCCTGAGCGAAAGCTAAGCCCGAAATCAATAATGACAACAATAACACAGTTTTTGTCATACAGCTTATATTAAAATTTAGTATGACAAACTTAGAAACTTATGGTATCAAAAACGTGTGATAAAAGTCACCAGCCGGATAGTTTTTATCAATCGGATTGTTAAATGAATTAGATAGAATTAGTTAGTCTTGTATAACATTTTTATCTACAAGCATTTGTATGCCTTCTCTGGTCTGAATAATCTCTCCTTCATTCTCCACTTTTTTCAAAACACGGCTTATTACTTCTCTTGAAGTTCCCAGATTGCTGGCAATTTCGCGATGCGTGAGCTTGATCGGATTGTTCCCTGTAAGTGAAATCTGTTGTCTGATATAATTCAGAACTCTCTTATCAAGCCTATGAAATACAGCATCATTTACCATACTCATCACATCTGAAAATCTTTTATCATACTCGTGATAAAAAACCCTGTTGATCTCCGGAAAGGCAATGAGCCATTCGTGAACTACCGATACAGGAATCAGCATCACCTCAGAATCTTCCTCAGCCACAGCATATACCCTGCTTACGTAATCTGTGAAAATAGAAGAGAAAGTCATCAGACAGCTGTCATTTGCTCTTATGTAATAATAAATAAGCTCGCGTCCGTCGTTTAAAGTAAAAACCCTGATTGAACCTTTTACCAAAAAAGGGACAAATTTATTTTTCTGTCCGTCCCGAGTAATTTCTGTTTTTGCTTTAATCTCTGTGACAACCGCATGTTTATCTAATTGAGATAAAAATTCTTCACCTAAAAAGCCAAATTTGTTAATAATAAATTGATTTTTTAACATACCCTATACCATATATGGAAGCAAAGATATAAAAATGTCATTTCTATATGTTACTTTTTTAATCTATTAACACAATTTATAAACTCATAAGAATTCTTCACCTATTATAGCTTTTAATTACTCAGTTAATCACAAATATGTTTTCTATAATCATTTATCATAAAAAATACCCCATCGAAAAATGGGGCATTGTATTTATTATGAGTAAATCTTAAGCGTTTACGTTGTTACCTCCTAATACGAAAGGTTCAACTTCTTTGATTTCTCCGAATTGCTGCTCGTAGTTAGCAATATTTTGCTGAAGAGCAGAAAGTACTCTCTTAGCGTGAAGTGGAGCAAGAATAACTCTTGATCTTACTTTAGCTTGTTGTACACCTGGCATTAACTGGATGAAATCTACTACGAATTCAGATGGAGAATGGTTTACCAAAGCTAAATTAGCATAGATACCAGCTGCTACCATTTCGTTTAATTCGATGTTGATGTTTCCGTCTTGTGGATTTTGATTGTTGTCCATTGTTATAAAATATTTTTTTTATTCGAAATTTTGAGGTTGTGAAAATATAAAAATAAATTCAAACCTCAAATTTCCGAATCATTAATTTTAGTTAAGATCTTCGAATTCTTTTTTAGAACCTACGATCACATTCTGATATTCTTTAAGACCTGTACCTGCAGGAATTCTGTGACCTACAATTACGTTTTCTTTAAGACCGTTCAGTTCATCTACCTTACCTGCTACTGCAGCTTCGTTCAGAACTTTAGTTGTTTCCTGGAATGATGCGGCAGACATGAATGATTTAGTCTGAAGAGCCGCTCTTGTAATCCCCTGTAATACCGGAGTTGCAGTAGCTGGCAATGCTTCTCTTACCTGAACCAAAGCCTGATCTTCACGCTTCAGTTTAGAATTTTCATCTCTCAATTCTCTTGCTGTAATCATCTGACCCGGCAGGAATACTTTAGAGTCTCCTGCGTCTACAACTACTTTAAGGCCAAATACTCTGTTGTTTTCTTCTAAGAAGTCATACTTATGCTCAAGAGCTCCTTCAAGGAACTGAGTATCACCTCCGTCAACGATAGATACTTTCGTCATCATCTGTCTTACGATAATTTCGAAGTGCTTGTCGTCGATTTTTACCCCCTGAAGACGGTAAACTTCCTGAATTTCATTTACTAAATATTCCTGAACCGCAGTTGGACCTTTGATTCTCAAGATATCGTCCGGAGTGATTGATCCGTCAGAAAGCGGCGAACCGGCTCTTACGAAGTCATTCTCCTGTACCAAAATCTGGTTGGATAATTTAACTAAATAAATTTTTCTCTCACCAGTTTTAGCTTCAACGATCAATTCACGGTTACCTCTTTTGATTTTTCCGTAAGAAACCACCCCATCAATTTCTGTAACCACCGCCGGGTTTGAAGGGTTTCTAGCTTCGAATAATTCGGTAACTCTCGGAAGACCTCCGGTGATATCCCCTGCTTTTGCAGATTTTCTCGGGATCTTGATTAAGACTTTACCAGCCTTAATTTTTTCACCATCGTTTACCATTAAGTGGGCTCCTACCGGTAAGTTGTACGCTTTTTGTTCAACACCTTTAGAATCTACCACTTTTAAAGTAGGTACGGCTTTCTTATTTCTTGATTCGGAGATTACTTTCTCTTCAAATCCTGTCTGTTCGTCAATCTCCAACTGGAATGAAATCCCCTGGATAATGTCTTCGTATTCTACCTTACCGGCAGTTTCTGCAATGATAACCGCGTTATACGGATCCCATCTACAGATCACATCACCTTTCTTCACTTTATCACCAGGTTTTACTGATAATATGGAACCGTAAGGTACGTTGGCAATCATTAATGGTGTTTTAGACTCATTGTCAGCAACCAATCTGAATTCCGTTGAACGGGAAACTACAACTTCCGCTGTATTACCGTTTTCATCTTCAGAAGTAATGGTTCTTACTTCATCCATTTCAACGATACCGTCTCTTCTTGCAACGATAGATGGGTTTTCTGATACGTTCCCTGCAGTACCCCCCTGGTGGAAAGTCCTCAATGTAAGCTGAGTTCCCGGTTCCCCGATGGACTGTGCTGCAATTACACCTACCGCTTCGCCCATGTGGATCGTTTTACCTGTTGCCAGGTTTCTACCATAACATTTTGCACAGATTCCTTTCTTAGCTTCACAAGTTAAAGGTGAACGAACTTCCACTGATTCCAATCCTGCTTCCTCAATTCTCTTCGCTATTTCTTCAATGATCACCTGATCTGCTTCAGCGATTAATTCATCAGTTTCCGGATCGTAAATATTATGAAGCGATACTCTACCTAAGATTCTTTCAGAGATTCTTTCAACGATCTCGTCATTTTTCTTAAGCGCAGTAACTTCTGTACCTCTTAAAGTTCCACAGTCTGCTTCTGTAACGATAACATCCTGTGCAACGTCTACTAATCTTCTCGTTAAGTAACCTGCATCGGCAGTCTTAAGAGCCGTATCCGCAAGACCTTTACGGGCACCGTGGGTAGAGATAAAGTATTCTAGAATGGAAAGACCTTCCTTAAAGTTTGCAAGAATCGGGTTTTCAATGATCTCCGCACCGGTAGATCCGGCTTTCTGCGGTTTTGCCATCAAACCTCTCATCCCTGACAACTGACGGATCTGTTCCTTAGAACCCCTTGCCCCAGAGTCAAGCATCATATATACAGAATTGAATCCACCTTGGTCAACTTTCATTCTGCTCATGATCATTTCAGTTAATCCTGCGTTGGTGTTTGTCCAAACGTCGATTACCTGGTTATAACGTTCCGTATCTGTAATAAGACCCATGTTATAGTTGGCTCTAATTTCATCTACAGTTTCGATAGATTGTGCAATCATCTGCTTTTTCTCAACAGGAACTACGATGTCACCTAATGAGAAAGAAAGACCTCCTTTGAATGCGTTTGAATATCCTAAGTCTTTCATGGCATCCAAAAACTTCACAGTTGTAGGGAAATCTGTATCAGCAAGGATCTTACCGATAACGTTTCTTAATGATTTCTTAGTAAGAAGTTCATTAATATATCCTACCTGTTTAGGTACAATCTGGTTGAATAAAATTCTACCTACAGAAGTTTCGATCAGTCTTATAACGATTTCTCCGTTTTCTTTAACAGGAAGTCTACATCTTACTTTAGCATTTAAAGATACTCTTCCTTCAGCATAAGCGATTTCTGCTTCTTCCGGAGAGTAGAATGCAAGACCTTCTCCTTTCACTTTCATATCTTCCGTAGAACTTAATTCTTTAGTCATGAAATAAAGACCAAGAACCATGTCCTGAGAAGGTACCGTAATTGGAGAACCGTTTGCCGGGTTCAAAATGTTCTGAGAACCTAACATTAACAACTGAGCTTCAAGGATTGCTTCAGGGCCTAACGGTAAGTGTACCGCCATCTGGTCACCATCGAAATCGGCGTTGAAGGCTGTTGTTACCAATGGATGTAGCTGGATTGCCTTACCTTCGATCATCTTAGGTTGAAAAGCCTGAATACCCAATCTGTGAAGCGTAGGTGCTCTGTTCAGTAGAACAGGGTGACCTTTCATCACGTTTTCAAGGATATCATATACTACCGGTTCTTTTCTATCAATAATTCTCTTTGCAGATTTTACTGTTTTTACAATTCCTCTTTCAATCAGTTTTCTGATGATGAACGGTTTGTAAAGTTCCGCAGCCATATCTTTAGGAATACCACATTCGTGAAGCTGTAAGTTCGGACCTACAACAATTACAGAACGCGCAGAGTAATCTACCCTTTTCCCTAATAAGTTCTGACGGAAACGACCCTGCTTACCTTTCAATGAATCTGAAAGTGATTTCAATGGTCTGTTTGATTCAGATTTTACAGCAGAAGATTTTCTTGTATTATCGAATAATGAATCTACAGATTCCTGAAGCATACGCTTCTCGTTTCTCAAGATTACTTCAGGAGCTTTGATCTCCAATAATCTCTTCAAACGGTTGTTTCTGATAATAACTCTTCTGTAAAGGTCATTCAAATCGGAAGTTGCGAAACGTCCACCATCCAACGGAACCAATGGTCTTAATTCCGGCGGAATAACTGGAAGCACACGCATAATCATCCACTCAGGCTTGTTGATCATTCTTGTATTGGCACCTCTCAATGCTTCTACAACGTTCAATCTTTTTAAAGCCTCAGTTCTTCTTTGTTTTGAACCTTCATTGTGAGCTTTGTGTCTCAAGTCGAAAGACAATGCATCAAGATCGATTCTTTTTAATAATTCTTCAACCGCTTCAGCACCCATTTTGGCGATGAATTTGTTCGGATCTGAATCATCAAGATATTGGTTCTCAATAGGAAGAGTCTCCATAATATCAAGATACTCTTCTTCTGTCAAGAATTCCATGTGATCGAAATCTGAACCGTCTAGTTTTTTAGCAATACCCTGCTGAATCACTACATATCTTTCGTAGTAGATGATCATATCCAATTTCTTGGAAGGAATTCCCAAAAGGTAACCGATTTTGTTTGGTAAAGAACGGAAATACCAGATGTGAGCGATAGGAACTACCAAATTGATATGCCCGATTCTCTCTCTACGTACTTTTTTCTCCGTAACTTCTACCCCACAACGGTCACAAACGATCCCTTTGTAACGAATTCTCTTGTATTTACCACAAGCACATTCGTAATCCTTTACAGGACCGAAGATTTTTTCACAGAACAACCCGTCTCTTTCAGGCTTGTGCGTTCTGTAGTTAATAGTTTCCGGCTTAAGCACCTCCCCTCTCGACTCCTGAAGAATCGATTCCGGCGAAGCTAAACCGATGGTTATTTTATTAAATCTACTTGATTTATTTTTATTTGACATTTGTTAGATTTTAAATTTTAGATTTTAGATTTTAGATTAATTTATGAATGTTACCATTCAACATTTATAATTTAAAATTTAAAATTATTCCTCTAGTCTTACGTCTAATCCAAGACCTTGTAACTCGTGAAGTAATACGTTGAATGATTCCGGAATACCTGGTTCAGGCATCGATTCACCTTTTGCAATTGCTTCGTAAGTTTTCGCTCTACCAATCACGTCATCCGACTTCACTGTAAGGATTTCTCTCAGGATATTAGATGCTCCGAATGCTTCAAGAGCCCAAACCTCCATCTCTCCGAATCTCTGACCTCCGAACTGAGCTTTACCTCCTAACGGCTGCTGAGTAATCAATGAGTAAGGACCGATAGAACGTGCGTGCATCTTGTCATCAACCATGTGCCCAAGTTTCAACATATAGATTACCCCTACTGTTGCTGCCTGTGTAAATCTTTCTCCGGTACCACCATCATAAAGATACGTGTGACCGAATTTAGGAAGACCCGCTTTCTCAGTATATTCAGTGATCTGATCAAGAGTTGCTCCGTCAAAGATCGGCGTTGCAAACTTCAATCCTAATTTCTGACCAGCCCATCCAAGAACTGTTTCATAAATCTGACCAATATTCATACGGGAAGGTACCCCTAGTGGATTCAATACGATATCTACCGGTGTTCCGTCTTCCAGGAATGGCATATCTTCTTCACGAACAATTCTCGAAACGATACCTTTATTACCGTGACGTCCCGCCATTTTATCTCCTACATTCAGCTTACGTTTCTTAGCGATGTAAACTTTAGCCAATTTCATGATACCTGCAGGTAATTCATCTCCGATAGAAATTGCAAATTTCTCACGGTTTTTAACCCCTTGAATATCGTTGTACTTGATTTTGTAGTTGTGAATTAATTGTTTGATTAATTCATTCTTATCATTATCAACCGTCCAGTCTGAACCGCTAACGTTTACATAATCTTCTACTGAAGTCAATAATTTGTGAGTGAACTTCACACCTTTACCGATGATTTCTTCATCAAGATCATTTTTCACCCCTTGAGAAGTTTTACCGCTTACAAGCGTATTTAATTTTTCAATTAAAGTATTTCTCAATTCGTCAAACTTAGCCTTGTAAGTGTTTTCAATTTCTTCAAGTTTAAGTTTTTCTTCAGTTCTTTTCTTTTTATCTTTAATATTTCTTGAGAACAATTTCTTGTTGATCACAACACCTCGTAATGATGAGTCAGCTTTCAATGAAGCATCTTTCACATCACCGGCTTTGTCACCAAAGATCGCTCTAAGAAGCTTTTCTTCAGGAGTCGGATCAGATTCACCTTTTGGAGTGATCTTACCGATCATGATATCTCCAGGCTTCACTTCAGCACCGATTCTGATCATACCGTTTTCGTCAAGATCTTTAGTCGCCTCTTCAGAAACATTTGGAATATCTGCTGTCAATTCTTCCATACCTAATTTGGTATCACGAACTTCAAGAGAATATTCATCCACGTGGATTGAAGTAAACCAGTCTTCACGAACTACTTTTTCGTTGATTACAATCGCATCCTCGAAATTGTATCCTTTCCAAGGCATGAACGCAACCACTAAGTTTCTACCAAGGGCCAATTCTCCTTTTTCAGTAGCATAACCGTCGCAAAGTACCTGTCCTTTTTCCACTACATCACCTACTCTTACGTTTGGTCTTAGGGTAATCGTTGTACTCTGGTTAGTTTTTCTGAACTTAGTTAAGTTATATGTTTTAGTAGCAGACTCGAATTGTACTAAATCTTCGTCTTCGCTTCTTTCATATTTAATAACGATTCTGTCAGCATCCACATACTCTACAGTACCTGTACCTTCAGCATTAATTAAAATTCTTGAATCCCTTGCAACCTGTTGTTCAAGCCCTGTACCAACTACCGGAGCCTGTGGCTTCAATAAAGGAACTGCCTGACGCATCATGTTGGATCCCATCAATGCACGGTTCGCATCATCATGCTCCAGGAACGGAATCAATGAAGCTGAAATACCGGAAATCTGGTTTGGCGCTACATCGATAAGGTTTACCTGAGCAGGTTCAACTACCGGATAGTCACCATCCAATCTTGCAATAATTCTATCTGTTAAGAAATCACCATTATCACTCAATTCAACGTTTGCCTGAGCAATTACTTTATCTTCTTCATCTTCTGCATTCAGATAGATAGGATCAGCAGCAAGCTCAATTTTACCGTTTTCAACTTTTCTATATGGAGTTTCGATGAAACCTAATCTGTTGATTTTAGCATAAATTCCTAAAGATGAAATCAAACCGATGTTTGGTCCTTCCGGAGTTTCAATCGGGCAAATTCTTCCATAGTGCGTATGGTGAACGTCACGAACCTCGAAACCTGCTCTTTCTCTTGATAAACCACCAGGTCCTAGTGCAGAAAGTCTACGCTTGTGCGTGATTTCTGATAATGGGTTGGTTTGGTCCATGAACTGAGAAAGCTGGTTGGTACCGAAGAATGAGTTGATTACTGATGTTAAAGTTTTAGCATTAACAAGATCAAGCGGAGTAAAGATTTCGTTATCTCTAACGTTCATCCTTTCCTTGATTGTTCTTGCGATTCTTGAAAGACCTACACCAAATTGTCCTGCCAATTGCTCACCAACAGTTTTAATTCTTCTGTTTGATAAGTGGTCGATATCGTCAACTTCAGCTTTAGAGTTTACCAATTCGATCAGGTGTCTTACGATTGCAATGATATCTTCTTTGGTAAGAACCTCAGTTGTTGTAGGAATGTTAAGACCTAATTTTTTATTTAGCCTGTAACGTCCAACTTCACCAAGAGAATATCTTTGTTCAGAGAAGAACAATTTTTCAATAATTCCTCTTGCTGTTTCCTCATCTGGCGGATCTGCATTTCTTAACTGACGATAGATGTATTCTACTGCTTCTTTTTCAGAGTTGGTAGGGTCTTTCTGTAAAGTATTCTGGATAATAGAGAACTCATTGCTGTTTTCTTTGTGAATCAGGATTGATTTCACACCAGCATCTAAAATAAGATCTAAATGTTCTTTTTCAAGAATAGTTTCTCTGTCTAAAATGATTTCATTTCTTTCGATAGAAACTACTTCCCCTGTATCTTCATCTACGAAATCTTCGAACCAAGTGTTCAAAACTCTCGCAGCCAATGTTCTTCCTTCTACTTTTTTAAGGGCAGCTTTAGAAACTTTCACTTCTTCAGCAAGATCGAAGATCTGAAGGATATCCTTATCAGATTCATATCCGATTGCTCTTAACAAAGTTGTTAATGGCAATTTTTTCTTACGGTCGATATACGCGTACATTACGCTGTTGATATCGGTTGTAAACTCCATCCAAGATCCTTTGAAAGGAATAATTCTTGAATAATATAATTTGGTTCCGTTGGCATGATACGTCTGTCCGAAGAATACACCAGGTGAACGGTGTAACTGCGTAACGATAACTCTTTCAGCACCGTTAATGATGAAAGATCCGCTAGGTGTCATGTAAGGAACCGGGCCTAAATATACATCCTGAACCACAGTCTGGAAATCTTCGTGCTCAGGGTCTGTACAATACAATTTAAGTCTTGCTTTAAGAGGAACTGAATAAGTCAATCCTCTTTCCACACACTCATCGATTGAATAACGTGGAGAATCTACCAGATAATCCAGGAATTCCAATACAAATTGGTTTCTGGAATCGGTAATCGGGAAATTTTCCTGGAAAGTCTTGTAAAGACCTTCATTCGTTCTGTCTTCAGGAAGCGTATCAAGCTGGAAAAACTCTTTAAAAGACTCAATCTGGATATCCAGAAAGTCAGGAGTAATAATTTTTCCTTTTGCTGATGAGAAATTAATTCTCGGCGTTCCCTTAGTTGTTACTGTTGTTTTACTCATAAAACTTTAAAGAAAGGGTTAAAAAATATTTTGTTATTTAAAAAAATATCAGAAAAGAGCAAGAAACAAGGTAAAAATGAAAAAGGCAAAAGTGTTTTGGCGCTCACAAAGGACCTTGGATTATTTTAACGTTGTCTTGGTTCTTTCTAACTGCAACACTGGTATATCTTTTCACAGTGTAGTGCAAAATATTTTTATTACTTCTGAGGCAGAATAGCTGCAACCTTTATATACAACAAAGCCCTTTCATATAATGAAAGAGTTGATTAATAGTATTTTATAGATTTACAAACAATATTTCGCGCCAAAAGAGAATGCAAATTTACGAAAACTTATTCACAATGACAAACATAGTTAATAAAAAAAGCCTGAGTCGCTTGACTCAGGCTTCTATTTTTATGTGAATAATAGAATTATTTCAATTCTACTTCAGCACCAGCTTCTTCTAATTGCTTCTTAAGAGCTTCAGCTTCGTCTTTAGAGATACCAGTTTTGATTGGAGCAGGAGCACCATCTACGATATCTTTAGCTTCTTTAAGACCAGCACCAGTTAAATCTTTTACCAATTTAACGATAGCTAATTTAGATGCACCTGCAGACTTAAGAATTACGTCGAATTCTGTTTTTTCTTCAGCAGCTTCACCCGCACCACCTGCAGCAACTACTACAGCAGCAGCAGCTGGCTCAATTCCGTACTCATCCTTAAGGATAGTAGCTAATTCGTTTACGTCTTTTACAGTTAAGTTTACTAGCGTTTCAGCTAAATTTTTTAAATCTGACATTGTTGTAATGTTTTTGTTGATTATTTATTTAATTTTTTGAGTGTATTATTCAGCAGCTGGCGTTTCGTCAGTGCTTTCTGCAGCTGGAGCTTCCGGAGCCTCAGCAGCAGGAGTTTCTTCTACCGCAGGTGCAGCTTCTTCAGTTGAAGCTTCTGCAGTTTCAGATTTGTTTTGAAGAGCAGAAACAACTCTTTGAATTGGAGACTGAAGCAATCCGATGATTTCACCGATCATTTCTTCTCTAGACTTGATGCTAACTAAAGTATCAAGGTTATTGTCACCAACGTAGAAAGTTTCCTGTACGAAAGCCGATTTTAATGCAGGCTTCTCATCTTTCTTTCTGAAGTCTTTGATTAATTTTGCAGGAGCGTTAGCCGTTTCAGCAATCATTAATGCAGAGTTACCTTTGAAAGTTTCGAACATTTCAGAGAAATTTACTCCATCAATCTGCTCCATTGCTTTTTGCAAAAGTGTATTTTTCACCACTTTCACTTTGATATTTTGCTTGAAAGCCTGTCTTCTGAATTCAGAAGATTTAGCAGCATTCAAACCGTCTAGATCAGCTACATATACTACTTTAGCATCCTGAAGCAAATCTTTGATCTCTTGTATCGCTACAACTTTTTGGTCTTTTGTCATTGTCTTAGGATTTAGTATTAGTTAATAGCTTTAGTATCGATTGCAATACCAGGACTCATTGTAGAAGACAAATAGATAGACTTCACGTAAGTACCTTTAGCAGCAGTTGGTTTCATTTTGATCAAAGTAGAGATCAATTCCTGAGCATTTTCCTTGATTTTAGCAGCATCGAAAGATACTTTACCAATACCTGCATGGATAATACCGTATTTGTCTACTTTAAAGTCAATTTTACCAGCTTTTACTTCAGTTACTGCTTTACCAATTTCCATAGTTACAGTACCTGATTTAGGGTTCGGCATCAAACCTCTTGGTCCTAATACTCTACCTAATGGTCCTAATTTACCCATCACAGCCGGCATTGTAACGATAACGTCAACATCTGTCCAACCATCTTTGATTTTTTGTAAATATTCATCAAGACCTACATAATCAGCACCAGCTTCTTTAGCTTCAGCTTCTTTATCCGGAGTTACCAAAGCCAAAACTTTAACATCCTTACCGGTTCCATGAGGAAGAGATACAACACCTCTTACCATTTGGTTTGCTTTTCTTGGATCTACACCCAATCTTACAGCGATATCTACAGAAGCATCAAACTTTGCAGTGTTCACTTCTTTTACAAGAGCTGAACCTTCTTCAAGGTTATAGATTCTTCCTTTTTCTACTTTGCTTAAAGCTTCCTTTTGCTTTTTAGTCAATTTTGCCATTTCTTTAAGTATTAAGCGTTAAAAGTTGGTTTAGTTCCTGTTACTCTTAATCCCATAGATCTAGCAGTACCTGCAACCATAGAAACTGCAGAATCCATTGTAAAGCAGTTAAGGTCAGTCATTTTATCTTCAGCGATTTTCTTCACCTGATCCCAAGATACAGAACCTACTTTGTTTCTGTTTGGTTCCCCGGAACCCCCTTTGATTTTAGCCGCTTCCATCAACTGGATTGCTGCAGGAGGAGTTTTAATTACGAATTCAAAAGATTTGTCTTCGTACACTGTAATTACTACAGGTAAAACTTGTCCTGGCTTATCTTGAGTTCTTCCGTTAAATTGCTTACAAAACTCCATGATGTTCACACCTGCAGAACCCAATGCTGGACCTACTGGTGGAGAAGGGTTAGCTGCGCCACCTTTCACCTGAAGTTTTACCATTTTAAAGACTTTTTTAGCCATTGTTTGTTTTTTAAATTTGAATAATTAATGAGTTTGGAAGCATTATTATTCAGTAGGTTACCCATTCTCACATTAAGTATGCCTACTTTTCGGACTGCAAAATTATAAAATATTTTTGAAATAGCAAATTGATATTATCTATTTTTGTTAAAATTTTAAAATAAAAAATCCACTTACTGTTTTAATAAGTGGATTTTTAAATATTTTTAAGTATGAGTTATACTTTTTCAACCTGCATATAGCTAAGTTCCATTGGAGTTTTTCTACCAAATATCAAAACTGAAACTTCAATTTTCTTTTTATCTTCAAGAATTTTTTCAATCGTTCCGTTAAATCCGTTGAATGGTCCGTCAATTACTTTAACGTTTTCACCTACTACGTAAGGAATTTCAACATCGCTTGCAAATTCTGAAAGCTCATCCATTCTTCCCAACATTCTGTTTACTTCAGACTTTCTCATTGGAACAGGATCTCCTCCTTTTGTCAAGCTTAAGAAAGAAATAACTCCAGGGATATTTTTAATGACATGAGGAATTTCACCCATAAGATCAGCTTCAATCATAAGGTATCCAGGATAGTAAGGTCTTTCTTTCGGAACTTTTTTACCGTTTCTGATCTGAATAACCTTTTCCATAGGAATAACCACTTGAGTAACGTACTGCTCAAAACCTAAACGTTTGATTTCTGTCTCAATATAGTTTTTCACTTTATTTTCCTGTCCGCTGATTGCTTTCAGCACATACCATTTCAATTCGCTCATTATGGGAAAATACTTTTATTTATTAATTGAACAAGTTGATAAGCATTCCTATTATATTGCTGATTGCTTTAGAAAACAACTCATCAACACCAAAGGTAAATAATGCCAGAATAACTGTTGCAATCGTTACTACAATTGTAGAAGACTGCAGGTCAGACCATTTTGGCCATTCAACTTTATGTCTGAATTCGTTATAAGAACCTTTTAAAAAATTGATTAATGAACTCATAATTGTTATTTGCACGGGCACAAGGACTCGAACCCTGATCAACGGTTTTGGAGACCGGTATCCTACCATTGGACGATGCCCGTAGTTAAAAAAAGCTTCCGCAAAGAAGTTCCCGACGGAAGCTTTTTATATTGTGTAATAGATGATTAGTCTAAGATTTCAGTTACCTGACCTGAACCAACTGTTCTACCTCCTTCTCTGATCGCGAATCTAAGACCCTCGTTAAGAGCGATTGGTTGTAACAATTCTACAGTGATCTCTAAGTTATCACCAGGCATTACCATTTCTACACCTTCTGGTAAGAAGATCTCACCTGTAACGTCAGTAGTTCTTACGTAGAACTGAGGACGGTATTTGTTGTGGAATGGAGTGTGACGTCCACCTTCTTCTTTAGAAAGGATATAAACAGATGCTTTGAATTTTTTGTGTGGCTTCACAGAGTCTTTCTTAGCGATTACCATACCTCTCTTGATGTCAGTTTTTTCAATACCTCTCAACAATAGACCTACGTTATCACCAGCTTCACCTCTGTCTAGGATTTTTCTGAACATCTCAACCCCTGTAATTGTAGAAGTTAATTTTTCATCACCCATACCTACGATATCTACAGGATCACCAGTGTTGATGATACCAGCTTCGATTCTACCAGTTGCTACAGTACCTCTACCTGTAATAGAGAATACATCTTCGATTGGCATCAAGAATGGCTTATCTGTATCTCTGATAGGCTCTTCGATCCACTCATCAACAGCATCCATCAATTGTTCTACAGACTTAAACCACTTATCATCAGAGTTACCTTCAGTAGCAGCAGTAAGTGCACCAAGAGCAGAACCTTGGATTACCGGAGAGTTATCTCCATCAAATTCATAAGTAGACAATAAGTCTCTAAGCTCCATTTCAACAAGCTCTAATAACTCAGCATCATCTACCATGTCAACTTTATTCATGAAAACAACGATTCTTGGTACGTTTACCTGACGGCAAAGTAGAATATGTTCTCTTGTTTGAGGCATTGGTCCGTCAGTCGCAGCACATACCACGATAGCTCCGTCCATCTGAGCAGCACCTGTTACCATGTTCTTTACGTAATCCGCGTGACCTGGACAGTCAACGTGAGCATAGTGTCTTTTTTCAGTTTCGTATTCGATGTGAGCTGTATTGATAGTAATACCTCTTTCTTTTTCTTCTGGAGCAGAGTCAATTGCAGAGAAGTCTTTTTTCTCAGCAAGACCTTTGCTAGCTAATACAGCAGAAATAGCAGCTGTAAGAGTAGTTTTACCATGGTCAACGTGACCAATAGTACCAATGTTCAAGTGTGGTTTGTTACGATTAAACGTTTCCTTTGCCATGATGTAAATTATTTATTTTATTTAATTTTCAAATTTTCGGTGTGCAAATATAATGAATTTTTTAAATACCAAAATCTTTTTATGAAAAAAAGTTTCAATATTAAAATCCAATAAATCACAAACCTTATAGTTCAATGTATTGAGACTGCAAATTTACACAAATTTCTTGATTGAAAAAATCCTTCTAAAGCTTTTCATGAAATTATAAACTATCTCTTTAATCCTGAATAATATACGCTAATCTGTAACAACAGAGCGGTTTCGCATAAATTACTGAAAGAAGCCTTCAAATTAATTGATAGGCAAATCTGTACTGAACAAAGAATCGCGGAAAACGAAATTTCCCGCGATTCTGTTAATATAATTGGTTGAAATAAAATTTAAATCTGCTGAGACTTTTTAGTTCTGTTGAAGATCCAAAATATAATCGGGAAAATTAATAACGTTAAAACCGTAGCTGTAATCAATCCACCAATGATGACAATGGCCAGCGGCTTTTGTGATTCGGAGCCGATACCTGTTGATAACGCAGCCGGCATTAACCCGATGGAAGCCATTAGTGCTGTCATAATTACAGGCCGTGTTCTTGATTTTACGCCATTCAATATCGCATTATCCAGACTTAGTCCGTTTCTGACGTTCTGGTGAAATTCCGTGATGAGGATAACTCCGTTTTGAATACAGATTCCCAGAAGAGCAATCATCCCCACTCCTGCCGAGATTCCGAAATTAATCCCTGTCACATGGAGCGCGATAATTCCCCCGATCAAAGCAAACGGCACATTGGCCAATACCAGCAAAGAATCTTTCATATTACCGAAAAGGACAAACAACAGGAAGAAAATCCCCAGAATACTGATCGGAACTACCTGCGTAAGTCTTTTTGAAGCCCTCTGCTGATTTTCAAACTGCCCCGTCCAGCCCACTGTATATCCGTCAGGAAATTCAATTTTTGAAACTGCCTTTTGTGCATCGGCAATCGTACCTCCCAGGTCACGGTCACGAATGGAAAATTTTATCCCGATATACCTTTTAATATCATCCCTGTAAATGAACGCCGCGCCATTATCCTTTTCAATTGTACTTATTTCTTTTAAAGGAATTTTTGCTCCGTCCTGGGTAGGAACCATCAATGCTGCGATGTCGTTTTCATCTTTTCTGTACTCCTGGGCATAGCGGAGACGGATGGGGAATTTTCGTTCTCCGTCAAACATTTCTGAAGCCGTTTTCCCCCCGAAAGCCATTTCAAGAACAGACTGCGCATCATCCGGCATTACTCCGTAGGCAGCCATTTTGTCCCTGTCAAGCACAACACTCACTTCCGGCTGACCAATATTTTTAATAATTCCTGCATCTTTTACACCTTTAATATTTTTAATCTGCTTTAAAACTTTTTCGGCTAAAACATCAAGTGTCTGCAGATTGTCTCCATAAATTTTAATGCCGTTTTCCGCTTTGAAACCTGCTACTGCTTCAGCAACGTTATCTGAGATCGGCTGAGAATAATTAAACGTAATCCCCTGATAATTCCTCAGTTTTTTATCGATCTCTTCAATCAGCTGCTCGTAAGTGATTTTTCGTTTCCAATCTTCTTTTGGCTGAAGATTTACGGCAAACTGTACAAATCCGAAACCATTAGGGTCTGTCCCGTCATTACTTCTTCCAGTCTGCGCGAGAACATCAGTAACCTCAGGAAAACTCATGATGTCTTTCTTCAGGAGATCGGCGGTTTTTAGAGATTCTTTTAAAGATGAACTCATCGGCATTTCTGCAGTGATCCATAATGAGCCTTCATTCAATTGAGGTAAAAACTCCGTTCCTAAGAATTTTCCTGAGAATAATGTAACCGCTAAAAATGAAACCGCAACAATTAAACTCATTTTTTTATGTTTAAAAGTATAATTAAAACCTTTCAGTACAATTCTGTCCCAGAAATTCACAAACGGATTATTCTTTTCCTTTACATTTTTATTCAATAAAATATGCGAAAGCACCGGTACCAGGGTCAAAGTAAAAATCAAAGCTCCCGTGAGGGCAAAACCTAAGGTGAATGCCAGTGGCGAAAACATTTTTCCCTCAACTTTCTGGAATGAAAAAATCGGAATTAAAGAAGTGATGATAATTAATTTCGAGAAGAAAATCGCTTTTCCAAGTCCTGTTCCCGTTTGTTTGATCCAGCCGGCTTTTGCCAATTTATTGAATTTTTCATCCCCATATTTATGGGCTTTGTGGTCGAGCATTACAAAAAGTCCTTCCACCATGACGACGGCTCCGTCGATGATAATTCCAAAATCGACCGCCCCGAGTGATAATAAATTGGCACTCATTCCCGCCAGTTTCAGACATAAAAACGCAAACAATAAGGATAAAGGGATAATAATGGAAACTATTAAAGTCGTACGCCAGTCTGCCATGAAGATTAAAACGATAACCGTTACCAGGATAATCCCCTCGATAAGGTTGTGCATCACGGTATGCGTAGTAAAATCCATCAGGTTGTCACGATCGTAGAATGTCACCATTTTTACGTCTTTCGGAAGGATTTTCTCGTTAAGCTCTTTAATTTTAGCTTTCACCCCTACTAAAACTTCACGCGGATTCTCTCCTTTTCTCATTACCACAATTCCTTCTACGGTATCTTCCTGATGATTCAGTCCGGCCTGCCCTACTCTGGGCATTGAGCTTTCATGAACATCTGCTACATTTTTAACCAAAACAGGATTTCCATGATCATTTTCTATCGTAATGTTTCCAATATCTGAAATGGATTTAACCAGACCGATTCCACGGACAACATAGGCTTGTCCATTTTTTTCGATAACATCCCCTCCCACATTAAGATTACTTTTCGTAACAGCATCGTAGACCTGAAGCGGCGTCAGATTGTATTTATCCAAAGCTCTGGGATCAATGCTTAATTCAAAGACTTTATCCTGACCTCCGAAAACGTTGATATCAGCAACTCCCGGAACGCCTCGCAATGCACGATCGATCACCCAGTTTTGAAGGGTTAATAATTCACGGGAATCTTTTGTTTTACTCTGTAAGGTGTACCTGAAAATTTCTCCGGTCGGTCCGTAAGGCGGCTGAACTTCAGGATCTACATCATCCGGAAGGCTTACTGTTCTTAATTGATTATTTACCTGATTTCTGGCAAAAGTATCGTCTACCCCATCATCAAAAAGAATTTTAACGATAGAAAGACCAAACATTGTAGTACTCCTCACACTGGTTTTCTTCTGAACCGGACTCATCGCCAGCTCAATGGGTGTCGTCACAAAACGTTCAACCTCTTCTGCACTTCTCCCATTCCATTGGGTAATGATAACGATCTGGGTGTTGGTAACATCCGGAAAAGCTTCAATCGGCATATTCTTGAAACTGATGAATCCCGCTACCGCCAGTACGGCAACCCAGATAAAAGTAAACGCTTTATTTTTTAATGAAAAAGCAATTATATTTTTAATAAATTTATTCATGATGGATTTTTTTTGACCTAAAAAAAGTCGTTGAATTTGTTTTTAACGCAAAGCTCGCAAAGATTTTTCATGACTATCTTCTGCATATTTTCGTTCGCAAAGGCGTTTCACTCAGCAAAGGCACTTAAAATTATTTTTAATCATTAAGAAATATAAGCTGTTAAAAAATTATCAAGTAATTTATTAAGAAGTAACTCTTAATAAATATCTTAGATGCTATTCTTAATAACCTTAGCTTCTTAACTCTACATTTTTAAATTCTTAATGGTTCAAAAAAAATCAATTGTTCAGGGAGCGATAAATCAGCAATTGATTATTGGTAACAATTTGCTCTCCTTCCGACAAACCTTCTGAAACATAGGTAACATCGCCCACCTGTTTTAATACCTTTATTTCTTTTACTTTTACATCAGCTCTTGATTTATATACTACCACAAAACTTCTGTTGTCGTCAAAAATTACAGCTTTTGAAGGAACGGTGAGTGCCGTGGTATTCTCCGAACTTGTCACTTTAATGGTTGCTTTGCTTTCCGGGATCAGCAATCCGTTCTGGTTGTCTAAAACTACTCTCGCCTGCATAGCATTGGTTTCGGGATCGATGATTTTAAAAATTTTATCAATCTTTCCGTCAAAAACTTTATCCGGATAAGATAATGTGGAAACCTGCGCTTTCATTCCAAGGCTGATCTTATCAATATCAGATTCGTTGACGTTCATAATCGCCCAGACGTTGGTCGTATTGGCCACATCAAAAATATTATCACTCCTGTCACTTCTCAGCTGCATATCTTTATTGATATTCTTCTGAACAATATATCCGCTGATAGGAGCTACAACACTGTATATATTTCCTTTTTTCACATTATACACGGTGCTTACCGCACTCGCTCTCTGCATTTGATCCTGAGCTTTCTGCAGTTCACTTTTTGCTTCCAGCACATCTCTTTCGGTATTCAGCTTTCCTTCATACATTTCCTTTGCTACACGAAGATTATTCTGAGCTACTACCAAATCGGTCTTGGCGTCGCTTACATCTTTCTGAACTTCCGCAAGCTCCGTACTTCTGATGGTTGCCAGCACCTGCCCTTTCGTCACATGATCTCCCAGCTCTACATTTACACTTAAAACGTTTCCGCCTACCAATGGGTAAACATCGATGTAGCTGTTCTTATCTGCTGATATCTTTCCATAGAAACTGTAATCATCTTCTATATATTTTTTTTCAACTTTTGCGAGAGAAATAGACTGAAGCATGGTATTGCTAAGCTCAAAACCTTTTTTCTGAGTTTGTTGCGGTACTTCTTTCTTTGAGCAAGACGCAACAGCCAATGTTATAATTATAGGAATAATATATTTTTTCATGATTAATAGAAGATTTTCGTTTGTACCAGTTGATTTAGTTGTTCTGCCGACTGCATGATCCCGTTTTTCATATCATAGATCTGAAGCGCTGTTTCTCTGTAGCTGTCCATAAAATCCACAAATTCTATAAGGCTCACATTCCCTTTTCTGAAATTGCTCAGCATACCGTTGTAGACCGTTTCCATATTATTAATGTCTTCGGATTTAATTCCTGAAAGCTGTTCATATTGAGTTTTCCACGTTTTATAGGCTGCCTGAACCCGGGTTTCCAGATTGAGCTTCTGAAAGTCTGCATTCTTCTGATTCTGCTGAATGGCAAAGCCTGCCTTCTCGACATTTCCTTTATTAGATTTCCATAATGGCAATGGAATCCCGACCATTAGGTTCACTTCATTTTTAAATGTCCCTCCATTCTGGTCCCATCCTGCACCGAGATTCAGATCGGGAACGTTTAAAGACTTTTGCCACTGGGCATACAGCTTACTGTTGTCGATTAATTTTAGGTTATACTGATAATCAGCATTATTTTCGAGCGCTTTTTTCTGTAATTCCGTCTCGTCCCCGAAAGGTTGGGCGGCAAGAATATCTTTGGCTTCAGAATCGGAAAGTGTAGGTTCAAGATCATCGGTAATGCCTGTTAAAACCTTTAGATTCTGTTCAAATTCAAGAATGTTTTTATTGATTCCTATTTTATCATTATTCAGCTGGATGACTACGCTCTGAAGTCTCACCTCGTCTTTCAGGGAAACGTTCCCTTTGGCAGACTGCACTTTGTAAGCGGCTAAAAGGTCATTCATATATCCCAGCTGCCTGTTGGTGTTTTCAAGCTTGAGTTTTTCGTAATAAAGATTGTAATAAGTGGTGCGAAGCTGCGCCCGAAGGTCTACCAGCAATTGAGAAAACTGGAGCTGAGCGAGCTCTTTACTAGATTTTGCAAAAGCAATTTCGTTTTTCTTTTTACCACCCATATAAATAAGCTGGGTGATCTGTGCACCTTTTGCATGACCTACATCAAAAACTTTATGATCTTGTGGATTGTACGCATTTATCTGTCCGCTTAGTTGTGGTAACTCCCAGATTTTAGCCTGCAAAATATCTGCATCAGCCATATTAATATTATACTGTTCGGCGAGCAGTTCTAAGTTGTTCTTCTGGAAAGCTTCTTCGCAGTCCGAAAGTGATACTTGCTGCTGTGCCGTCATGAGAGAAGATATGACGATCAGCAGCCCTGCAATTTTGTTCATCTTCTATTTTTTATGCTACAAAATTGTCATTTCACTATTAAAATGCTCTTAAATAATACTTAAAAAAAAATTAAATTTGATTATTATTCATCTATAAATAAACACAACATGAGAAATTTAAGTATTGAACTTATGCGATTTTTTTCCGATGTATTGGTTCCGATTATCTCATTCCGAGAAAGTTTCATCTTATATTGGTTTTTACTCGTCTCACTCTGAGAAAGCTTCATCCTATTCTGGTTTCACTCGTCTCATCCTGAGAAAGTTCAAACAAGTAGTGATTGCTTCCGTCTCGCTCCGAGAAAGTTTTACCCTATAGTGGTTTCGCCCGTCTCAAGATTTTCTGACAGGTATATAGAATTTTTAACGTAAATATGTAAGCTGAATTCAGTTTATTTATAAAAAATCACGCTGAACTTATTCAATAAATCCGCCGGAGCGGTATAAATAATTTTTGCGCCGTGATATTCCAGAATTCTTTTTACAATTCTTAATCCCAATCCTGAACCTGAAATATTCTGAGAGTTGTTCCCTCTCATAAAAGCCTCGAACAGTCTGGACTGCTCTTCCTTTGGAATGGTATTTCCGTGAGAGATAACGTCGACAATAAGTTGGTCTTCCGTCTCCGTAATCAGCACATCAGCTTCCATATCATCGGAATAAACGGCGGCATTTTTAAACAGGTTAATAAAAACAATATCCAGTAAAGACTGAACGCCACTTATAGTCAGTAAAGCTTCTTCAGACGTTTTTTCGGAAATCAGGAAATCCATTTTCAGTTGCGGATAACTTTTTTCCACGGCTTCAAAAGATTCGAAAATCACTTCATCAATTCTCACTTCTTCGTAGATACTCTGAATGTTTTCTTTATCGAATTTCGTTAAAAGCAAAAGTGAATTGGTAAGATCCGACAGCTGATAAACATCTCTTTGTATCTGCTGTAGTGAGGATAATGTTTCCGGAGAGTTCTGCCCGAGTTTAATCAGGTTTTCAAGCTGGAAAGCCATTCTTGTAATCGGGGTACGGATTTCGTGGGAAGCACTGGCGGTGAAATCTTTCTGTGACTGGAAAACATCGTCCAGCCTTTTGATCATCGTGTTGAATGATCTTGCAAGAACATTGATCTCGTCATTGGAGTCTAGCACCGGAACTTCCGTTGTCAGCTTATGGGCCGTAATTTCTGATATTTCCTTATTGAGATCTTCCAAAGGTTTTAAGAACTGTCCCATAAAATAATAGCTGAAAAAACCTATAATCAGCGTACTCATTACATATGCCGTGATCAGGAGATATTTCAGGTAAGCCAGTTTGGAATTTCCGTTGGTATCGTAAGCGCTGGTAAGAATGTAGTAATTTTCTCCGTTAATGTTTTTTAGGGCTGCATAAATTTCCGGAACCGTTTTCTCAGAATAAATGACTTTCTTTTCATCCAATTCTTTAAGTAACGCATTGTCCCAGGTCACATTTCGGTCCTTGATTGTGCTGTAGATTAACTCTTTATTGGCATTGAAAATTAAAATCGTTTCGTTTAAAAGAATATTATCAGAATTCTCATTAAAAAACACAGGCGCCTCTTCTTCAAAATCTTTTGACTTTGCAATAAAATGAGTCGTAAAATCGAGTCGCTGCCGGAATCTTTCTTTGAATTCATCTTTCCTGAAATCATTAAAAGACATATAAATTACCGCCATCACAATACCAAAAAGCAATGAAAAGGCAATACTGAGATTGAGGGCAATTTTTCTTTTTAAAGACATATTACAGCGGGCTTAAGTAATATCCGAAACCGGAACGTGTATGGATAAGCTTAATTTTAAAATCTTTATCTATCTTCTTTCTTAAAAAATTGATGTACACTTCAACGGTATTGGTGTTCGTATTAAAATTATGCTCCCACACATGTTCTGTGATCTGCTGTTTCGAAACAGTTCTTCCCTGCGCTTCTGCCAGATAAACCAACAGCTGGAATTCTTTCAATGTAAGGGCAATTTCATTTCCTGCGCGAAAGACTTTCTGCTCGGTTTTGTTAATAATAAGATCATCAACTCTTATAATTTCCTGATCGCTGTTTTCCGAAGGAGCTTTTCTTCTCAGTAGAGAATTCATACGTAACAGCAATTCTTCAAACTGAAAAGGCTTTACCAGATAATCATCCGCCAGTCTCGTAAAGGCATCTTTTTTATCCGAAAGATCTCCGTATGCCGAAATAATAATGATTGGGGTATTTTTATCGAAAGAGCGAATGGTCTGGCATACATCAAGTCCATTAATTTTAGGAACATTAATATCGAGAAGATACAGATCATAAGAATTGTTTTTTATCTGACGAAGAAAAGTTTCTCCGTCATAGATTTTATCACAGGTAAAGTTATTTGATTCTAAAAACTTACAAAGTTCCGCAGAAAGAATTAAATCATCTTCCAATAAAAGAATATTCATCAAAAATTATTTTATACGAATGTAAAGAAAATTTTCATGACACTGAAGGAAATGAAATATGTTAGAAGTACTTTTAATTGAATTTTAAGGTTAAGAGGGCTGGAAGAGGGAGGCTGGGCGCCGGAGGTTTTTGGCTAATATTACAGCTTAAAACCTTTGAAGAATTACAGATCAATACCATATTCAATTAGAAATGATCATCAATTTTATAATCTTATCAGTAAAATTTTAAATTTGAAAGCTAAAATATCCAAAGCTATCACTTGCTGAATATAAACTAAAGGTTTACGAACGAAATTCAGCCCTACGAACGAAAGTATATGCGATGCTGAATAAGCTTATCTTCGTGTCGGTAGCGTTTAATAGAAAGTTCTAGAAATAAAAAAATCCCGAAAGAATCGGGACTTGAATCTGAGCCAACTACGGGACTTGAACCCGTGACCTCTTCCTTACCAAGGAAGCACTCTACCGCTGAGCTAAGTCGGCCTAAACAAAAAAATCACCCTAAAAAGCGTGATTTTATGTGAGCGGAAGACGGGGGTCGAACCCGCGACATTCAGCTTGGAAGGCTGACGCTCTACCAACTGAGCTACTTCCGCAATTTTGTTTCCAAAATTATTGGTAACGCTGCGCAAACTTAAGGAAAATCCTTTATTTCTGCAACTTTTTTTATAATATAAAATGTGGGGAGAGCAGGATTCGAACCTACGAAGCCGAAGCAACTGAGTTACAGTCAGTCCCATTTAGCCACTCTGGAATCTCCCCAGATATTTTATATTAATGAGCCTCCAGAGGGATTCGAACCCACGACCCCGAGATTACAAATCACGTGCTCTGGCCAACTGAGCTATGGAGGCATTTAATAAAACAGACTGAAATCTGCGAGAAATTCTACTCTACATCTTTTCAGTAGTAAAAAAAAAATCACCCTACAATAAGTGTGATATTTCTGAGCGGAAGACGGGGGTCGAACCCGCGACATTCAGCTTGGAAGGCTGACGCTCTACCAACTGAGCTACTTCCGCAATTTTGTTTCCAAAACTATTGGTAACGCTGTGCAAACTTAAGGAAAATCCTTTATTTCTGCAACTTTTTTTATAATATAAAATGTGGGGAGAGCAGGATTCGAACCTACGAAGCCGAAGCAACTGAGTTACAGTCAGTCCCATTTAGCCACTCTGGAATCTCCCCAGATATTTTATATTAAATGAGCCTCCAGAGGGATTCGAACCCACGACCCCGAGATTACAAATCACGTGCTCTGGCCAACTGAGCTATGGAGGCATTTAATGAAAAAGAATTCAAAAGATCACTGTTCCTTTTTGCGAGTGCAAATATAGAACGGATTTTTTGAATTCTCAAACTTTTTAATAATTATTTTTGACTTTTTTCACTAAGCCAATTCTTTTTTCTTGATTAGTAGCTTTTTAGCTGCATCAACGCATAAGTCTAAGCTTTCTTCAAAAGTTGCAGTTGTCTTTTTTACCACAATATCGTCGCCCGGAACCGCTAAAATAATCTCGGCGGTCTTATTGGATTTGTCCGAGGTATTTTCCACTTTTAAAAATACTTTGCAGTCTTGGATTTTATCATAAAAAGTATCCAGTTTGCTTACTTTTTTCTCAATGTGTGATTCTAGTGGTTCGTGTGGAGTTAAACCAATTGATTGTACTGTGATCTTCATAATTCGTCATTTTTTGCAGCTCTTGGATGAGCCTGATTAAAAACTTTTTTCAATTGTTCGATATTGGCATTCGTATAGACTTGAGTACTTGCAAGACTGGAATGTCCTAATATTTTTTTTACTTTAGAGATCTCTGCCCCATTATCCAGAACATGTGTAGCAAAGCTATGTCTAAGAATGTGAGGACTTCTTTTTTCCTTTGTTGTTATAAGACTAAGGTACTTATTAACCATCAAATACACAAATTTTTCGGTGAGTTTTTTACCCTTCTTATTGACAAAAAAGTATGATTTATATTCTGTTTCAGGGTTGCGTATTTCTACGTAACTTTTTAGCAATGCGGAGAGATTATCGGAAATAGGAATTACTCTTTGTTTATTCCCCTTTCCTATTATTTTTATCTCATTTCCATTAAGATTTACATTTTCAAAAGTCATACCACAAAGCTCGGCTTTACGAATTCCTGTTTGATAAAGAACCTCTAAAACACATTTTTCCAAAGCATTATGAACCTGGGTAAAAACCTGATCACTCAGATTTTGCATTTCCTGTTCAGACATAGGAATTTGCTTTTCAGGATAAAATTTTAAAGATGAAATATTTTCTGCAGGCGAAACTTCAATTTCACCAATTCTTAAAAGAAAGAGATAAAAACTTTTTAATGATGATAATTTCCGGTTGATACTTCTTCTTGAAATATTATTCTCACTTAAATCCACGATAAAATTCCGGATAATCTTTTTGTCAACTTTCAAAAGATCGACAGAAGACTCTGTTCTAAGATAAAAATGGGAAAAATCTTCAAGATCTTTCCTGTAACTTGTAATTGTATGAGGCGAATATCTCTTTTCGAGCTGTATATATTCTAAGAATTTGTCCAACATCATTAAAGTATAAAAACAAAAAATTCACTCTTCAAATATAACTATTTAAAGAGTGAATTAGTATGCGAATTAAGAAAATTTCTTAAGCCTGCTCTTCTTTGCTAAGATTTCTTTGCTTATGAGCTGCTTTAAGTCTAGCTTGTCTTAAAGTTACAGAAGGCTTGATAAACTGCTGTCTAGATCTTAACTGACGAACTGTTCCTGTTTTATCAAATTTTCTCTTATATTTTTTTAATGCTCTGTCGATGGATTCACCATCTTTAACTGGAATTATTAACATATTTTACATCTCATTTTGGATTGCAAAAATAGGAATTTTTTATTTACCCGCAAAATTAATTATAATAAAAATGCTTATCCTTAATTGTTAATCCTAATTGAGTTCTTATTTCTAAAGGATTGATCTAAGAAATTAAGATTTGTTAGTCTTCTAAATTTCAAATGAATAACTGTTACCCTAGCCCCGATTGAAACGACATCCTTTTGGGTTGCGGGCGAAGCAAAGCGGAGCCCGTAACCCAAAAGATACAGTGGAAAGCGGGATAAAGCTTCTGATAAAAATAAAAGTATTATCTTTGTATTCACTTTATCAATGGGGTTGACTGGTTTCGACAGCAAGACCAATGGGTAAGTAAGCATGCAGAGAACCGTAGCGCGATCTCTATAATCCCTTGCTACAAAATTTTAACTGGCAACGAAGAGTTCGCTCTTGCAGCTTAATATCGAAGTATAGTAGATCAAGCGTTTTCCCGAAGATTTTAGTAAGGAAGCAAGATATTCCACAAATGCTCTGTTCTGCGGCGTTTGATCCTGGGATATAGGAATGCGGAAATAAGGCTTTAGAAGCTTCGTCTAAAGCTCGAAAACCTTAGAAGATAAGCTGAAAGTTGGGTGTCTGCTCTCTGCTTTCAGTCGAAAACCAATAGCAGAATAAGCATGTAGAAATCTTATGTATTGCTTGTTTGGACGAGGGTTCGAATCCCTCCAACTCCACAAAACACCCTTAAATATTTATAATCGAATATTTAAGGGTTTATTTTAAAATCCACATGATTATTATACGGATAGTTATTACCTATCATACCTTACCGTACAAACACCTAACTTTACAATTGGTCATTTTCACGCTATTCTGAATATTTTTTTCTACGTTACTTTGACATACAAAATAACCTATAAAAACCAATATCATGGAAGTAAACACAGGCTACAACGCAAATTCTACAGGTGAATTAAAATTAGGAGGCGGAGCGCAGTTTTGGGTGTATATCTCGCCACAAAACGACACGGTAAAAATGATTACTCAATGGAGAGTAACTTTTTCTCAAGGAAACTGGAAAGACATGATTTCAAGCGAAGATCCTACTAAACAACTACAAACCCCTGGTCTTTCAGGAATTTTTGACATTAAAGTAGAAACCTTAAACGGTTCTACCGGAACATGGCGCGAAATTCCACCTCAGGAAGGAAGCAGAAACCAGATTGGATGTAATTCTAACTGTGCATCTATGGTAGGAATTGTCGCCGACAGTACTAACCCGGCTCCGGGAGCTATCAATGCACATTTCTGGACTACTTGGGATGCATTCTGCAGCAGATCGTAAAAGATCTCAATAATATACGATATTGTATATTATCCCGAATTCTGAAATCAGCAAGCCGTGGAAATGATTTAACCAACGCCAATACACTCCTTTTTTTAATCAGGAGTGTATTTCATTTTACTTGCTCTTTTTATTCTTCCTGAATTCCCAGGGTGAAATTGCATTTTTGTCACTCCATAAGCCAAGTTTCTTCACCTTCGCTTCATCCTGAAATTTCTGAAGTTCCGTATTTTTTGAAGCTTTGTAATACCACCACCCGAATCCTGCTTTTACAATCTCTCTTGACAGATACCTGTCTCCATCATAGAATACACCGGCTACGCTCCTTCCATACCTGTCTTTTCCGACCCTGTAGAAAATAATATTTTTACCAAAAACCTGATTGGAAGTAAACTGCTTAGCATTGTTCCCGAAAGCCTGGCCGTTTTCCGGACAGTCGACTTCCGCAAGTCTTAATGTTTGCTGGGTTTTGTCTTCCAGTAAGACGACGACTGTATCTCCATCTTTTATTTTGACAACTTTTCCTTTGATCTGCGCTACAAGCGATATAGAAATTGAAAAGAATAAAATGCAAATACTTTTTTTCATTGAATTAAATGAATATTAAAGAATAACAGGCAAAACTAATCATAATACATGAATTAGAAACCTTATATAATAAGCCGCACTTATCATTCAGTTATAATAAAGATCATCTCAATTTTTTGTGCAAAAACAAGCATAAACAAGATTATGAAATAATAAAATATAAACCACTGAAAACTAAAAGACTAAACACAAACACAACAAAATACACACCTGCAAGCCACAAAAAAGACTAAAAAAATGTTTTATCGTAAAGAATTTTATATATTTGCACCATCTAACAATTAAAAAAAAATTTACTATGTCAGACATTGCATCAAGAGTAAAAGCTATCATCGCTGATAAGCTTGACGTTGAAGAAACAGAAGTAACTCCGGAGGCTAGCTTCACTAACGATTTAGGAGCTGATTCATTGGATACAGTTGAACTAATTATGGAGTTTGAAAAAGAATTCAACATTCAGATCCCTGATGACCAGGCTGAAAAAATTACTACTGTAGGACACGCTATCGCTTATATCGAAGAAGTAGTAAATAAATAATATTCTTCAACAAAAAAGAAATTAAACAAAGTTTATGGAATTAAAAAGAGTAGTTGTAACCGGTTTTGGAGCAATAACACCTATTGGAAATAATGCAAAAGAATACTGGGAAAATCTTGTAAAAGGTGAGAGCGGTGCCGCTCCTATTACTCTTTTTGATGCCACAAACTTCAAAACAAAATTCGCCTGCGAAGTCAAAAATTTCGATCCGTTGCAGCATTTCGATAAGAAAGAGGCAAAAAAAATGGATAGAAATACTCAGCTTGGGCTTGTCGCTGCAAGAGAAGCAGTACAACACTCAAGAATTATTGAAGATAACGTAGACAAAAACAGAGTCGGAGTAATCTGGGGTTCCGGAATCGGAGGTTTAGAAACTTTTGAGACTGAAGTTTTAGGATGGGCAAATACGGAAATTCCGAGATTCAACCCTTTCTTTATTCCTAAAATGATAGCGGATATTACGCCGGGGCATATTTCTATAGAATATGGTTTTCACGGTCCAAATTACACAACAGTATCTGCATGCGCATCTTCAGCAAATGCTTTGATTGATGCCAAAATGCTTATCCAGCTTGGAAAAGCAGACGTAATTGTATGCGGTGGCTCTGAAGCAGCCGTTACAGCAAGTGGTGTCGGCGGATTCAATGCAATGATGGCACTTTCTACAAGAAATGATGATCCTAAAACAGCTTCAAGACCTTTCGACAAAGACAGAGATGGATTTGTACTGGGAGAAGGAGCAGGAACTATCATTCTCGAAGAATATGAACACGCTGTAAAACGTGGGGCAACAATTTATGCAGAATTAAAAGGCGGGGGTCTGAGTGCAGATGCACACCACATGACCGCACCGCATCCTGAAGGTTTAGGAGCTTATCTGGTAATGAAAAATTGCATGGAAGACGCAGGATTAACTGCTGATGAAGTAGATCACATCAATATGCATGGGACATCTACTCCATTAGGAGATATTGCAGAATCCAATGCCATTTCAAAATTATTGGGAGAACATGCTTTTGATATTCAGATTAATTCTACAAAATCAATGACGGGTCACCTTTTAGGTGCTGCAGGAGTTATTGAAGCTATTGCTGCATTGGGAACGATTATTCATGGTATTGTCCCTCCAACCATCAACCATTTTACTGATGATGAAAATATCGACAGCAGACTGAATTTCACATTCAATGAAGCTGCGAAGAAAGATGTAAAAGTAGCCATGAGCAATACTTTTGGGTTTGGTGGGCATAACGCTTGCGTTCTATTTAAGAAAATCTAAATTTACTGAATGGAGTTACAGAAATACTTTTCTAAATTCCTTCTCAAAAAAAGAAAAAGAAAATTAACGGAGAGAGATTACTTTCTCAGTACTGAACTCAATAAGATTCTCGGTACTGAGGTACAAAATATTGCGCTTTACCGTGAAGCTTTTTCTTTAAAAAATTCTTCTAAAAAAGACAGTAATTACGAAAGACTTGAATTTTTAGGAGATTCTGTTTTGGGTACAATCATTTCATGCCATTTGTTTCGCACATATCCTCAGGCTAATGAAGGATATCTGACACAAATGAAATCTAAGATTGTAAATAGGAAAAATCTTAATAAATTAGGAGAAGATCTAAAATTGACAGACCTTTTGCAAAAGCAGACTTCTTTAGCATTAGGGGAAAATATTTCCGGGAATTTGTTTGAGGCCTTAATTGGTGCTGTTTATCTGGATTTTCACTACGAAATCTGCAGGAAAATTATTTTAGAAAGGCTTCTTACACCAAGCGAAATGAATAAGCTTGAAAATAAAATTGTAAGCTATAAAGGCCTCCTGCTCGAATGGAGCCAAAAGAAAAAACTGAATATAAAATACGAAACCTGTGAAGAGATACAGGTAAACAAGTCAATTGTTTTTCGGTGCCACGTATGGCTTGGAGAAGAACGAATTGCCAACGCTACAGAAACCTCCAAGAAAAAGGCAGAAGAAAAAGCAGCACAAAGAGCATTTTATATTTTAAACAAAAAAGAAAACATACTTGGAAATCCAAAAACTTTATGATCTCGATGATATAGAATTTGAAGATGTTACCATAGGATTGGTAAGATTAGCCAAAAATATACCCGATCATGAGTTTTTCTATAATGTAAATCAAAGAAACGATCTTAATTTTAAAAGGATTGATGATTTAATCTATCATGGGTCGTATTATGATTACTTTTTTCCGCGATTTGAGGCTTATCATAAGTTTACCAAGACATGTTTTACGTTTATATCAAACCGATCTTCGGAAAGTAAACAAAAAAAAATACAAACTGAGCTCTTCTCAGAAGAAGAAAACATTAAATTTTTATTAAATAATCAGGTAGAAGTGCAATATATTTTGCATAGTTCGGAACAGTTTCCTGATTTTTCCGTAATTTTGCTCCCTGAAAATCTTGTTTTTCCAATTCAAGATTATATATTAGGTTCTGAGGAAGAACTTTATCAAATTATCCAGTATTATGAATAAGTATTTAAAGAAGACAAAAATTATCGCAACACTTGGACCGGCGTCATCGTCGAAAGAAGTAATGTTAGGGTTAATGAGAGCAGGTGTTGATGTTTTTAGAATCAATTTCTCACACGCAGATTACGACTTAGTTCGTTCAAATATCAATATCATCCGAGAGCTTAATAAAGAGTACGGCTTCTCTGTCGGAATTTTAGGAGATTTACAGGGGCCGAAACTTAGAGTCGGTGTTGTAAAAGAAGGTTCATACCTTAATCCTGGTGATATCCTTACCTTCACCAATGAAAAAATAGAAGGAGACTCTACAAAAGTGTATATGACCTACCAGCAATTTCCTCAGGATGTAAAGGTAGGCGAAAGAATCCTTATCGATGACGGTAAACTTGTTCTGGAAGTTACAGAAACCAACCTTACAGATACCGTAAAGGCGAAGACAATTCAGGGTGGCCCACTAAGTTCTAAAAAAGGGGTAAACCTTCCGAATACAAATGTTTCCCTTCCGGCTCTTACGGAAAAAGATATCCAGGATGCCAACTTCATGCTGGATCAGGAAGTAGATTGGATGGCACTCTCTTTCGTTCGTCATGCTCAGGACATCATTGATCTTAAAGAATTAATTTCAAAACATCCGAACGGGAAATTCAAAACTCCGATTATTGCTAAAATCGAAAAGCCTGAAGGTGTAAAAAATATTGACGAAATTTTATTGGAATGCGACGGATTAATGGTTGCCCGTGGAGATTTAGGGGTGGAAGTTCCTATGGAAGAAGTTCCTGCTATTCAAAAAACATTGGTAGAAAAAGCAAGATTCTATTCTAAGCCGGTGATCATTGCAACACAGATGATGGAAACGATGATCAACAGTTTGACCCCAACAAGAGCTGAAGTAAATGACGTTGCCAACTCTGTACTGGACGGTGCTGATGCAGTGATGCTTTCAGGAGAAACTTCAGTGGGCAGATATCCTGTGCAGGTAGTTGAAAACATGACGAAAATTGTAAAGAATATCGAAACCACCCATTTTTATCAGCATAAAAATGAGCCGATCGAAAAAGACTTTAACTGCATTGACGAACGATTCATTACAAATAGAGTTTGCCTTGCAGCAGTAAGAATCGCTAAAACAACAAATGTATCTGCTATTGTTACTTTAACGAGTTCAGGATATACGGCTTTCCAGCTTTCAGCGCACAGACCTAACTCTCACATTATCGTTTATAGCGGAAACAAAAGAGTAATCACCATGCTGAACCTTCTTTGGGGAGTACATGCTTACCATTATGATATGAAGAAATCTACTGATGAAACGATTATCCAAGTGAATATGCTTACTCACAACTATGGTTATATCGAGGCTGGAGATTTTGTTATTAATATCAATGCGACTCCATCTTACGAAGGTGGAAAAACCAATACATTAAGATTAACAACGGTTTAATTTAAAACTAAACTGTTATAATAAAGCAAAACTCCCGAATAATCGGGAGTTTTTGATGTTTAAAATAATTCTTTAATATTAATTTCCGACAATAGTTTTTGCGGTCACAAATTCCTTTAAAGCCAATAAAGAAAGTTCCGTTCCATATCCTGAAGTCTTCGTTCCTCCAAAAGGAAAGCGAGGATCAGAACTTGTCATCCTATTGATATTGACTGTTCCGGATTCTAAATTTTCAATAAAAAATAATTGACGGGTTTTATCTTTCGTCCACACAGAATTGGAAAGACCAAAAGGAATATTATTCGCCAACTGTAACGCTTCCTCATCACTTTTAGCGATCATTACCATTCCCAAAGGTCCGAAAAGCTCTTCCTGTAAAATCGGGTTTCCTTCTTCTACTCTTATTAGGCCTGGTTTAAATTCATTATCAGAAATTCTTTCCAAGGGAAGAATAATTTCCGCTCCGTTTTCCAGAGCTTTTTTAAATTGTTTCTCTAAATCGTCTGCCAGATCCGGTCTTGCCATACCTGTAATCTTTGTTTCTTTGTCCATAGGATCTGCAGGAACAAATTTCTGATATTCTTCAATAAATTTCGGAAGAAAGACATCTTCAATTTTCTCATCAATAATAAATCTTTTAGCCGCAACACAAGTCTGTCCACAATTCTGAAGTCTTGCCAGCGCACCAACTTTAGCCGCTTCATCAAGATCTGCATCATCCAGTACAATGAATGCATCGCTTCCACCTAATTCCAATAAAGATTTCTTAATATTCTGTCCAGCAATGGAAGCAACTTCAGCCCCTGCTCTCTCACTTCCCGTAAGGCTAACTCCAGAAATAGTTTTATGCTCAAGAACTGCTTTTACATCTTTATGTCCGATTTCAAGATTCTGGAAAACACCTTCAGGAAAACCAGCTTCAAGCAGTACTTTTTCGATAGCATTTCCGCTGCCGAAGCAGATCGATGCATGCTTAAGCACAACGGTATTACCCGCAAGAACAGCAGGAACCGCAAATCTGAGGACCTGCCAGAAAGGAAAATTCCATGGCATTACACCCAGGATTACCCCCTTGGGAACATAATGTATTTCAGAATAAGAATATTCAGACTCTATTTTTTCAGGCTTTAAAATGTTTTCTGCATCTGCATAATAATTCATCATTAAAGCACATTTTTCTACCTCAGCAATCGCCTGTGAGATTGGCTTATTCATTTCCGAGGTGATGATTGCTCCGAATTCTTCAGAACGCGTCTTTAAAATTTCAGATGCTTTGGCAATGAGTTTTTGCCGTTGTTCGAATGGAATTTTTTTCCATTCTGAAAATGCCTTATCTGCTTTGATAAGTTTATTTTCAATTGATTGTTCCATAATGTAGTCTCTGTTTCAAATTCAAAAATGAATTTATTTATTGCTTAAAAAAGCGTAGTGAAAGGAACAAAATGTGTTCCTTAAGATAATATAAAATAATGATTTTCTCTATCGATTAATGTTAAATCATAAACCATTCGTTAACGAGTGTCGCTGCAAGTCTTGCTGTCCTATCCTGAATATCGTAATCCGGATTAACTTCTGCCACATCAAGTGCCAAAAGTTTTTCACTCTTCAAAATATGTCTGTAAAGATGCATAAATGCAGCATCAGCAAAAATACCGTTATAGGCAGATGCAGAAACTCCTGGCGCAATGGAGGCATTAAAAACATCCATGCATATCGTAACATAAAGGTAATCTACATTTTCAATTAAATCATTAATTCTCTGGTAGATCGATGGCAGGTTTTCAAAAAAGATTTCATCTGCCAATATGTACTTCATTCCGTGCTGATGTGCCGTATCGAATAATTTCAAGGTATTGGAATTTCTCTGAATCCCGATATGCAGAGAATTGATGGATCCGTCCTGAGCGATTTGCCAGAAACCAGTACCTGAACTAGGACCTACTTCATTTTCAGGTTGTCTGTTATCAAAGTGGGCATCAATATTAATAATACCTATTTTCTGCTCAGGAAAAGCAGTCTTCATGCCTAAATAATGTCCATATGTCACCTCATGTCCTCCGCCAAGAACGACAGATCTGCCATTTTTAAGTAATACTTTAGACACATTTTTAGCCAGATTATTCTGCGTTTCTTCCAGATTTCCATCTTCACAAGTAACATTTCCGAAATCGAGCAGTGTAAAATCAGGACGGATCACCGGAAAGTTAGACATATTTTTTCTGATCACATTAGGAGCATTTTTTGCTCCTACCCTTCCCTTATTTCTTCTCACGCCCTCATCAACTGCAAACCCATGTAAAACGAAATCTCTAGTTGAAATGAAGTCATAATTATTTTCTTCTTTTACTCTCTGAAATATTCTGTGGAAAAGCAAGTCTTCTCCGTCTAATCTTCCCTGCCAAATATTGTTATTCATAAATTTTAATTTGTGTGTGATTTGTAGTTGCCCGGATGCTTTCAGCATGACAATGCGCGTAGAGTCAAAACGCAAAGATTGTCATGCTGGGAGCATCTAAACGTAATTTTTTATTCCAATAAATTATTAATTTTCTCTCCTTCAATATAAACACTTTCCGCCTTTAAACTCCCCTGATGATAAAGCACATTCTGGAAATTATCCGTTTTGAATGTTACAAAATCAGCTTTTAAACCTGCTTCCAATTTTCCTCTGTCATCTAATCCGAGTGCAAAAGAGGAACGGAAAGTAATTCCTGCCAACACTTCCGCTGTAGTCAGTTTTTCAAAGGTTGCTAAAATTGATGCCTGTGTAATGAGATTACCCATAGGTGCAGAACCAGGATTCCAGTCACTTGCAATAGCCAAAATGGCTCCTGCATCCAACAATTTTCTAGCCGGACTAAATTTCTCACCTAATCCTAAACTCGCTCCGGGTAATGCGGTGGCAACTGTTTCAGATTGTGCTATGAATTCAATATCCTCCTCAACAGTCGCTTCCAAATGATCTGCAGATTTTGCTCCTACTTCTACCGCAATCCTGGAACTTCCGGGAGTGAACTGGTCTGCATGCACTGTTATATCAAAACCTAGTTTTTTAGTTTCAAGCAGAAAAGCTTTACTCTCTTCAGGCTGAAATGCTGATTTTTCAATAAAAATATCAACCCTCTTCGCCAGGTTTTCTTCTTTTACTATTGGTAAGATCTTTTTTAAAATATATTGTAAATATTCTTCATTACTTCCTTCAAAATCCCTTGGCTTCAGATGTGCAGAAAGACAGGTAGGAACCAACATAGCCTTTGTGTGTTCTTGTGCTTTTTTAATCGTTCGCAGCATTTTCAGTTCATTTTCAACATCGAGTCCGTAGCCACTTTTTACTTCAATGGTTGTTATTCCCAGAGAGATTAAAAAATCAATTCTCTCCAATAATGTTTTTAACAATTCTTCCTCAGAGGCATTTCTCGTGTGTTGAACCGAACTCCATATTCCCCCACCGCTTTCCGCAATTTCAAGATATGTTTTTCCGGCATTACGCATGGCAAAATCATTCGCCCGGTTGCCCCCGAAACAAATGTGGGTATGTGAATCTGTAAAAGCCGGAAGCACAATTTGTTCACCTTCAATTTCTTCAACTTCTATGCTTTGATTTTCAGATTTCAATGTTTCAAAGTTTCCTACTTTCTGGATTTTATCATTATTTATTAAAATTCCACCATCAACAATAATTTCTAGTTGTTCGTCAGAAATTTTTCCTCTTAATGGGAGATTGGCAAGGGTTACGACTTGTTTGAAAGGACCAATTAGTTTCATTTATTATAAAAGTTGAGGTTAAAAACCTTGCAAAGTTTAGATGCTTTCAACATGACAAAATTATGCGGAATACTTGTCATTCCATAAGAATCCAAGCAAATTTTAAACATCGGAGCAAACTTTGGCTGTTCAATAATATTTTCTCTTCCAAAAATACTTAAAATAAATCAATCTTATGAATCATACGCTTCCCCCTCCTTACAACTCGCACTCAACCTCAACCTCAACCTCAACCTTAAATCTTAACATCACTCTTTAATCGTAACCTCAATTTCCTTATCTTTACGGTAAATGAAATTGAATTAATGCCTGACTTTTTACATCCAGATAAAGACAATTATTCCCGTGAAGAGCTAGCACAGGAAGAACAGATCCGTCCCCAGAGTTTCAGGGATTTCGCAGGACAAAGAAAGACACTCGAAAACCTTGAAGTCTTCGTAACGGCTGCCAAAAAACGTGGCGGAGCGCTCGATCATGTTTTACTGCATGGCCCTCCGGGACTCGGCAAGACAACACTGGCCAATATTATCGCCAATGAGCTTGGCGTAAACTGTAAAATCACTTCAGGACCTGTTCTCGACAAACCCGGAAGCCTTGCCGGATTACTGACAAATCTGGAAGAGAATGATGTCCTGTTTATTGATGAAATTCACCGTCTTTCTCCTGTGGTGGAAGAATATCTGTATTCTGCCATGGAAGATTACAAGATTGATATCATGCTGGAAACCGGACCGAATGCGAGAAGCGTACAGATTAGTTTAAATCCTTTCACTCTGGTAGGAGCAACTACCCGAAGCGGAATGCTTACCAAACCGATGCTGGCGAGATTCGGGATTCAAAGCAGACTGGAATATTATACGATTGAGCTTTTATCAATGATCATTCAAAGAAGCTCAAGGGTTTTGGGAGTAAAGATCTACGAAGATGCTGCCATTGAAATTGCCCGCAGAAGCCGGGGAACTCCAAGAATTGCCAATGCTCTTCTCAGAAGGGTTCGTGATTTTGCTGAAATTAAAGGAAACGGGGAAATCGAGATCAACATTACCAAATATGCTCTTAATTCATTAAATGTAGACGAGTTCGGACTTGATGAAATGGATAATAAAATCATGCGTGTAATGATTGAAAATTTTAAAGGAAAACCGGTAGGAATATCTGCTCTTGCCACATCAATCGCGGAAAATCCGGAAACTTTGGAAGAAGTTTATGAACCTTTTCTGATTCAGGAAGGATTTATTATCAGAACCCCCAGAGGCCGGGAGGTAACGGACAAAGCATATAAACATTTAAACATTGCAATACCGAGAAAACCGGGAGAACTTTTCTGAGATCAGTGATAACGTCTGATATTTCAGAATAATTATCAATAGCAGCAGCAAAATTTCAGGTAAATAATTTTTAAAGCTGCTTCGAAAATCTTATTTTTTCAGAGGTAAAACTATTGAAAATAAACAACATTATAAACTTAATATTATATGAAATTATATCCAATACAATGTGGAAAATTTAAACTGGACGGCGGTGCCATGTTCGGAGTCGTCCCAAAGAGTCTGTGGGAAAAAACCAATCCTGCAGACGAAAGAAACCTGATAGAGCTGGGAACACGTTCTCTGCTCGTAGAAGACGGAAAAAAACTTATCCTCATCGATTGCGGACTGGGTAATAAGCAGGACGAGAAATTCTTCGGACACTATTCTCTTTGGGGAGACGATACATTAGATAAAAATTTAACGAAATATGGTTTTGTAAGAGAAGATATTACGGATGTTTTTCTTACTCACCTTCATTTTGATCACTGTGGAGGAGCCATCGAATGGAATGATGACAGAACCGGCTACAGACCGGCATTTAAAAATGCTCATTTCTGGACCAATAAAAACCACTGGCAATGGGCAACAGAACCTAATGCCAGGGAAAAGGCAAGCTTTTTAAAGGAAAACATTATCCCGATTGAGGAGAGTGGCCAGCTCAACTTCCTGCCTCTTCCTACGACAGGAAATTACGGTTTTGCGCCGGAGCTTAAAATGGACGTGATCTTCGTTGACGGTCACACGGAAAAACAAATGCTCCCTGTTATCCAATATCAGGAAAAAACAATTGTTTTTGCGGCAGACCTTATTCCTACGGCAGGCCATATCAACCAGGTATATGTGATGGGATACGATACAAGACCGCTTCTTACCCTGGAAGAAAAAGGAAAATTCCTGAAACAGTGTATCGACAATGAATATCTGCTGTTCTTCGAACACGATGCTCACAATGAACTGGCAAGCCTTAAAATGACAGAAAAAGGCGTAAGGCTGGATGAGACGTTTAGTTTTAATGATGTTTTCGGATATTAATATAAACTATGGAAGAATTACATTCAGAAACTCAGAAAACTGAGCCGGAACCATCATCACCCAAGATTATCGGCCTTACGGGCGGAATAGGCTCAGGAAAAACCACCGTTGCAAAGTTCATCGAAGACTTCGGATTTCCGGTCTACTATTCCGATGAAAGGGCAAAAGATATCGTCAATGACAATGAAGATCTGAGGATAAAAATAAAAGAAATTTTAGGCGAAGAGGCGTATGATGAAAATGGATCTTATAACAGAAAATTTGTAGCGGAAAAGGTTTTCAATAATGCAGATCTGCTTGAGCAATTAAACCAGATTATTCATCCGGCCGTACGCATTGATTTTGAAGATTGGGTAAAAAAACAAACCAAGTATCTGGTGTTTAAGGAAACGGCTTTATTGTTTGAGCTAAAACTCAACAGAGAATGCTATAAATCCGTATTGGTAACTGCCGAAGATAATATCAGAATTAAAAGAGTGATGGACCGTGACAACAAAACGTACAGAGAAGTACAGGCCATCATGGAAAAACAGATGCCCGAAAAAGACAAGATAAAACTGGCAGACTGTATCATTTATAACAACACCAACCTGGAAGATCTTAAAGAACACACAGAAAAAGTGATCTTCGATATCGAATAATATATAAGAGTAAGCCCGTCGCCTGACGGGTTTTTTATTTACCGTTCTCTCTGCTAACATTTAGTTTGTCATGTACCCTTTGAGTTTTGCTCTACTTATCTTGAGTATAACCTTACTGACCTCGGGTATAATCCTACTTACCTTGGGTATAGCTCTACTTACCTTGAGTATAACTTTACTGACCTCGGGTATAGCTCCACTTACCTCGGGTATGAGTCTACTTAGGTCGGTATAATCTCATTTACCTTGAGTATAAGTCTACTTACGTTGGGTATAATCTCACTTCCCTTGAGTATAACCTTACTTACCTTGGGTATAGCTCTACTTACCTCGGGTATAATCCTACTAACCTTGGGTATAGCTCTACTTACCTTGAGTATGACCTTACTGACCTCGGGTTTTGATTTACTGTTATTAGATGTAGCCTTCATACCTTATATTTCATTACTAAAAGGTAGTAAACAAAAAAAACAGGCCCTCAGTAATGAGAGCCTGTTAAAATGATTAATAGTTAAATGTATTTATTCTTTAATAAATTTCTTCTGAACGGAGATATCATTTCCATCCTGAATGTCGATGATGTAAACACCATTTATTAATGCATGTACATCAATCTTGTTGTTCAGGATAATTCCGTTTGACACCAATTGCCCTGCTGCATTGTAGATCTTATAATTCGCTTTTTTGCTGATATTTTTCACATACAATACTGTGCTTACCGGATTCGGATAGATTAAAATATCCGTCTGGTTGATTGGGTTAGGAACAATAGGTTTAGATATTCTCACGGTATAATCTTCTACCTCTCCGTCCGGGAAGTTGGCACAGTTTACCGGAATAGCATCTTTCGCCAATGCAACTCTCATGACTACATATTTGTAATCTGTCAGGCTGATGAAAGCATCTGCCGGTACAGTAAACGTTCCGCTTGCAGTAGGATCTGCATTTGGAGCAATTGCCATGATTCTCTCATTGATATCAAAATATCCGTTTCTGTTGAAATCAATCCAAACTGCTATACCTGCTTCAGTATTTCCGGAAAGTTTTTTATCAATTGTAATCTGGTTGTTTAAAGAACCCTGAATCAATTCTATGAACTTCAACGGATCACCTGTATAATCTGTATAATTGGATGCACCTGATGTATTTTCCATTGCAGCTTTACCGTTTGGCTCCACCTTAACTTTAGAAATATATCCTGATGTAGATGATGCAGCAGACATATTACAATATATTACAGTAGGAGTTGTAAAGAAGTACGGCAGTGTATAAGTACCCGGCGTACCGCTACATACGTTGGCAACCTGTAACTCGTACTGTGTCAATTCCAACAATCCTGTCAGTGTGATGGTATTGGTATTCGAAGTCACCGTCGTCCAGCTCGGGATACCAACCTTTCTATATCTTATGATATAGGTTGCACCCGGGAACGGATCCCAAACCACTATGGCAGTTGTTGGTGTAAGATTCGTAATTGTAAGTCCCGGAGGAGGCAATTCACATGTTCTTTCAGTAGTAAATACTTTAGGATTAGACCATGCATTTACTGTTGTTTCTCCATTACAGATATTGGCTACCTGTACTTCATACGTTGTATATGGGCTTAATCCCGGAATAGTATAAGTATTCAATGGAGGCGTTGTAATATTTACTGTAGTCCATAATGTTGTTCCTACGATTCTGTATCTTAATACATACGTTGCACTTGGCACTACCGGCGCCCAGCTTACTACTGCAGAGGTTGCCGTTACGGTACCAATTGTCACATTCGGAGGTGTAGGATCACATCTCGTTGTGAAAGTCTGAACCGGTGTAAATGTTCCCGGTGTTGTTCCGCAGCTTGCAGCAATCTGCACTTCGTATGTTGTTGCAGGAGTTAAACCTGTTAAAGCCAAAGGCGGGTTTCCTGTTAGTGTTGAAGTCACCACTTCTGTCCATGTAGATGTACCGGCCACTCTGTATCTTACAATAAACGTAAGACCTCCTGCAGGTACAGTCCATGTAATATTAGCAGACGTGTGGGTAATGGTATTGAATGCTAAATTCGTAGGTACTGTTGTAGAGCACGGTCTTAGCTTCACGGCGTAGTCTTCAACCTCGCCGTTTACTGCGTTTTGACACATTACAGGAGCACTTGTACGCTTCAGCACAACTCTCATTGTTGTTGTTAAAGCTCCGTTATATGCATTTGCCGGCACCGCAAAAGTAGCTGTAACAGGACTTGTTGTACTTGCCGGAGAAGTCATGATTTGCTCATTGGTTTCAAACACGCCGTTTCTGTTGAAATCGATCCATGCAGATACAGCATCACTCTGCCCTCCATTTTTAGCAACCGAAATCTGATTGCCCGTAGAACCTATTTCCAGATTAACTAATGTCGCCGGTGTTGTATAGCTGATATAGTTTGTCTGAACTGAAGTATTACTCATCGGAGGAATTCCCGGATTCACAGATGTTATGGTAACATTTGAAATATAATCAGTCGTTCCGGTACCCGTCATATTACAATACGTAATCGGCGTGGTGGTAAATGGTGTAGATGAAGACCAAGGTCCCTGCGTTCCTCCACATATCGTAGCCACCTGCACTTCGTAGGCAGTTTGCTCCGTAAGTCCGGTAATATTGTAAGAGTTTCCGGTAATTGGCGCAGGAGAAACGTTCCATGCTCCTACAGGGTTGGTTGTTCTCCACCTTACAAGATAGGTAGCACCTGTAGAAGATATCCATGATATTGTAGCTGTAGTAGCCGCAATGTTTGATACCGTAATTCCCGAAGGAGCAGCTGTAGTACAAGGCTGAATATCTATAAATTTCACCTGATAATCTTCAACTTCTCCATTACTTGTAAGAACTGAGCAGGCGTCAGTTGGTGTCAGGAAGTACACAATGACACGCATTTTCACTTTATTCGTTCCTGAATAAGCTCCGGCAGGAACAGGGAATGTAGCTGTAACAGGAGTTGTGGAAGAGTAACCAAGATTCATGATTCTTTCTCCTCCCGGCACAGTGGTAGGGTTATTATTAAATATTCCGTCCCCGTTAAAGTCTATCCATGCATAGGTAGAATAAGTACCTGATAATATTGTTCTTCCTACTGAAAGTACATTATTGGTAGAGTTTCTTGCCAGCGTGATGATTTTCGTAACATCATTAGAATAATCGGTATATGTACTAGGCCCTGAGTTATTAGACATCATAGGCGTAGCAGTACCTGTTACCGTAATATTATTAATGTAAGCGTTTGTAACACTTGCCGTACCGGAATTACAGTAAGATATTGCCGGAGTCGTGAAGTTCACTGAACTTGACCACGCTCCTGTAGTACCTCCACAAATAGTTGCTACCTGTACTTCATATGTTGTATTACCATTTAGGTTAATGATTGAATAAGGGTTTGTTGCCGGTGCAATGATTGTCCAGGCACCTGTACCCGTTCTGTATCTCAATGTATAAGTTGCCCCTGTCGCATTGATCCAGGAAACCAAAGCGGTAGAAGAGGTAACGTTTGAAACAACAATCGGAGATGGTGGTGCCGTAGAACAAGGCGAAAGATCAATGATCTTCACAGCATAATCCTCAATTTCTCCATCGGCTACTGTTGCACAAGGGTTTGAAATGGTACTCGTAGAGAAAATCACTCTCATTCTTAAAGTCAACGGGCCATTATAAGCGGTTGCCGGAACAATGAATGTAGCACTGATAGGAGTTGTTGTACTTGCTGTTGTGCTGATTACTCTTTCGTTTGTTTCAAAGATCCCGTTTCTGTTAAAGTCAATCCATGCACCCACCGCTAATGATGAGTTAAATGTGCCCAACCATGATTTAGAAACAGATATACTGTTGTTTGTAGTGTTACGAACTAATGTAATGAGTTTAGCAGGATCCGGAGAATAGTTGGTGTACGTATTTGCCCCTGAATTATTACTCATAACATATGAATTGGTAGGAGTAACTGTTACATTAGAAATATAACCATTAGTGTTATTATTTGAAGTAATCGTACAATAAGTAACCTGTGGTGTTGTAAACTGATAAGGAGCCGTAAATGTTCCTGTAGTACCTGAACACACATACGCTACCTGAACTTCATATGACGATTGCTCTGATAATCCATTGATCGTATAAGCATTTGATGTCAACGGAACAGTCGTCCATGTTGTAGAACCTAAAGGTCTGTATTGTAATATATAAGTAGCTCCTACAGCAGGATCCCACATTACATAAGCAGATGTTGCTGTAAGGTTGGTAACTGTAAGGTTTAACGGAGCATTACTTGTACAAGCTATCGGCTGAATTAATTTCACCGCATAATCCTCAACCTCTCCATAAGTAAAACTTGTACACATCGTAGGAGAATTAAAGAACTGCATTGCCACTCTCATTCTTGTAGTAGCAGGGCCATTATAAGCCGTTGCAGGAACAGCGAAAGTAGCCGTAACCGGAGTTGTGGTATTTGCCGGAGTATTCATGATCTGTTCAGATGCTTCAAACACACCGTTTCTATTGAAATCAATCCAAACACCTACTCCTTCACTGAACGTAGTTCCTGTCCAGAATTTGGTAACTGATATTGTGTTCGCTGCAGATCCTATTACAAGATTTACTAAAGCACTTGGTGTGGTTGTGTAATCTGTATACGTAGATCCTGTTGAGTTGTTACTCATTACTGCCGCACCAGTTGGTGTTACCGTAACGTTAGAGATATATTCATCGTTAAAGTTACTGGACGTCATGGTACAGTAATTAAGGCCCAGCGTAGTGAAGTTCGTAGATGCAGAGAAAGGCCCCTGAACACCTGTACAAACGGTAGCAACTTGTACCTCATATTGAATTCCGTCGCTTAAACCTGCAAGATTCACAGAATTTCCTGTAGACGGAATAGTGATCCATGTTGTGCTTCCCAACGGACGATACTGAACTACATAAGTTGAGTTTGCTGTCGCAGTCCACGTAACAGTGGCTGTAGTTTGTGTGATTGCAGACACTACAATTCCTGTCGGAGCAGCTCCTGTACAACTGGCTAAATTCGCTACTGTAGCACTTCCAATTGCATAAAACACGTTTCCGATGGAACTTACTCTGATTTTCACATTACCTCCTAACGTAAGACCTGTAAGATTTAAAGATTCATTACCATCATTAGCGGTAGAAGCTGAAGCAACTGTCCAGGTCACACCATTGTCGGTTGTGTAATCAATCTTTACATTCGCTACATTATATGGAGCTGCCGTAGTATTTACAACATCCCATGTAACAGAAGTAGGACCATTATTGTAAGCCGTAGTGGTGGTTACTTTAAAAGGACCGTCGTTTCCAACAACAATCTGTTGGTTGGCAAACTGTGTCTGCTGCTGGGTAGGAACAGGATTGTTATCTCTTACCGTTACTCTGAAATTGGTAGTTCTTGCAACAGTAGAAACAGATTCCCATCCGTTATTGGAATTATTTACGACCCCAGATAAAACTGATGACAATTTAGGGAAATACCTTGTTGGGCTTGTCGTTGGATTGAATGATCTGAACGTAGCTCCACTCGCAGTTGTTCCCAGGTTGTTTTTATTGATTGTAACGCCGGCATTATCTACTTCTTCCCAACAATACGTCATTGGATCATTTTCAGCATCTGTTGCAGAAGCTGTTAAAACGAAGGCCGTACCTTTAGGAATATTATAGGTAGGTAATGGCGTAATTACAGGTGGGTTATTGGTAATTGCCGTTTCGACGTCGCAGGTTTTATTGGTAAGGTTATTCTGAACCTGAGTAATACTTACCGCATGAAAATAAGGATCCGAATGAGCCTGAACATCGGTATTTGCACCGGTAATTCCCGCATATCCCATAATAGTAGAGCCGGAACCCGGTTCTACGTTTACACCTGCCGTTTCCAGGCCATGTGAAAATGTATGGTTTGCACCAAACTGGTGTCCCATTTCATGAGCTACATAATCAATATCAAAATTATCTCCCTGCGGAATACCATCGGCAGGAGATGTGTATCCTGAACCTTTTTGTGTAGCATTACTATTGGCAGGATCAACGCATACGCAGCCAATACATCCCGCATTTCCACCACCTCCGGAAGCTCCGAAAAGGTGACCTATATCGTAGTTGGCACTGCCAACATTTGTCGTAAGTGTCTGTTGCAACTGAAGATTCCAGTTATTCATCTGCGCTGCAGGAGAATAAGGGTCAGTAGCCGGATCCGTATAGATTACGCCCGGAAAATTCTGCAAATTCAAATGTAGTGCAAAGTCTTTCTCAAATACACCGTTTACTCTGGTTAATGTAGCATTTATTGCAGTTAATGCATTAGCCACGGTACCTCCAAAATATTGCGTGTATTCTCCTGTAACAGACATTGCCAATCTCATCGTTCTGTATTTTTTATCAGAAGATTTTGCAAAATCGGTTGACTGATTACTGAATGATTTTCCTGCTTTATAAAGCTTATCAATCTCTTGCTTGGTTAATTGGTTTTCATTCATTGAACAAAGAAAACCTTCGCGACTTTTATCAGTTTTGGGGTGCACACCATATACTGTTTTGTCCTTGTCTGCAGGCTCGATAAATTCAGAGACTCCATTTTTGATAATCATCGACTGAAAATCGTCTGGTGCCAAACTGAATCTAAGGTATTTACCGGGATCATCAATCCCGACACCGACATAAGATCCTAATTGGTACTGATCTGCCAATTCCTTTACGACCACAGGGAAGCTGTAAACGGCAAATTTTTCAATTTTTCCTTCTAAAGTTGGCAAAGAAATCGTAACAGGTTTTGCATTTTTTCCGGTTTCCTGAGCTTTTGCCAATTGAGACTTTAGTAAAGAAATGTTTAGAGTGTAATAGCTCTTAATATCGGAGCCTGCTCTTGTTTTTTCTCCTCTGAATGCCGTGGGACTCCATTGTGCACTGGTGATCGCAAACAAAAAGAGGAAAAAGAAAGAAGTAAATTTTTTCTTCATAACTTTCTCAATATTATATTAATTACACAAATCTAAACATTTTTTATTATTAATTCGAAAATATAAATAATTATTTTATATAAATTTCACAATAATTTAAATTAACTATTAAAATAAACAAACATTAGATCATTTATATATGACATCAGTATTGATTCATTTAATTTTTTGTTTGCGATATAAATTAGATTTTAAAATCAGGATTAATTTCAAATATATATCAACTACAATAAAAAAATCCCCAGGTTGCCCTGAGGATTAAACATATTAAATTATTTAAAAGCTATTGCTTATTTCTTGATGAACTTGGAGCTGAATAAATCTTTTCCTTTCTCTTCAATAGTAATCACATAACCTCCTTTCGTTAATTCGGAAACGTTGATTTGACCGTTATTAATATTTCCATGTCTCACCAACTGACCTGCAGCGCTGTAAATTTTATAGGCTGCTTTATCAGAAACTTTAGTTACATTTAAAATATCTGATACCGGGTTTGGATATAGCTGAATGTCATTTTTAGGGCCGGCAATGTCGCTTGTTGCTAACTGTGTTGGAGTGATAAGAACATTATAATCTTCCACTTCACCGTAATTATACGTTCCACACCCAGCAAAAGTAGATCCTAATGAAAGACCAGCATTCGTCTGTCCCGCAAAGTACAATACTACTCTCATTCTCAGCGGTTGGCCTGTAACAGCTGTGGCAGGAACAGTAAAGTTTCCACTGATTGGCCCTGTTGGAAGAGCTACAGGATAATTATACACTCTTTCATTTGACTCAAAAACTCCATTATTGTTATAATCAATGAATACTAAAGCTGTATCATAATCGGCATCTGCAATCGTCATTGAGAACGTGTAAGCCGTATTCAGAACAAGGTTTGGCTGAAGAGCTGTATTTGTAGTATAATTTGTATAATTAGAAGGTCCGCTGGAATTATTTAACAATGTAGAAGTTCCTCCAACATTTGTAATTTTAACATTGGAAATATACTCAAATTGACTTGTATTGTTAGCAGATAAAGTACAGTATGTTACTTGTGCCGTAGTGAAAACAATACTAGCTGAGAAAGCTCCCTGATTACTACAAACTGAAGCTACCTGTACTTCATAAGCAGTATTCGGTGAAAGTGTTGAAAGATTCACTGTATTTGTAGCAGAAGTAGTCTGTTGCCATGTAGTATCTGTTGTTTTCTTATATCTTATTACATAAGAAGCAGCTCCTGTTACTGGGGCCCAGCTTACTATTGCTGTAGCTGAAGTAATACTACTTACATATACTCCAGAAACCGCAGCACCGCATGCAACCTGCTCTGTCGCAAACATCTTTTTAAGTGCGTAAAAAACATTACCTATAGAGGAAACTCTTACCACAACAAACTGTCCATTCAATGAAGATGGTATGCTGATAGCTTCACTACCATCATTTGCAGTACTGGCAGATAATACAGTCCAGTTTACTCCATTATCAGAAGAGTAATCAATTTTAACATTCGGTGAGTTGTATGGTGCAGACGTAGTATTCGCAACATCCCATGTTAAAGTATTTGCAACATTTGCGTACAAAAATTGTGATGTATTAGATACCTTAAAAGGACCATCCGCCCCTACAGTGATTGTTTGCTCTGCATACTGCGTCTGCTGTTGAGTAGCCACAGGATTATTATCTCTTATAGTTACTGCAAATTTGCTGGTTCTGGCCACTTGTGATGTGGACTCCCACGTGCTTAAAGAATTATCAAGTGCCCCTTCCAAAACAGAAGAAAGTTTTGGGAAATATCGTGTCGGATTTGTGGTAGGAACTACAGATCTAAAACTCGCTCCATAAGTAGTTGTACCTAAGTTTGTTTTATTAATAGTCTGTGAGCTTGAGGTACCACTATTTACCTGCTCCCAAGTATAGGTCAACGGATCGTTTTCAGCATCCGTTACAGAAGCCGTTAATGCAAATGCAGTTCCTTTAGGGATTGTATAGGCAGGCAACGAAGCAATCACAGGTGGATTATTCGCAATAGCAGTTTCTACATCGCAGGTTTTAGCCTGAAGATTGGCCTGCACCTGCTTAATGCTTACGTTATGAAAATAAGCATCTGAGTGTGCCTGAACATCCGTATTAGCACCCGTAATACCTGCATATCCCATAATGGTAGAACCTGAACCAGGCTCCACATTTACCCCATATGGCTCGATAGCGTGGGAGAATGTATGGTTTGCCCCTAATTGGTGACCAAGCTCATGAGCTACGTAGTCAATATCAAAGTTATCTCCTTCTGGGATTGCATCAGCAGGAGATGTGTATCCGGAACCTTTCCCTTTAGGAACCGAAACGGTAGGATTTATACATACACATCCGATACATCCTGCGTTTCCTCCACCGCCTGAAGCTCCGAACAAGTGTCCGATATCATAATTAGCATCACCAACATAAGAAGTTAGGGTTTGCTGAAGCTCTGTATTCCAAGCTCCTGCTGCACCACCTATTCCAGGTGCAGGCACTGTTGCGTCAGAATATGGATCCGATGCTGCATCGGTAAAGATAACGTTCGTGTAATTCTGTAAATTAAGATGAAGTGCAAAATCCTTTTCGAAAACTCCATTTACACGAGTCATGGTAGCATTGATCGCAGCAAGAGCTCCTGCTACAGTTCCTCCATGGAATGTTGTGTATTCACCTGTAACCGACATTACAAGCCTCATTGTTCTATATTTTTTGTCGGACATTTTTGAAAAATCGGTAGGCTGATTGGCAAATGATTTTCCTTTTTCCAATAGTTTTTCTATCTGCTCTTGGGCCGCAAGGCCTTCTTCTGTACTGCAGACAAAGCTCTTAGTACCTGTCGGCTTTGATTTGGAATGAACTTCATAAAGTGCCTTATCAGCTCTTGAAGGTTCAATAAATTCATAGTTTTCTCCAGCAATGATCATCGACTGAAAATCAACCGGAGAAACAGAAAATCTGAGGTATTTTTTTGGGTCATCAATACCCACCCCCACATAAGAACCTAGCTGATACTTATCTGCTAATTCTTTTACAACAACAGGAAAGCTGTACACAGCAAATCTTTCCATTTTCCCTCTTAGTGTAGGAATCGAGATTTCTACTGCCTGGGCATTTGCACCCATTTCCTTAGCATTCTTAAGCTGGCTTCTAATTTGGTTTAAATCTAGTTTGTATTTTGGCTGTATTGAGGGATCAATAGAAGATCCTCTATTTACAGTAGCTGGTGACCATTGAGCCATCGATGAACCACCTATTAAACTAAATAATAAAGCGGTAAAAAATTTCTTCATAGCTTTTTCATTAAATTTATCGCCAAATATAACCATAATTGATTATAGATTGTCAATACAAATTTATTTTAACACAAAAATTAAAAATAAATCAATTATAGCCATATATAAAAACAAAAACCTCAAACAATGTTGAGGTTTTATAATATTTAAAATTTCTAAAAATTATTTTTTAATGAACTTAATACTTTCAGAAATATTGTTGTCTTTAATTGTGATGATATAGGTTCCTTTTACTAATTCAGAAACTCTCACCTGATTATTATCAATATTTCCTGCTTTTACCAACTGCCCAACGGCGTTGTAAATTTCAAATTTAGCCTTGCTTGAAACTTTAGTTATGTTCAAAACATCATTTGCCGGGTTTGGATAGATCGCGAATTTATCCTTAATTATTTCATTTGTTGATAATAAAGAACTTAAACTAAACGCTCTCGATTCTGAATCTCCAAATAAGCCCCCAGTACAAATTAATTGATTTGTAGAGGTTTTCAACTCATAACTTCCTGGTACAAGTCCGAATGAAGGATACTCAAAACTAAGACCATCACCTTCAGAGTCATCAATTTTAAATACATAACAATCATTATTATTCAATGTCCAAGTCTGATTAATTAGTGAAGGGGTAAACGAATCTGTATATGGACCTCCGCTATATAATACTGTACCGGTACTATTTTTAAGTGTCCATGTTGTTTCTGTCCCGTAATAATCCAACTGCAATTTAAAGTTTACTGTAGTTGTATTGAATGAGGTATCAAGCGCAGGATTAATAAAAGTACCTGTTGCACTGTTATTAGTAGCTCTCTGGTCTGCACCTCCATTTGCGGTAACAATAGAGACCATAACATTCCCACTAGGTGTCGAAGCAGCAACCGGAACAGAGAATGTGCTGAATTTATCCTGAGCCAAACTTCCTGTCCAATTGTAAGTTTGTGCAGCTCCTCCATTTACAGAATAAGAAACAGTAGCCGATGTCAATGTTGATGTACCCCTGTTATATATAGTTAATTTCAAAGTAGGTGTTGCAGAAGTCGTAGGGCAAGCCGCTAGATTATTACACCCTCTTTCAACTTTAATTTCAGCATCTATCGGAAATAATGTGATTGCCTGTTCAGCAGTTGAAGTTTTCAACTCAATTCTTCTTGGAGAGTTATCCATTACTGTTCTTATTCTTGCTTTCTGATTTAGGGTAAAAATATTCATGCAAGCATCTGGAGTATAGTCCATATAATTCTCGATCATATCGTTACCCGGATCACTAGGACAAGAATCGATCGTTACACAATTGTAGTTTGCTGCCGATGCTGCTGGAGTATCCAGACAGTAATCATTATTACTGTCTGTAGCGTTAACAACACAAGATGAAGAGTCTCCCCAAATGTGTCTCAGGCCAAGCCAGTGACCTACTTCATGAGTCATTGTTCTTCCTTTATCATATCCCTGATATAATAAGAATGTACCGTCATTATAAGTACTGCTACCAAATGCGCCTGCAGCCGCAACAACACCATCTGTATTTGCTAATCCTCCACTTACATTAAGCCCCCCTAGACCTGAATTTGACGGAAATTGAGCATACCCTAAAGTACTTTGATCTGAACCCTCGAAAGCCACAGTCCACATATTAAGATATTTTGTAGTATCCCAAATAGTTTCCGGCTTCACATATTCATCAATAGCAGCCATTGTCCAACCTGATCTGCAAAGATTTACACGGTCTACTCCATTAGTCGGATTACCGTTCGGATCAACTTTAGCCATCGCAAACTGAATTTCAACATCAGCACCTACAGGATTAGTATTATATCCGGTAGTTCCAAAAGCTTTACGGTAATCATTATTCAAAACTGTAATCTGTGACAAAACCTGTGCATCCGTAATATTGGGGTACGCACCCACATTCTGACCAGCATGAATAACGTGTACCACTACAGGAATAGTTATGACAGTACCGTTTTGTGATTTGTTTAACTGTGTTTTTTCTATAAGCGGAGCCAGCCAAGCCTCAAATTGCTCTTTTGACATCCTCTCAGGAAATTTACTTTTTAAATACTCCTCATATTCATTGCTAGAACATCTCTCATATCCATGCGATTTTTCCAGTTCTTCTTTGGTAGCGCTTAAAGTTGTTTTTTTCGGCACCTTATTATCAATTTGGGCATTTATTCCTAAAGCACAAAATAAAGGCAGTAGAAAAACAACTTTAAAAAATGTAATTTTTTGCATTTCTCAAATTTTATAATTTTGCAAATATATTATTTTCGGCACATTTTTTAATACTCATTTCTATAAAAAAGCCAACATTTTATAAAAATAAAACCAAATGAAAAAACATACCTTATTATTAATATTATTTATTTTATTTTATACTCAATGTACTTCTCAACATAAAATAAAAAACAGTCACAATATCACAACCATAAATCAAAAAAATCAAAAAATTAATAAAATAGAATTAAAGGAACAAACAAGAGGTATAAACCGAATTATAACTTTTGAATCAGACTCATTAACCATTTCATTAAATAACGAAGTTAAAAATTTACCTTTTTCTCTTGGTGAGTGGCAAAATATTACAAAACAGATAAACTTGCTTGAGCTGTCAAAAATTTCATCATATCAAGCACCTACAATGGGTAGATTTTCCGATAGAGCACTATCCTCTTCAATCATAATCTTTTCTGAGGGAAAGATTTACGAATCATCCACATTTGATGCAGGAATCCCCCCAAAAGAGTTGGAGGGATTATATCGTGTATTAAAAAGTAAAGTAGGAATACTTAAAAGTACAAAACCTAGATTTCGTTAAAACTTATACGCCACATTCCAGGCAAAGCCCATATTGAATTTAGAAGAGCTTTTACCAAATCCCGGAACGATCATAGGCTGTATGTCATCTTGTTTTGTGGTGAAAATAAGATATCTTGGCTGTAGATTTACATCAATGTAAAAATTGGATTCAAAAAGTTGTACTCTGCCACCAATAGTTCCCTCAAGCCAGTAAGATGATTGAGTAGATGATGGAAAACTGACAGAAGAACTACTTCCTCCAAAGCCACGTACAGGTACTGCCATATATTCCTGAGTATAAAAAGAACCTCCTGCTTTTCCACCTGCATAGAAACCATTAAACTCATTTTCAGGATCTTTCGCCAACATATAAAATGCACCTATTTTCAAAAAAGGACCATTAGCCTTTGCATCATAACTGTTTTTCTGATAGATATTAGATTCAAATCCAGCTTCAATAATACCATGAATATTACCCTTTATTTTTGAAGAAATAAAACCCTGATACAGCTTTCTGTCTGAAAAAAAAGCAACTCCGGTATTAAGAACATCTCCGCCAACCATAAAATTCGGTTCGTATTTCCATTTTTCTTTTTCTGTTTTTTTCGTATTCTGAGCATAACTCAAAATAGTCATTACACTAAAAAAGAAGGTAAAGATTTGTCTTGTCTTCATTTTCTATAAAATTTTGTCCTTCTTCTATACCTTTTACAGGGGCTGTTGTTGATGGAGTTAATACAGCATTTAAATTTTCATACGTTTTTTTAATTCCGCAGCCCGGCGAAACATAGATAGATTTTGTAGAATAATTTACCCTTACTTTAGATTCGGCTCCGTTATTTTCTGTTCTGAAATAAATATCGGTGTATGGAGAATCGTCTACTCTTAAAGGAATTACTCTGGAGGTGATTTTGGTCTGCCCTCCAAGCTGAACTTTTCCCGAGCCGTAATCTACTGCAACATAAAGAGAGTCAACCGTTTTTACTTTTTTATCGGCAAAAGTGAGGAATGAGACTTTCATTCTGGGTGTTCCCTCACCGCTTTCACAAATGTCATCATCAGCTCCGCAGGAAAGCAGCATACTGATAAAACATAAAGCTAACAGGAATTTAAAATATTTCATATTAATATTTGATCATTTCAAATTTAAATAAATTATTTCTTAATCAGCAATGCAATATTTTCAACATGGTGAGTCTGCGGGAACATATCTACGGGTAAAATTTTCACCACATCATAATGTTCTTTCATTAAAGCAAGATCACGAGCCTGCGTTGCGGAGTTACAGCTCACGTAGACCACTTTTCCCGGCGACAGCTTCAATATCTGCTCAACCACTTTCTGATGCATCCCGTCTCGTGGCGGATCAGTGATTAAAACATCAGCTTTCGGATGACTGGCAAGAAATTCATCATTAAAAATATCCTTCATATCACCGCAATAAAACGTTGTATTCGTTAAACCATTCAATTCTGCGTGTTCCACAGCTGCATCTATGGCTTCCTGAACAGATTCTATACCGATTACCTGCTTAGCTTTTCTCGCAACATATTGAGCAATAGTACCCGTTCCCGTATAAAGATCATATACTACTTCATCACCTTTTAAATCTGCAAATTCAAGTGTTTTTCTATACAGTTCAAGAGCCTGTTTATAGTTAGTCTGAAAGAACGATTTTGGCCCGATTTTGAATTTCAGTCCATCCATTTCTTCCATTAAGAATCCTTCCCCTGAATACACATTGATGTCCAGATCGTAGATTGAATCATTAGGTTTTGGATTGATCGCATAAACCAGCGTTTTTATCTGTGGAAAAGTTTCCAGTAGGAACTCGAAAAGTTTTTCTCTGCTCTCTTTTTCTTCCCTGTAAAGTTGGAAAAGAACCATCCATTCTCCTTTTGAGTTTTGTCTCATCATTAAAGTTCTCAGGAAACCTTCATGATTTCTGACATCAAAAAAGTCAAGGCCATTTTTTACAGCATATTCTTTTACTGCAAGCCTTATTGTATTGGAAGGTTCTTCCTGAAGAAAGCACTCTTTAAGATCAAGGATTTTGCTCCACATTCCGGGAATATGGAATCCTAATGCGTCTCTGTTCCCGAAATTTTCTTCCGAGCTTATTTCGTATTGAGTCAGCCAGCGTGCATTGGAAAAAGAAAATTCCATTTTATTTCTATAATAATACTGTTCTTCTGAACCCAAAATCGGCATTGTTTCAAAGTTATCAATTCCCCCGATTCTTTTTATATTATTATAAACTTCTTCCTGCTTAAAATCCAACTGTTTTTCATAGCTCATATTCTGCCATTTGCATCCCCCGCAGACCCCAAAATGAATACATTTAGGATCTACTCTGTAAGGTGATTTTTCAAGTAAATCTACGGCTTCCCCTTCGTAGTATTTGGATTTTGCTTTTTTTACTTTTACATTCACAATATCTCCCGGAATTGCTCCTGTCACCATCACAGTCTTACCTTCTTCCGTTCTACCGATGGCAACACCTTTTGCCCCTGCATTCAAGAGTTTAATATTTTCAAGAATAATATTTTTCTTATTTCTCTTTTTCATTAAGAATTTTTTCTGTTTTAATTTTTTAAACTTTCTCAAATATTTAATCCTTGACAAAGTATAATCGAAAACGCTGACGTTTCAGTCTGCAAAAATACAATAAAAAAAACCTTATCCGAAGACAAGGTTTCTATCTGTATTGAATTTAAATTATTTTGTCTGAGCCGGCTGAGGATTTGCCTGTTGCTGAGGAGCCTGTTGACCCGCAGCAGCCGGATCCATACCCGATCCCGGTTGCAGTTGAACATTAGGATTTACTTTAGGAGCAGAAAGACCGGTTTGTTTATCCAGAACAGTTACCAATTCAGGATCTCCAAGATTGAAGAATGGCTTGCTTGCAATTTTCCCGTCTTTATCAACAACAACGAAGCAAGGTAATTTGAAACCGTAAACTCCGTATTTCTTGGCAATATCAGAATTTAATCCTCCCTCACCATAAGCATTCGTTCCTGCAATTCCTTTCAATAATGAATTACTTGTTTTCACAAACTGGTCTTTAGTATCATCAACATTTACAAAAACAAAATTCATTTTTGATTTGTAGAAATTTACAACTTCTTTTAATACCGGAATTGATGCCTCACCAATATAAGGATTCCAAGATGCGTAGAACATCATCATGTATGGTTTTCCTTTGTTTGAAGAAAGACTGTATGATTTTCCGTCTGCTTTAATCAATGATGCTTCCGGAGCCTGCTCACCAATTTTGAAACCATTGATTGCAAACTGGATTTTCTTTAAATCTTCCTTAATAGTAGCATCTTTAATATCAGTATCAATGATTTTCTTGATCTTTTCAACTGTTTTTTCAGGTGAACCCGGATGAATATCAGACTGAGCCATTACAAAAGCTAATAGATAATCTTTTGCCGTCTGTGAAAGGTCTTTCTGATTTTTCTTTAAATATTCAGTAAACAATTCTGAAGTCGTAATATCCGTTTTTCCGGCACTGTTTGCCTGCGCATATTTCTGGAAGTCAGGACTCATTTTTCCTAAAAGATATTGTCTGTAGTAAGGATTCTCTTTTACCATGATATCTTTATTTTCCTGAAGCTTGTTTTCGTAATCTGTGAAAGCTTTTGTCACTTTGAAAGATGGGTTACCCATTTGTTTGTGACTCATTTCGTATTGATTCAGAATAGTAAGCAAAGTACTTGATAAATCATTCTTTTTCCACTGTACAATCTCATTATCAGGATTGAATTTCTTAACGTTCTCTTCGATATTTTTATTAATATCAGCCTGAACTTTTTCAATTCCTTTTAAGAAAGTTTTCTCATCTTTTGCCATAAGCTCATTCATATTTACTTTCTGAGCATACGTTGAAAGATATTTTTGTGTGGCTGTAAAGAAATCATTATTGTTTTTGGCATCACCCGTAATAACATATTCTGATGGGAAAGTCATTCCATTACCTGTAATCTCAAGCTTTTGACCTCCTTTCAAATAGATCAGGTTTTGTTTTCCTCCATAAGACATTACATACATTCCGCTTTTAGGAGCTTCAAAGCTTCCGGCGAAAGTTCCGTCTTTATTGATACCGATATTAATTAATGGTAAAGTAGCTACTCCCGATGCTTCGATAAATTCGATTCTTTCTAATGGAGAACCGCCGCTAATTTTCCCTTTTACTTCAACTTTTTTAGAGCAAGACATCGCAAATACAGCGATGATAAACAATAAAAGATATTTTTTCATTTTAAATTTTATAATTACGCAAAAATAGGTTTTTAGATAAATTAAAAGCAAGTAAATGCTACTTTTATGAAAGATTTAACTAAAAAAAATCGTCATCCATACAGGAGACGATTTTTTGTGATATAATAAGTAAATCTTATCCTCTGTCAGCAAAAGCTGCCATATATTCTCTATTCATTCTGGCAATGTTTTCAAGGGAAATTCCTTTCGGACATTCCACTTCACATGCACCGGTATTGGAACAGTTTCCGAATCCTTCTTCGTCCATAGCTTTCACCATATTCAGAACTCTTCTCTTCGCTTCTATTCTACCTTGCGGCAAAAGCGCGTATTGAGAAACTTTAGCTCCCACGAAAAGCATTGCGGATCCGTTTTTACAAGTAGCTACGCAAGCTCCGCATCCGATACAAGCAGCAGCATCCATTGCTTTGTCTGCATCTTCTTTAGGAACCGGAATTGCATTGGCATCCAAAGTATTTCCTGAAGTGTTCACCGAAATGAAACCACCTGCAGCCATTACTCTGTCGAATGCGCTTCTGTCTACCATTAAATCTTTAATAACCGGGAAAGCAGCACTTCTCCATGGCTCAATAACGATCGTTTCACCGTCTTTGAACATTCTCATGTGAAGCTGACAGGTAGTGATTCCTGTATCCGGGCCGTGCGCTCTACCGTTGATGTAAAGAGAACACATTCCGCAAATTCCTTCACGACAGTCATGGTCGAAAGCAATAGGCTCTTTTCCTTCGTTAATAAGATTTTCATTAAGGATGTCTAACATTTCCAGAAATGAGGAATCTGTAGAAACATCCGATATTTTATAAGTCTCAAACTGACCTTTAGATTTATTATTTTTTTGTCTCCAAATTTTCAGCGTAAGATGTAAGCCTTTTTTTGCACTCATAATATTGTATTTATAGTTGGAGATTATTTGTAACTTCTTGTCTTAACTTCGATGTTATCGTAGATCAGTTCTTCTTTATGCAATACTTCTGCATTGATATTGCTTCCCTGATACTCCCAAGCTCCGACGTATTTGAAATTCACGTCATCTCTTTCCGCTTCTCCGTCCGGCGTTGAGTGGTCTTCACGGAAGTGTCCTCCACAAGATTCATTTCGGTGTAGCGCGTCGATAGCCATCAATTGTCCAAGCTCTAGGAAATCTGCTACTCTGAATGCCTTCTCAAGTTCGGTATTCATACCATCATTATCTCCGGGAACTTTTACGTTTTTCCAGAAATCGTTTCTCACTTCTTCAATTTCTTTAATAGCCTCTCTCAAGCCTTCAGGGGTTCTTCCCATTCCTACTTTATTCCACATAATATTTCCTAATCTTTTATGGAAATAATCTACAGAATGAGTTCCTTTATTATTAAGGAAGAAATCGATTTTTTCTTTGATTTCTTTTTCAGCTTCGTCAAATGCTGCAGAGCCGGTAGGAATCGCTCCTGTTCTGATATCCGAAGAAAGGTAATCTGCAATAGTGTAAGGAAGTACGAAATATCCGTCTGCCAAACCTTGCATCAATGCAGAAGCCCCCAATCTGTTGGCTCCGTGATCAGAGAAGTTAGCCTCACCGATTACAAAACATCCCGGAATAGTAGACTGAAGGTTATAATCAACCCAAACACCACCCATTGTGTAATGAACTGCAGGGTAAATCTTCATTGGAGTTTTGTAAGGATCATCAGCAGTAATTTTTTCGTACATCACGAATAAGTTACCATATTTCTCCTCTACCCAGCTCTTACCTAAATCGTATAATTGCTGATCTGTAGGATTATGAATATGTTTTTCGATAGCGGCCTCTCTACCTTTTTTCATGATCTCTGTTGAGAAATCAAGGTACACCCCTTCCTGAGTATCATTATTTTCAATTCCGAAACCAGCATCGCATCTTTCTTTAGCGGCTCTTGAAGCAACGTCTCTAGGTACAAGGTTACCGAACGCAGGATATCTTCTTTCCAGATAATAATCCCTGTCTTCTTCTTTAATGTTTTCAGGTCTTAATTTTCCTTCTCTAATAGCTACCGAATCTTCAACTTTCTTAGGAACCCAGATTCTTCCTGAGTTTCTCAATGATTCGGACATTAGCGTCAGTTTAGACTGCTGTGTTCCGTGAACAGGAATACATGTCGGGTGAATCTGTACATAACAGGGATTTGCAAAATAGGCTCCTTTTTTATGGATTTTCCAAGCTGCGGAAACGTTTGAGCCCATTGCATTCGTAGAAAGGAAATATACGTTTCCGTAACCTCCTGAAGCAATTACCACAGCGTGAGCAGAATGTCTTTCAATCTCACCTGTTACAAGATTTCTTGCGATAATTCCTCTTGCCTTTCCATCAACGATGACAAGATCCATCATTTCATGGCGGTTATACATTTTGATTCTACCTTTACCGATCTGACGGCTCATTGCAGAATATGCACCTAATAATAACTGCTGACCAGTTTGTCCTTTAGCGTAGAAAGTTCTTTTTACCTGCACCCCACCAAATGAACGGTTATCAAGCTGACCTCCATATTCACGTCCGAAAGGAACACCCTGAGCAACACACTGGTCGATGATATTAGCAGAAACTTCAGCTAATCGGTAAACATTTGCTTCTCTCGCTCTATAGTCACCACCTTTAATGGTATCATAGAACAATCTGTAAGTAGAGTCCCCGTCTCCCTGATAATTTTTAGCAGCGTTGATACCTCCCTGAGCAGCAATAGAGTGTGCTCTTCTCGGAGAATCCTGATAACAGAATGCCTTTACATTATATCCCTGCTCTGCTAAAGTAGCAGCAGCAGAACCACCTGCCAAACCTGTCCCAACAACAATAATATCAATCTTGTCTCTGTTGTTTGGTGCAACAAGGTTCATATGGTCTTTATGATTTTTCCACTTATCCTTTAAAGGACCGGCCGGAATTTTTGAATCTAATTTACTCATACTAGTATATTGATATTATTGAGTTACAAAGTGATAAATTGCGATAAAAATAAACCCTGCAGGAATCAGGATAGAATACCATTTTCCTAACGCCATAATTACAGGAGTATATTTAGGATGCCTTGCCCCGATCGATTGGAATGAAGACTGAAAACCGTGTCCCAAATGCAATCCCAGTAAAATAAAAGAAATAATGTATATGATTACTCTCCAGGCATCTGCAAATTTCGCGTGCAGATCTCCCCAGAAACGCGATTCCTCAATCGGCAAGCCGTCTACATACTTGTAGTTCATTTCATGAAACCAGAAATCATACATGTGAAGAAAAATAAAAGCTAAAATCACAGCTCCTGAAATAATCATATTTCTTGACATCCAGGTTGAATTGTGAGAAGGATTATTTGACTCGTATTTAACAGGACGTGCTTTTTGATTTTTAATTTCTAAAACAAATCCCATCACAAAATGGAAAACTACAGCGAATATCAGAACCGGCTGCATTACAAATTGAATAAGAGGATTATACCCCATAAACTGCGAAGCATTGTTGTACGCATCCTCACCAAAAACCGACAAAAGGTTTACAGTAAGGTGCATCACCAGAAATATCAGCAAAAAGATAGCCGACAATGCCATAGCATATTTTCTACCTATCGTAGAACTCGTTAAACCTGCCATATAAGTTTAAATTTGATTTTCCACAAAATTAAGAAATGTTAACTACAACAAAAAGTGAGAAATCTCACATATAGCCAGTTTGTAATCTTTCTAAATAAGCTTTAAAATATTATAAATAAAGGAAAAACATAAAAATGTAACAATTAATTCATCTTAAAAATCTTATCCCGGTAAACCACTTTTTGAACCGAATCCGGCAGAACTCTGATTTCAAAACTTTTTAATCTTCTTGAAGCACAGTAAGGATTAATAATAAAATTTATAACCTTCTGTTTATCTGAATGTTTATCGATCCAGAAACAAACTGATGTATTCTTCTTAACGGAGAACAATTTATTTTTAGAAAAAATATGAATCAAAACTTCTGACCTACAGCTTTCATAATAATCAAAACCTGTCCTCAGAATTAAAAATGTTGAAACAGCAATGATTACCCCTGAGATATTTTTAATATTAAATTTTAAAACAACAAACCTCAACAGATAAAAAATTACATAAAGCATAATGGCTTCCATGAAATTCATGGGAATATTTTCAAAGAAGAGCGTATCAAAATCTGCAAACCAATGAATGATATCTAACAATAACTGAATGATAAAATCGTACGCTATATTGATAAATCCAATATCCAGATGAAAAGCGATTAATGCCGTCATTACAAATGAAAATACAATAATAATTTCCGAAAACGGAACAATGAAAAAATTTGCAACAATAGAAATAAATGAAAACTGATGAAAATAATATAAAACCAATGGCAATGTGGCTAATTGTGCAGAAATGGAAATGGAAACCGTATTGAAAATTATTTTTTTCATCCGATTGTCCTGTTTCGGAAAGTGGCTCAGGATCGGTTGATTCAACCAAAAAATTCCTAAAACAGCGAGAAAGCTTAACTGAAATCCTACATCAAAAAGCTGCTGTGTATCGAAAACTAAAATAATGAAAGCAGACAAAGCCAGGGCATGCAAAAGATCAGGTTTTCTCTGAAGCAGAATAAATATAAAATAAATACTCAGCATAAGGCTGGAACGTACTACTGAACTTCCAAAGCCTATAAAAACCGTAAAGAGCCAGATTAAAATCAAGCTGGAAATAATAGCATATTTCCTGTGTTTCAGGGGTAAAATTTTAATTAGCAAAAAGTAAAACAACCCGAAAATCACAACAATATGAGTCCCTGAAATTGCCAGAAAGTGCACCAGTCCGGACCTGTTGAAATCCTGAACTGTTTGTGCATTAATTTCCGTTCGGTCTGCAAGAATAATTCCTTTTAAAAACTCTTTTGATCTTGAAGACATACTAGTTTTATCGATATTCTGAAGAATTTCTAACCTTTTCTGGGAAAATTTTTCGTTTAAGCTTACATCTTTTCTTTCAGCATGAGAAATTTTATCATTGACATAAGATTGATATTCAATATCTTTACGCTTCAGGTATTTTGCATAATCAAATTGAAAATCATATTGTGGAGCTTTTGGCTTAAAGATATAAGCCTGCGTTTTATAGTAATGATTAAAATCCAATTCATTCTCACTTTTTGGAATATACAAAACTGCATTAAATTTTTCATTATCCGTTTGCGCTAACGCTTCATATCTCCTGTTCATTTCATTGGAATTCAGCTTTTTGGAAATTTTAAAAACAATTGTTTTATTTCCTGAAACCTGAATGTAGTGTTGGGAAGAATTAAAGAAATGAAGAACAACTCCCATCCCGAAGAACATAATTCCCAGCAAATAAGGCGTGATTCTATATAAGAAATAGTTCCTGAAAAATGTTGAAATTAAAATAATTAAGCAAAAAACTACAATCAGACAAATATAATTTTCATCCAGAGAAAACTGATCCTGGAAGAAAATCCCGAGGATAAAACAGATAACGAGAATAAGAAGTGGCTGCCTGTTCAAAAATTTGTGTTTTTCCAAAAATATTTATTTGATATGAAAATTCCACACAAATATTTCAAAAATTTACAAAACTACCTCCATTCGTTATATAAAAGAAAAATCGCAGAAAAATTTTCTACGATTGCTATAATTCCATTTAAATTTTAAAGCTTTATAATAACTTCGGCTGCATTTTCACTGGCGCCTTTGCCTCCAAGCTTTTCTCTCAGCAGTTCATAATCTCTGAAAACTTCAAATCTTTTTTCGGTTTCCAATATTTTTTTCAGTTCTGCTACAAGATTATTTGTATTTAAATCATTCTGAATCAGTTCTTTTACAACCTCACGATTCATAATCAGATTAACCAGGGAAATGTATTTGATGTTTTTAACCAGCCTTTTGGCGATGGCGTACGAAATTTTACTTCCACGGTAACAAACAACCTCCGGCACATTCAATAAAGCTGTTTCTAAAGTTGCCGTTCCGGAGGTTACCAAAGCTGCTTTTGAGCACCTCAACAGATCATACGTTTTATTGGATACAAAATGCACATTATCATCAACATAGGTTTCATAGAAGTCTTTTGTTAAACTTGGCGCGCCGGCAATAACAAACTGATAATCTTCAAAGTAAGATCTTACGGAAAGCATCATCTGAAGCATTTTTTCCACTTCCTGCTTTCTTGATCCCGGCAACAGTGCAATGATTTCCTTTTCGTTTAATCCGTTTTCTGTTTTGAATTTTTCGACATTAATATCTTCCAATGTTGAAATGGCATCCAACAACGGATGACCTACGAAATGCGAGTGAACACCGTGCTTTTTATAAAAATCTTCTTCAAAAGGAAGAATCACCATCATTTCATCCACATATTTTTTGATTATCTCCACTCTTCCTTCTTTCCAAGCCCAAAGTTGTGGAGAAATGTAATACACCACTTTAATACCCAGTTCTTTTGCAAATTTTGCAATTCTTAAATTGAATCCCGGATAATCAACTAAAATAAGAACATCCGGCCTGTTATTTTTAATATCGTCTTTACAGAATTTAATATTATTCAGAATTGTACGCAGGTTCATAGCCACTTCCAGAAAACCCATGAACGCAAGATCCCGGTAATGCTTTACCATTTTTCCGCCCTGCTTAGCCATCAGATCACCACCCCAAAACCTGAAGTCGGCAGCCGGGTCTTTCTGTTTTAAAGCTTTCATTAAATTACTTCCGTGTAAATCTCCGGATGCCTCCCCAGCTATAATATAATACTTCATTTTTGCTGAAATCTTTTATTTTTTTAATGGCCATTAGTACCTCTTTTTAAATTCTCTTGGTTGAAAAGCGAAGTTATGGGAGGTTTCTATGACACGAATAGAGAACAAAATAAGATGTTTTACCGTCTTAATTTGTAAATTTGTTCAAAGATAATGATAAAAAATGTCAGAAGAATTTGAAATCCGAAATAAAGTTGCGGAAAGCGGCCTCATCAATTTTGATCTCACCGACCTCGTTCCCAAAGGGATACGAAAAGGTATTGACCTAAAAGATTTCCTCTTCATGGAAATAATCTTAAAGGAGAAAGATTTCCGTGAAAAAGTTGAGAATATTAACGTAGAAGAATACCGTGATGCTTATGTTTACATCTACAATTCTGCAGATGCAATTGTTCCGCTCTGGGCTTATTTTTTAATTACAGCTAAGCTAACTGATGTTACCAAAAAAATAGTCTATGGTGACCGCGAGGACCTTGAGGTAATCCTGATGCACAATGCTATAAAAAGTCATGATTTTGACGGAATGCGCGGAAAAAGAGTATTGGTAAAAGGATGTTCCGATAAAGAAATTCCGGAAAATGCATATATAGAATTGGTAGAACAGCTAAAACCTGTTGTAAAGTCTCTCATGTTCGGGGAAGCCTGCTCCAATGTCCCTATTTTAAAGAATTAATGAATGTCAAAAAAGATTTACTATCCTTTTATTTTATTCTTACTGTTTTTCTTAATTTATTATGCCGGAAGTTTTACGAAGATTCCTTTTGCAGATTGTGTAGGATTTGTTTTTTTAGTAGAAAAGGGCAAATTTATGTCGGTTGCTACAGCGACCAGCCATTTTCTTTATATAAACACAGCCATACTCATCAAAAACATATTTGGTATTAGTGCAATAGAAGCCAGCCGGCTTTTAGTCATTATATCTGCTGCGGCAACGGTTTCCGTGGTTTATGCTACAGTGAAAACCATTACAAAAACAGAATGGATCTCAATAACCTCAGCCTTTGTATTTGGTTTTAGTTTTTCGTTTTGGAGAAACGCTGAAATAGTAGAAGTTTACACCTATAATTCTCTATGGATAAGCCTCTTTTTCTATTGCATCATTAAATCGTTTACCGATCATAAGAAACAATATATTATTTGGGGAAGTATTTTTTTAGGAATTAGCTTATGGATTCATATTCAAAATATTATGCTTGTTCCTGCTTTTCTGCTTTTTATTTTTTATTTCAGGTCGGAAAAAAAATATGCTTATTCTTCTCTGTTAATTTTTACAATAATATTTCTTTCCCTATTCATATTAAACGTATCTCAGGGATTACCTCTTAATTCCCCTTATAGTTCCGATCAGGGAACGTGGGTTCAGGATTCATTTAAAAAGTCTGCCACACAATATGCTCAGGATTTGGTAAAATCGGTGGTGTACTTGCTTTATAATTTTAACCTGTTTACTGTATTTGGCATCGTTGGTATCATTGCTTTATACAAATCTGAACGAAAAATGTTTTTTGTATTCTTTACAGCTTCATTATTTGTATATGGCTTCGCAACGTTCTATGCTGTTTCGGATAATTATGTATTTTTTATTCCGTTTAATATTATTTTCGCTTTATCCATTGGTTATGGAATATCCGCTATTAAAAAGCCTTATTTAAAAAATATGTCCTGGGTGTGTTTACTGATTCCCGCATTTTACTTTTCAGCCTTTAAGATCGCTTATAATACAGACAAAGGAAAACAGTTTCATGATTTTAAAAGCTATAAAGGCGGGTTAAATTACTATATGCTTCCATGGATGAACAACAATTCCGGAATTCTGGAATTTACTATTGAAAAGAAAAAAGCACCTGAGCCGGTAAACTGGATGACCTACAGTGCCTTAGAATACATAGAACTATTAAAAAGTAAAGGATATACTGAAGAACAAATTAAAAAGCTTTAACAAACAAAAAACAGGCTGTCCGAAAAGTTTGGACAGCCTGTTTTATTTTAACTTTTTGATTTCTCTTCTGAAGAAGCAACTGATTTTGAAGATTTTCTTGGCCTTCTTTTACCATAACTTCCATTGTTGATCTTGCCTCTTCTGGATTTTTTGTCTCCTTTTCCCATAGTAATATAATTTAGTTGTCGTACGAAATTAGAAAATACTCTCTTAAAATCAAAAGTTCAGCTGTTAAAATTATTATAAAACACTACTAGCCCAATTAAATATAGCAGGAAAGAAGTTTGGAAAAAGCAATGAATTGGATTAATAATTAGCAACATTGATCAAAAAAATTATTTAGCTTTGTATATTATTTAAATAAATCAAGTTTTATGAAAAAAATAATTACAGCAACATTACTATTCGGGCTTTCTATTTTTGCAAACGGGTTATTTGCACAGGAATTATCCGCAGAACAATTGAAAGCTTTTACGACAGATAATCCGGAAAGTTTTCAGAAAGTTTTCAATCAGGAAGATTTTTCAAAATGTTATACCGTAAACGGCACAAAAACAAATCTGCTTTCTTTAAGTGTAAAAGAAAATAAAAAGAACACATTCAATTATCTGGTAAATAAGGTTGACGTAAATAAATCCTGCAGCGATGTAACGCCTTTGATGTACGCAGCAACATCCGGAAACATGGATGCAGCAAAAATCTTAATGAAATTCGGAGCAAAAAAGGATATAAAGGACAACAAAGGTAAGACGGCAAAAGACTATGCTGCTAAAAGCAAACAGTCTGCAATGGTATCAGTTCTTTAATTTTTTTAGAAATAAATAGTTTAAACTTCCTTCGGGAAGTTTTTTTTGTTTTAAAAACCTCTAAAAACCTTATCTTTGCCAACGAAAAATCAGACGTATAAAAGTCTAATTTCTAAAGTCTAATATCTAACATCTAAAAACAATGTTTCGATCGCACACCAACGGAGAATTGTCTCTCAAAAATCTTAATGAAGAAGTAACCCTTTCAGGATGGGTACAGACCATCCGTGATAAAGGATTTATGATTTGGATAGATCTCCGGGATCGTTACGGGATTACACAATTGGTTTTCGATCAGGAGCGTTCTACCGCAGAACTGATGGAAAACGCCAAAAGACTGGGTCGTGAATTTGTGATTCAGGTGACCGGTAAAGTCATTGAAAGAGTAAGCAAAAACCCTAATATTCCAACAGGAGAAATTGAAATTCTTGTTGAGAAACTAACAGTTCTGAACGAATCCCAGCTTCCGCCTTTCACGATTGAAGATGAAACGGATGGCGGTGAAGAATTAAGAATGAAATACCGTTATCTTGATATCAGAAGAAACCCGGTAAAGGATAAGCTGATCTTCCGTCACAACATGGCGCAGAAAGTAAGAAACTATCTTTCGGACAACGGATTCATCGAAGTGGAAACTCCGGTTTTGATTAAATCTACTCCGGAAGGCGCCAGGGATTTTGTGGTGCCAAGCAGAATGAACCCGGGACAGTTTTATGCGTTGCCACAATCTCCACAGACGTTCAAACAATTGTTGATGGTGGGTGGAATGGACAAATATTTCCAGATCGTAAAATGTTTCCGTGATGAAGATTTAAGAGCCGACAGACAGCCGGAATTTACACAGATCGATTGTGAAATGGCTTTTGTAGAGCAGGAAGATGTAATGAATGTTGTTGAAGGAATGACCAAAACCTTACTGAAAGATATTACCGGCCAGGAATTCGGAGATTTCCCAAGAATGACGTTTGCCGATGCGATGCAGAAATACGGAAATGACAAACCAGATATCCGTTTCGGAATGGAATTCGTGGAACTGAATGATTTGGTTAAAGGAAAAGATTTCAAAATATTTGATGATGCAGAGCTTGTTGTCGGAATCAATGTAGAAGGCTGTGCAGATTATACAAGAAAGCAAATCGATGAGCTTGTTGAGTGGGTAAAAAGACCACAGATCGGCGCTTCAGGAATGGTGTGGGTGAAATTCCAGAATGATGGGGTGAAGACTTCTTCGGTTAATAAATTTTACAACGAGGAAGATTTAGCTAAAATCATCGAAAAGTTCGGGGCTAAAGAAGGAGACTTAATGTTGATCCTTTCAGGAAACGAAAATAAGGTAAGAACCCAGCTTTCAGCGTTGAGAATGGAGCTTGGTAACCGTTTGGGGTTAAGAAAAGGAAATGAATTCGCCCCACTTTGGGTAGTTGATTTCCCATTACTGGAATTTGATGAAGAAAGCGGCCGTTACCACGCGATGCACCACCCTTTCACCTCTCCGAAACCTGAAGATATTCATTTACTGGAAACAGATCCGGGGAAAGCAAGAGCCAACGCCTACGATATGGTCCTGAACGGAAACGAAATCGGTGGAGGTTCCATCCGAATATTTGATAGAGATCTTCAGTCTAAAATGTTTGATCTGTTAGGCTTCACCAAAGAAGAAGCTGAAGCGCAGTTTGGTTTCTTAATGAACGCCTTTAAATACGGTGCTCCGCCACACGGAGGTTTAGCGTTCGGGTTTGACCGTCTGGTTGCAATTCTCGACGGAAATGAAGTGATCAGAGATTATATCGCATTCCCGAAAAATAATTCCGGACGAGATGTAATGATCGATGCGCCGGCTGCCATTGCAGATGAACAGCTGGATGAGCTTGAACTTAAACTAAATTTAAAAGCATAAACAAAGGCGGAGAAAATTTCTCCGCCTTTGTTATTTATTCCTGTTTTTTTATCAGGCTAAAATCCTTTCACTTCTTCCCGCACAACCTCATCCAAAGCTTTGGCAAATAGGCAAATTTCTGATTATAGGCTGGTATGTTAAACTCACGGAGTTGGTAAAACTTTTTTGCATAATTTTCGGCAGAAACGGTTTCTCTGTTTTCGGCCCAGGTAATATGCTTGTTGATTTTTTCCCGGGGAAGGCTTTTCACATACTTCTCCACATAAGAATAGATAGGAAAACAATCTTCATGAAGCACTTTCAGAATTTTCCCGTCTTTTGCACCTTGGCAACGAAGGCCTTCACTTATTTTATTCACATAGGCTGCAGCTTCATGGTCATGGATGTTTATAAACTTTCTGATTTCCCACATATAAACGGTCATAGGTACACTAACATCTGCTCCGTCTGGTTTTCTTACATAAATCTGGAACTTGATCAGATCAATTCCGAATTCTTCCAGATCACTGATCTCTTCAATTTTCGCAATCATCTCTACTTATTTTTGTGATTCCACATTTTCGTCGTTACCTTCCCCTCCTTTTTTATGCAGACGGCTGATCATTTTTTTGATGGTGTATTCATCTGCCTTCTGGGTACGTTCATATATTAATTTTCCGTCTTCACAGATGTGTCTTATAAAAGCTTCAAGTTCTTTGTACAAATGACGGGTTTCGTCGGATTTCCCTGATACTTCCTTCATCATTTGTGTTTGCTCGTCTGCCTTCTGCGCAATCTCTACCCGTGCTTGTTTAAGCAAAACAATCGTATCATCTTTCATTCCCGCAGTCTGCATTGTCTCTGCATTGTCTGATAAAATTTGGATCAGCCTCTGGAGCTTATCGGCAACACCCTCAAAATTCCGGTTGCGGATGTCTAATGAGATATCTGTTGCCAGATCGGTGGGTAACTTTGCTCTTTTTATTCTTACATTGAGCTTTTTAAGCGGAAGCCTGATTTGATCTCCCAAGAGATACAATTCCCGGGTAGCCTGCTTTTGCCGAGTCAACACAGAATTATTAAACTCCTGCTGTTCAACTTCGTCTATTTTTGCGCTGAAAAGATCTTTGTAAGCCTGAGTATAGTTGTGATCTTCGGCCATGAAATCGTTGAAATCTCTTTGGAAACTTTGGTATAAGTCCTTCGCCAATGGAAGGCACTCTTCTTGTTTTACATACATTTGCATTTGTTTTAGTAGAACAAATATAGAAAATATTTTAGATTCATCTTTAATTCAAAAAGATAAAATATTTCTCAGTAAGAAGCACCTTTAGTTTATTTGAGTTATTTCGTCCTTTCGATTAGATTTGAAAAAATCATATCGAGAAGTCTGTGATTTTGAGGATAAATACCGTTCTCGATACATGTTTTCTCCGCTTTACTACGAAAAAACACTCCTTTAGATTTGTAAAATGACTTCAAATGTAGTAAATAGTATTTTGCAGTAGGTTAAAATCAATTTTCCAAAGTAAATGCGGCTTTGCAATAGGTAAAAGCTGATTATAGAAGATAAATATTGCTTTGCATATGATTAAAATGAATTTACATTAGGAAAATGACTCTTTGCAGTAGGTAAAAGCTGATTCTTAAAGATAAATATTGTTTTACATATGGTTAAAATGAATTTACATTAGGAAAATGACTCTTTGCAGTGGGTTAAAATCAATTTTCCAAAGTAAATGCGGCTTTGCATGGGATTAAAAAAGAATTATGCAATATAAATGAATAAAGCGGTAAGACTAAGGTGAATTAATGGATGATGGCAAATGTGTCTAAGACAAAATACTGCCTACGAAATCATTAACATATACCACAATCCTTCACAAGTATTCTGCACGGCACAATCATTGTAGATTTTTGTTAAATCAAATTACAATGAAAGCAATCTGGAATGGCGCCATTGGCTTTGGCTTAGTGAATATTCCCGTAAAAATTTATTCGGCAACAGAAACCACCAAGCTGGATCTGGATATGCTGGATAAATCTGATTTTTCGAATATCCGGTTTAAAAGGGTAAATGAAAATACAGGGAAAGAAGTAAAATGGGAAAACATTGTAAAAGGTTATCTCATGGACGATAAGTACATCATTCTTGATGAAGAAGATTATGAGGCAGCAAGCCCGGAAAAATCAAAAATACTTTCTATTGACCAGTTTGTGAAGGAGTCTGAAGTAGATTCCGTTTATTTTGAAAATCCCTATTACCTCGAACCGCAGAAGAACGGGGAGAATGCGTACCGGCTTCTCCTGAAAGCTTTAGCCAAAACAGAAATGGTAGGCGTAGGAACATTTGTACTTCGTGAAAGCGAGGCAATCGGGATGATCCGTCCCTACAACGATGAGGTTCTTGTGCTGAACCGCCTGAGATTTGCCCAGGAAATAAGAGATTACAGCGACCTGAAGATTCCTGCTAAAAAACCACCCAAGCCTGCTGAGCTTAAAATGGCTATCAACCTGATTGAGCAGCTTTCCCAGGAATTTGATCCGGAAATGTATAAAGACACCTATTCTGAATCTTTAATGAAGATTATTAAACAGAAGGCCAAAGGAAAAAATATTAAAGCTAAAAAAGCTGAACCGGCTAAGGAAGGTAAAGTAATCGACCTTATGGCGCAGCTGAAGGCCAGTTTACAAAGTCCCAAATCTAAAAACGCATCATAATGGCTTTAAAAGATTACAATGCAAAGAGAAAGTTTGACGAAACGACCGAGCCTGAAGGAAAAAGCAAAAAGAGCAAAGACAAGCTGATTTTCGTGATTCAGCGCCATGCTGCATCGCGACTGCATTATGATTTCAGGCTGGAGATGGATGGCGTACTGAAAAGCTGGGCCGTACCAAAGGGACCATCTTTGGATCCGAAAGATAAACGCCTCGCGATGATGGTGGAAGATCATCCTTACGACTATAAAGACTTTGAGGGAAATATTCCGGAAGGAAATTACGGTGCCGGACAGGTAGAAATCTGGGACAGCGGAACGTATGAACCTTTGGATCAAAATTCAAAGCTTTCTGATGAGAAAGAACTGCTGAAAGAACTTCATGCAGGCTCTTTAAAGTTTATCCTCCACGGAAAAAAACTGAAAGGCGAATTTGCTTTGGTTAAAATGAAAAATACGGAAGAAAATTCATGGTTGCTGATTAAACATAAAGATGATTTCGCAGAAAGTGATTACGACGCTGAAGAGAACACAGCTAAGAATTCTTTGGTCACAAAATTTTTAGAGGAAAAAAAAAGCCCAAAAGTCGCCGGAAAAAAGAAGTAAACGATAATACAAAACCACGGTTTCAAAGATTTAATGATTTAGTTGATGAGAAAAAATTAGAACATTTCATCAAGCCTATGCTAGCAAAACCCCATGGTGAAGCTTTTGACGATGAAGACTGGGTTTTTGAAATCAAATGGGACGGCTACCGTGCTGTTGCTGATCTCAGGGAAGAACCTTTATTCTATTCCCGGAACGGGATTTCCTTTTTATCCAAATTTAAAAAAGTATCACAGGATTTCAGTCATCAGAAACACAAAATGATCCTGGATGGCGAGATCGTTGCCTACGATGAAAATGGCAGACCCAATTTTCAGCTGCTGCAGCAAATCGGTGATAATCCTGACCTCGCCCTCGTCTATCAGGTTTTTGATATTCTTTGGCTAAACGGACATTCTACGGAAGAGCTGCCGTTGATTCAGAGAAAAGAACTTCTCAAAGAAGCTTTAATAGAAACCGATGTTATCAAATATTGTGATCATATCCAGGAAAAAGGCATTGCGTTCTTTAAGCAGATGAAAAAGATGCAGCTGGAAGGAATGATCGCCAAAAAAGCAGATAGTCTGTATATTGAAAATCACAGAACTTCCGATTGGCTTAAAATAAAATTCACGAATACGGAAGAAGCGATCATCTGCGGATTTACAGAACCACGCGGATCAAGGGAAGGTTTCGGAGCGCTGATTTTGGGGAAATATATTGACGGAAAGCTTACCTATTCCGGACATACGGGAACAGGTTTTAACCGTGAATCGATTAAAGAACTTCATGAAAGATTAAAGAAAATAATTGTAAAGAGCTCTCCTTTTGAGACCAAACCTAAAACCAACATGCCCGTAACATGGATAAAACCTGAACTGGTATGCGAGATTAAGTATTCTGAAATCACAAAAGACGGTATCTTTAGGCATCCGGTTTTTGTGGCCATCCGTGAAGATAAAGAGCCGGAGGAAGTAAAGAATTCTGCCGGTGAAATAGATGAAGTCAACGAAAATACAAAAGATATGAAAGCATCTACAACTCCTAAAAAAACAAAACTTTCTGAAACCGATAAAGAAGTAACACTGAACAGACATAAAGTGAAACTGACCAATCAGGATAAAGTATATTTTCCCAAGGATGATGTAACCAAAGGTGATGTGATTGATTATTATCAGTCGGTGGCTGACTATATTCTGCCACATTTAAAAAATCGCCCACTTTCTCTGAACCGTTTTCCAAATGGTATTGAAGAACAGAACTTTTACCAGAAAGATGCCAGCGACAATATCCCGGACTGGGTAAAAACAACACAGGTCTACTCTGAATCGAACGATAAATACATCGACTACATATATTGTAATGACAAAGCTACGCTTGCTTATCTGAATAATTTGGGCTGCATAGACATGAATCCATGGAATTCTTCCCTACCCGATCTTGATCACCCCAATTTTATGGTGCTGGACTTGGACCCATCCAAGAAAAACACTTTTGATGACGTGATAGAAACCGCGCTTCAGGTGCATGAGGTTTTAGAATCCATTAAAACAGAAGGCTATTGTAAAACTTCCGGCAGTACGGGAATTCACATTTATATTCCTATGGGTGGAAAGTATGATTTTGACCAGGTAAAAGATTTTGCACATATTCTGATGAAGCAGGTTCATGATAAGCTTCCGGAAATTACTACGTTGGAAAGAAGTCTTCAGAAAAGAGATAACAATAAAATTTACCTTGATTATCTTCAGAACAGAACGGGACAGACGTTAGCGAGTGCCTACAGCTTGCGTCCAAAACAAGGTGCTTCCGTTTCTATGCCTTTAGAATGGAATGAATTGAAAAAGGGACTGAAGCCTACCGATTTTAATATTCACAATGCATTGCAAAGGATAAAAGAGAAAGGTGATCTGTTTAAGCCTATTCTGGGGAAAGGAATTGATATGATGAAGGCTTTGGAGAGGTTGCAGGACTTGGAGTAATTGGTTATTTTTGGTGCAGAAATGTATGACTAATAACAATGAAAGAAAATATTACAATTGAAATTACTTTTAACGAAGAAATTGAACGTGAAAATCAAAACTTCTACTTCAAATATGTCTGGAGTAAAACTTTTAAAGAGTGGAAAAAAATTATTGTAATCACTTTTGTTTTCCTTTTTTTAGGTTTTTATCCTATAAAAAATTTCGACACCAACTTACTATTTTATCTTTTTAGATATGGTGGAATTTTTCTTTTCGGCTTATTATTAACTGTCATTTATCAATATTTTATCTCAAAGAAGAAATTTAAAAAACAAGTTGAAGACCTTATTAGTGAATTTAAAACCATAGATAAACCTTCATATGTTAGTATGAATGAGGAGAAAATTGAATTCAAAAATCCTGTTAATACCTTTAGTTCTATTTGGGAGAAAGTTTCATTTGTAAAAATTGATAATTTTATTTTAATTAATGTTATTAATAATCTACATTTTATTATTAATAAATCAGAATTTACAAATGATGAATTTGGAACAATCTTAGATTATCTTGAAAAATATGCTAAACATCAAAAATAATCAAGGTAACCTTGCCACCAAACTTTCCGGCAACATTTTCAAAATAAAATAAATCATTTTCCATTTAAAGTTCGGAACAATGGTAAACAAGTTTCCGGCATTTACGATGAAGTTTGCAACGTAATCCGGTTCCATTATTAAGGATTCATTTAATTGTAACCCTTCATTGATTTTTGTTCTTATATAACCGATTACTAAAGCATTGACTTTGATATTTCTTGAAGCCAACTCCTGCCGTAAGCCCGCTAAGTACGTGGTAAAAGCGGCTTTTGTACTTCCATACACAAAATTACTTTTCCTTCCCCGAACGCCTGAAAGTGATGATAATCCGATAATTCTTTCCAGATTTTTATTGCTTGTATCTGATGAAATAATATTGAGAATAGAAACTGCTCCCATATAATTGACCATCATCATCTGTTGCGTTTCTTTGAAATCTGTTAATGCTTTTTCATTTTCAACTAAAAATCCTGCGGCATAAACAACAATATGAGGCTTTACGGGAAGTTCATCATAAAACTTTTGGTGAGCATTAAAATCTACAGCATCAAAATACAATACCGAAACGTTTGAGTGCAGCTTATTTTCCTGAACGAAATTATCTAAAGAAAGTGTATTTCTTGAAGCCGCAATAACGGAGAAATCTTTTTGTACATATTGCAGAATACATTGCTTAGCCACGTCTGAATTAGCACCGAGAATGAGAACGGTTTTGTTTGTGTTTTGATTCATGGGACAAAGATATTTGTTTAAACACTAATTTCACGAATGTTTCTAATCAATAAGCACAAATAGCTTCTTACGGAAGACAAAGTCTCTGGAAATTAATACGTAAATACCTTCTAAAAAAGTTTCGGCGGGGTGAGCAAAGCTCACCCCGCCGAAACGGAATATTTTAAATCTGAAAATTATTTTTTCTCAGTTTCGATTTCTTTTTTCTCTGTCGTCTTTTCCGCAGCTTTAGCTTTATCGCCAAAACGCGCTTCTGTAAATTCTCTCGAAACAGCCGCTTTTTCAAATTTTAATTTCCCTGATAAAGTTTCGATGATAAAACCATCGTCCTGAACCTGGGCAATTCTTCCGTGAAGACCCGAAGTAAGCACTACTCTTGTTCCTACTTTAAGGGTTTCCTGGAAGTTTTTTTCCTGCTTCTGCTTTCTCATTTGTGGTCTTATCATTAAGAAATAAAACCCTACAAACATCGCCCCCATCATGATCAACATCATGGAAGAGTTTCCTCCCTGAGCAGGTGCCTGTAAAAATATTGATAATAAATTCATGATATTATGGTTGAATATTCGCAGTGAATGTTAATTTAACAGGAGTTTTTTCTACGTTTGCAAAAACATCTGCAAATTTACTTACGTTACCGTCAAAGTTTGTTGAGTCGAAATGTAAGGTGATTTTTCCTTTTTTACCCGGCATGATCGGTTCTTTTGTAAAATCCGGAGCTGTACATCCGCATCCTGGTTTTACTTCTGAAATTACTAAAGGGTTTTTACCTGTGTTTGTAACTTCATATACATGCTCTACTTTATCACCCTTTTTGATTTTTCCAAAATCGAAGTTATTTTCGGAAAGAGCGATAGTCGTCAATGGCTGATTGGAAGCAGGGGTAGCCGTTTCTGTTGAAACCGGTGCCATTGCAGAATCACCGGCAACTGTTGCAGGAGCTGCAGTAGAATCTGTACTAACAGAAGTTTCTGTACCTGGTACCGCCTCTGCTTTATTTTCTTTTTTACAAGAAACCAAACCAAAACCTATTACTGATAAAGCGATAATTGATAATGTCTTTTTCATATTGAAATATTTATATTCTATTTAAATCTTTGCAGTATTTATCTAAAATCCCGTTAATGAAAATGTTGGATCGGTCTGTAGCGAATACTTTTGCAATCTCGATATATTCATTAATGATTACTCTTGAAGGTGTAAAAGGAAAATTATCAAGTTCTGAAATAGCCGTTGATAAAATCACTTTATCCATTAGTGAAACTCTCTCCAGATCCCAGTTTTCCAGTCTTTCCCCCAGCTTCTTTTCATTGTTTTCCCAGCTGTCTAATGTATTTCTCAAGAGTTTCATGGCGAAAGTTTTGTCTTCATCATCTTTAATCATTTTAATTAAAGTTCTGCTTTCTTCATCTTCTTTCAGGAAACCGATTGTTTTCTGAACCATGGAGTTGGCAATGTGAATATCATCATACCATGAAAGTTCTTTATCTCCCAGATAATCTTGAAAATCCTCATTTTCAGCGATATATCTTAAAAACAATTTTCCGATGAATTTCTGATCTTCTGCAAAAGAATATCCTTCTTCTTTCATGAAGTCCTGATATCGTTTTCCGGCTGTGATTCTCTGGAAAGTTTTTACCAAAAGATCATCGTGCATATCCCATTTTAATTGTTTATGCTGACCTGTAAAGAAAAGTCTTTCAGGATTTTCCTCCAGTTTTATTAAAATTTGATTATTGATGAATTTTTGGTTAGGATTAATATTGGCATCAGTTTTAATGAACTTATTCTTACCGATCTCAATCTGATTTTCGGCTAATTCTTTCAGAGCTACCAAAAAGTTTAACTCATAGATGTAGAGATGATAGATTTTCTCTATTCCGGTAAACATATTTTTCTCTAACACATCAAACTTTACAGGATTCTGGTAATATGAATACACAGTCTGTACTACTTTTTCACGGATTTGTCGTCTTCCTAACATTCAAAGAGCTTTTTATGGGTGCAAAGATACGAAATTTAAACTTTATGAAATTCGCAGTGTGATGACATTTTTGTAAATTTGTAAACTTTATGAAAGCTTTAAAAACGTTAAACCCTTACTTCTGGAAACACAAAATATTATTATTTTGGGGGGTATTATTCATCATCGCCAGTAATTTTTTCAATATATATAAGGTACAATTCGTAGGAAAATCGGTGGATGAACTTACGAAAAACGGTAACCTCGGCTTCAATAAACAGGTCCTGATCTATGTTGCCATTATTGTAGGATGTTCATTGCTGACCGGATTTTTCACCTTTATGATGCGACAGACTATTATTGTTGCTTCAAGAAGAATTGAATATGAATTGAAAAATAAAATCTACAGACACTATCAGGATTTATCTTTAACAGATTACAAACAGACAACGATTGGTGATCTTATGAACAGACTGAGTGAAGATGTTGTTGCGGTAAGAATGTATCTGGGACCGGGTGTAATGTACGTTGCCAATTTGCTGGTACTCGTTATCATTACGGCTATTTATATGATAAAGACTGACGCTTCCATGACTTTATGGACGTTGCTTCCTTTACCTATTTTATCTTACGCTATCTATAAAGTAAGTTCTATTATTAATAAAAAGTCGAAAATTATGCAGAAAAGCCAGTCTGCGATTTCCACTTTTGTACAGGATAGTTTTTCCGGAATCCGTGTGGTTAAATTTTTCGCCCGTGAAAAGTACATTGAAAAAAATTATGGGGTAAAAGTTACCGATTATCAGGATAAAGCTCTTGATCTGGCCAAGACGGAAGCCTATTTTTTCACCATCATTCTCTTTGTCATCGGACTTCTGAATGTAGCTATCATCTGGGTCGGCGGTCAGAAATATATTGCGGGAGAATTAAGCATCGGTAAAATTGCGGATTTCTTTATGTATATCAATACCCTCATATTTCCTTTTTCGATGGTGGGATGGGTAACTTCAGTGAATCAGCGTGCGGAAGCATCGATGCAGAGAATTAATGAATTTATGGATAAGAAGTCCGAAATCATTAACAAAAATTTTGAAAATTATCCTATTAAAGGAGATATTGAGTTCAAGAATGTATCTTATACTTACCCAAATACAGGCATTAAAGCACTGGAAAATCTTAGCTTTAAAGTAAATGCAGGAGAATCTCTGGCGATCATGGGAAAAACAGGAAGCGGAAAATCGACCATCGCATTGTTGCTCTGCAGATTGATTGACCCTACCGAAGGAGAAATTTTAATTGACGGAAAAAATTTAAAGGAACACAATTTAGATAATTACAGAAATTCCATCGGATATATTCCTCAGGAGAGTTATCTTTTTTCAGATTCCATTGAAAATAATATTGGTTTTGCCATTGATCATCCTACCCATGAAAAAGTTGTTGAATATGCTAAAATCGCTGATGTGGATAAAAACATCGTAGATTTTAAAGAGCAGTATAAAACAATGGTGGGCGAACGTGGCGTCATGCTTTCGGGAGGTCAGAAGCAAAGAATATGTATTGCAAGAGCATTAATTAAAGATCCTAATATTATTATTTTCGATGATTCGCTATCAGCATTAGATACCGAAACAGAACAAAATATACTGGAAAATATAGAGAAAAAAATACATAACGCTACTTCTATAATCATCACACACAGAGAGTCTAGCGCTCAAAGAGCAGATAAAATTATTAACCTCACAGAAATTAGCAATTCCGTAACCGCATAGCACATTCGTTCACAAATGTTAAATAAATCATAAAAAAAATTTTGTGATTAAAAGAAAACTTTTATATTTGTTCCTAACAAGATTAAAAAATATCTAACAATGAGTGAATACAAGGAACGCCATGAAAATGAAATTTTCACTAAGGTGTTAAAAGCAGGGAGAAGAACTTATTTCTTTGATGTGCGCGAGACGAAAGCAGGAGATTATTATCTTACAATTACGGAAAGTAAAAAGAATTTCGGAGAGAACGGAGAAGCAACATTTGAGAAGCACAAAATCTATCTTTATAAAGAAGATTTCAAAAGTTTTCAGGAGATGTTTAATGAATCCACAGATTTCATCATTAACGAAAAGGGTGAGGATGTAATATCAGAAAAGCATGATAAAGACTTCAAAAGCAGATCATACACAATTGATTCTGACGACGAAGTTTAAAATATCTAAAAACATTTAAAAACACAAGCATCTGGAAAAAGATGCTTTTTTTTATTTCTGAAATTTAACATTTTCACTTGCTATTAAATCGTAAAAATACAATGCTATGCATATTTTTTAGTTATTACACTTATACAATATTGAAAAATAATAAGTAAAATTGTTATTAATTATTTAATATTATAATTTAATCATTAAATAATTTTTATTAAAGTAAGCAAAAAACAGTAAAACACAAACTTTATAATATGAAATCCATTAACAAAATAAACCAAAAACGATTATCTATGAAATAATTTTAACCTTTTAAATATAAATACATGAAAAAAAATTTATTCCTTTTTATTCTGGCATCTGCATTCTGCTTTGCCCAAAATTCCCTAATGGTATCTCCTCAAACAGGAACGATGATTACTTCGGGAACAATTACAAATTTTAAACTTATTAGTGACGGGAACAGTGTTGCGTTGGTTGCTACCAATAATGCTACCGGTAAAGTATTCATCGTTGACGTCAATGACAATAATCCCGCAGACAAGGCAGCAAATACTATCGCAACCACTTCTAACAATGTAAAAACAAGAATAGAAGCCGCAATCGGACAAACTATTACTTCTATTAAAAATATTGAAGTAAATCCTATCACAAATTCTGTTTATATCATGGCTATGGTAAATACAACGCCATATTTTGTTAAGCTTACAAATTCAGGGAATACAATTACAGCGCTGAACTTTAACACAATGCCCTATTGTACGTTAAACTTCACGAATGCGAACTGCGTTTTTCAGGATATTGCATGGGGCGGTAATAAACTTTATGTATCAAGTAATCACAGCACTTTAAAAGGAGAGCTGGGCTATATACCAGCTCCATTTACTCATAATGCGACAATTACGAAAAGAGCCACCACAATGTTTAAATCAAATTTGGGGAATACATATTATACAAGTGCTCCGTTAGAAAAGTTGAATTATATAAAAATTAATAATACCGAGTACTTATGTGGCACAACAACCTGTGCACCGGGCTTTTCGGAAACCGTATCTTCATTAGTCGATAACACAGGTCTGTTTACGGTACGAGAATCATTTGATGTTGTTTTTGATTATTCCGTGAAAACAATACCCATCAATAACGGGACCGAAGCATATCTATTAGACTTGCATAATAACTGGAGCTATAATACAATTTACAGAATAGGGAAAAAGTTTCTTGACGGAACCCCTTTTACCAATAATACTTATAATAGCAATGCTGTTGAGCTGAGAGATTATAGTGGCAACGTCAATCCAGGTCTTACTACAGAAGAAATGACAAGTTTCCCCGGCAGTTTCTCTTCAATGGCCTACTACTCGCCTTGTGAACTTCTTACATTATCATCAGATTATCAAACATTAGGAAAGCTAACTGTTTGTACAGCAGCATTGAATGTTGAAGAACAAAATGCTAAACATATAAAATTTGAGATCTCTCCAAATCCGGCATCCGATGTTTTGCATATTTTCTACGATGATAGGCTTTATAAAAATATAGAAGCCTCAGTTTACAGCTACGATGGAAAGCTAATCAAAAAGCAGACAATTGATTCAAACAACAAAAAAATCTCAATTTCAGATTTACAGACAGGAAATTATCTGTTAAAAATCAGCAATAAAGGGATAGATCTGGATTCTAAATCTTTCATTAAAAAATAACTAATAAAGAATCTTCTAAATAAATGTGCGGATCAAAAGTTCGCACATTATTCTTTACTATAAAATTTTAATTATGAAAGGAAAAACAACAGTTAATCTAAAGCATCTGTTTATGCTTTTTTTTATCTTTTCGTATAATTTCAGTTATTCACAGGAAATACAAGTTGATGTAAAAAGATCCAATAAGCCTTTATTTAAAGCTTTCCCTGCTCACGAAAATGATAAACAACCCTCAGACTTATTGAAAGTTTTTATGATCCAGGAAGGAAAGGAATCTAAGACACCGCTCTTGGGTACTTATTCCAAAGCGGAAGATACAATCTTCTTTGAGCCTCAGTTTGAATTGGGAGATGGACTTTCATTTAATGCTCACTTTTATTATAAAAATGATACGGTAAAAGTTTTATACAAAACTCAACCCATTGATTTTAATATCAATAAAGAAATTGCAGTAAGGGAAATATATCCCCGAAATAATAAAATTCCAAAGAATATACTGACTTTTTACGTTGAATTTTCAGAACCGATGCTGGAGGATGAATCCGCTTTCAGATATGTGAATTTATATAATGAAAATAAAGAAGTCGTACCTCATGTCTGGCTTAACAAAAGCAGGTGGATCAGCGATAGGATATTAATGCTTATGATCCATCCCGGAAGAGTAAAAAGCGGGATTAAATATTATGACAATTTAGGCGACGTTTTTTATGTTGGGAAAAAATATCATTTGGAGATTACCGACAAATTAAAACCATTACATAAAAATTCAAAAGTAAAACCTTTTATAAAAGAATTTGAAATTGTTGAGCCGACAGCAAGCTGTCCAAAAGTGTTACAAAACAAACTGAGTATTCCACGGAGAAACAGTAAAGAAAAATTAAAAATAGCCTTTGATAAACCTATGGATCTCTATACTATTCTTGGCGGAATTTCTATCAACATCTACAATACGGATATTAACATTCAAGGAAAATTTATCTCCGGATCGGATGACATGGAATGGTATTTTGTACCTGACAAACCGTGGACAGAAAAAAAATACACTTTAATTTTCAATAAATATGTCTCTGATCCTTCCGGTAATGGCATTATAAAACCATTTGAAACTACAAAAATAAAGAAATCATATACAAAAGATATTGCTAAAGTACTAAATTTCAGAACAAATTAAGATTATACGAATTGAAAATAGTTATAAATCTTAATTATTTACAGAAGTAAATAAGGAATAAAAAATCCCGCTTAATAAATAAGCGGGATAAGTATTTTGGGTGAATGATGGGTCTCGAACCCACGACCTTCGGAACCACAATCCGACGCTCTAACCAACTGAGCTACAATCACCGTTTTGTGAGTGCAAATATAGGAAAGATTTTTTAACTACCAAACAATTCCGTCAAAATTTTTCATCGCAATCAGCTTCTCAGACGTAAATCCCTCAGCATAAGTCACTCCCGATAACCTTCCTAAATCCTGAGCGCGGTAGGTTAAACTCTGATAAAAGTCTTTAGAGGTAATTGGTGTTTCGGGTTCTTTGGAAGTGGGATCATAAAACTGGGTTTTAAAAGCCATACACGCTTCAATTTTTTTATCCAGATGCTCAGAAATATCAATGACAAATTCAGGCTCAATATTTTTCCACTGGATATAATGAAAAATATGCTTTGGTCTCCATATTTCCTGATTTTCTCCGTCCAAAACAGTTTCGATCTTTCTTAATCCTGCCAAAAAACACGCATCTGATACTAATTTCGCCCCTTTTGCATGATCTGGATGCCGGTCATCGATCGCATTGGCCAAAACGATTTCCGGACGGTATTTACGAATCATTTTTACAATTCTCATCTGATACTCTTCAGAATTCTCCAGAAAACCATCTTTCATTCCAAGATTTTCTCTGGCAATAACACCTAATATTTTTGCTGAATCTGTAGCTTCTGCCTTTCTGGTCTCTTCAGTCCCTCTCGTACCAAGCTCTCCTTTTGTAAGATCTACAATAGCACATATTTTTCCTTCAGCAACCATTTTAATGATCGTTCCTCCACAACCAAGCTCTACATCGTCGGGATGAGCCCCAAAAGCTAATATATCTGTTTTCATATCTTCAAAGATACTATTAAAAGAAAAACTTCCCAAACATTACGAATGGGAAGCTATATATCTATAATTTAAAATTTAAATTATTTATTGATTTCAGCATTCAGCTTAACGGCATCCTGATAATTAGGATCCAACTGTACAGATTTAGCTACATAATCTTTAGCCTTAGCCATATCAGAATCTTTGCTCATATATGCTACTGCGAAATATGCATAAGCAAGAGTTTGCTTGTTTGCCTCCTGTTCTGCAGGTTTCACGGTTGTAATGAATTTTTCGTAAGCAATTTTAGCGGCTTCATTGTTTCCTGCCTGCTGGTAAGAATATCCTAAACTATAGTAACCAGGTGCCCAGTCTGGAAGAAGTGTATTCATTTTCTGCCATGTCTGTATTGCTCCATTCCAGTTTTTTGCTTCCTGATAAGCTGTTGCCAATTTAAATAAAGAATCCGTATCCTGAGCGTTAGCTGCTACCTTTTGTTTTAAACCTTCAATTACAGGATTTGTAGGACCAGCATCAACACTTGCCTGAGAAGCTCCTCCTCCTGCGATTTTTGCCAATTCCATATCCCATTTCAACGTTTCATCTTTAGCAGCTTTGGCAATAGCAATCTTTTGCTGTGCTTCTGTAGTCAATGCCGTTTTCTTAGCAGGATCTGTCTCTGTTTTAGCTAAACCGGCAGCAATAAGACCTTGTAAGCCCTGATCGGCAGGTTGTACTCTCGATTTATCTGCCTGTGAAACAAAATTATCCATATTTTGTTTTGCTTCTGGATATTTCCCGTCAGCGTACAATTGATAAGCTCTTAGCTTAAACTTGATCGGATCGTTAATTTTATCAAAAATTTTATCTAAAACCTGCTTAGAATTAGCATAATCTTCATTCGTAAAATAAAGTTTAGCAATTTCCAGCTGAGTATATGGATCTTCATCTGCGTATTTTGTATAGTTAATCAGATCTTGTGTTGCTTTAGCATTCTGTTGATATCTGATATCATAAGCCGCCAACGCTTTATAGGCAGGAGCATAAGTCGGATCGGTAGTGATAGCTTTATCTATACTTGTTTTCGCCTGTTGCCACTGTTGTGCCGCCATCCATAATGTTCCGATTCTTGTATAGACAGATGCTTTATTTTTAGCTAAAGGAAGAGCTTTGTCATAAGCACTCATAGCATCTCCCGGCATTCTTTTCAGTCTGTATGCATCACCTAAAGTATAATAATAGTGTGCAGGAACTTCTTTTCTTGAGGCTCTTTCAATTGCTTTATTCAGGAATTGGATCGCAAGATCAGGAGAATTGTTTTTTTCAAATAATGTTAAAGCTTCCGCAGCCCTGAATAATACTTCAGCATCTTTCTCTCTTGAATCAGATACAATGCTTTGAATTTCAGCAACAGCACTTTTATCTCCTTTTCCAAGCTTCACTGTAGCCAAGCCTAATTTGTTTAAATAACTTTTTTTATCTGCAGCAAGACCTTTGTTAAAATTTTCTGTTGCCGCTGCAAAATCAGGTTCACCTTGTTTTAAATATGTATTTCCAAGGTAGAAATAATTCTCGGCAGTGGGTGCCGATGCAATCATATTGGTAAAATTAGTTTTTGCCTGAGCAAATTTGTCGCTGTCCATACTGTTGATACCATCCTGTACAGTTTGCGCAAACACAAAATTGGTAAAAAATACCACTGCTGCTCCAAAAGCAATCTTCTTTACATTCATATTCATTATATCTCTCATTTTTTATTTTCTAATCTAAATTCGATTTATATTGTAGACAATTTTCAGACCAAAATAATGATTTATTTTGGGGTAAAGTGTTAATTTAATATATTTTAACGCATCTGCACTTCTCTTCTGTACAGATTATAGGGCTGCAAACCTTCTTTCTGAACAATCATCTGTCCCAGCTGGGTACAGGAATATCTGATAAAGCCGTTGGCAATATTAAAGTTCCCTTCATTTGTTAAAAAATACAAAACTCTGGTGAACGGATAATTCATTTTGCGCAGATATTCAAAATCTGTATTATATTGTACGCCTTTGTTTTCCACGGGAAGTATTTTCACCATATTTCTTAAGTTTTCAGATTCTTTATCGTAAGGACGACTGAAAGTATTAAGACCTATAACGCCAATTTTGTCAGGATATTTTTTTAATTCTTCAATAATATTTTTATCACCGGGAATAATAGAATATTGTAAATCCTTAGGCTGTTTTTTAAGTTTTTGAGCAACAAAATTCAGATTACTTGAGTTGGCTCCGTCAAAAATAAATTTTTTATCGTCCGACTGCATCCCCTGAGTTATTTCTTCCATTGAAATGCTTTCTTTTGGAGAATCTTTCGGAACAACAAAAACTACCGCATCGGCAGCAAATCTTGCCGGCAAAAACTTAAGATCTACCTGTTCTTCATAAGTTTTAACTTCTTCAGGTGATAAATCTCTGGACATTACAATAATTCTTGCCTTATCATGCAAAAGATCAAGAAAACCAAGATCTTCTTTTTTAGTGACAACTTTTATTTTGGTATCTGGATAATTGATCATGTACCCTTCTGCCAAAGCTTCTGTAACACTTTTAAAAGATTCATCGGTAAGAATCGTCATTTCTCCCTTGTGATAAGATGGAGATTTCTCTTCCTTTTTACAGTTAACAGCCATAATACTAATAAAAAATAGCATTATGATTTTAATACTACTTTTCATTGTCTGAATTTTTAATTTTTGAAATTGCTCTGTAAATTCTGAAAATACCGTACAGGATAAGCAAAGCTCCTAATGCGTAAGCAACTCCCGGTTCCAGAACTGTGAAAAAGAATTTGTAAAGAATCACTACAATTCCCAAAACGATATAGAACAATCCCGTCACAAGGGATAACCAATTGAACATCATATAACAAAAATACCAAAAAAAATAAAAAGAGAAGCATATGCTTCTCTTTTTTAATTATTATTTAAAGATAAATTATCACTCAAAATTCATCGTCAGAGGTAATCTGAATCTGTAACGTACAGATTGTCCGTTGATTTTGGCAGGAGTCCATTTATTTTTAATAGACTTAACCGTTCTGATTGCCTCAGCATTGAAGTCTGAATTTCCTCCACTTGCCTTAACATCAGTGATACTTCCATCTCTTTCAACCACGAAAGTCACTTCAGCTTTTACAGTACCTTCATCTCCGTTCATTGCAGAACCGTCAAAGTTACTTGATACTTTATTTCTGAAAGCGTTAATACCTCCTGGGAATTCCGCTGTCTGCTCTACTTCAGTGTACACCTGGTTTTCATTAACCTGAGGCTTAACTTCAGCTGTAGAAGTTCTTGTACCAGTTGATGGTGGCGGTGGCGGTGGCGTATAAGCCGGAGCTTTTACCCCTTCCTGATTGGTAAGACCTGTAGTTGTTTCCAACTGCTTAGAAATCGGTGGTGGTGGAGTTTCAAATTTCGGAGCTTTAACTGGCTCAGGAACCACATTTTGAATAATTTCAATTTTCTCTTCCTCTTTTGGAGGTGGAGGTGGTGGTGGTTCTTCTTCTTTCGGTTGCTCGATAATTTTATCTTCCTGAAGAATTTCGACCAAATCTGCCTTCACTTCTTGTTTAGGAGGTTCGGTTAATCTCTTAATAGTAAGATAAATAAAAGGAGACAGGGCCGCAATAAGGAATAATGCTGTTCCAACGATGAAAGATTTTGTCAGAAGTTTTGGGTACTGATGTCTTAAATCGTATGCACCATATTCCTTGTTTCTATTTTCAAATACAATCTCATCTAAAGTAAGATTCGGATCGTACACATTTTCATTTGCCATAGATATACAATTTTATGGTTAACTTACTTTGTAGCCGGTGCTGCTGCAGCCCCAGAGTTTCCAACCTTTCTGTCATAAATAGCTTTTTCCCAAGGCTTAAGATCAGTAACCCCGTACTGCTCGCTTTTAGTGATGGCCATTTCATCAAGAATATCTACAAAGTTTTTATATACAGCATCGTCAGTCGGTTTGATAATTACAGTAAACTTAGATTTATCAGCCGCATTTGCTTTTGCCTGCTCAATTACTTTTCTGATTCCTTCTCTGTCGAAAGTAGTTTCATTAAGATTCTGATCTGTTAAGGATGTATTATCCTGTTGATGCCAGAAAATCTTATTGTCTTTTCCTAATAACAAAGAAATAGAGTTAGAAAGTTTAATTTCTGTTGGAGGTGGTTTTTGTGTATCATCTTTCGGTTTTGCCGGAAGACCCAAATCCATTACATTCGGTTTAGAGAATGTGGTTGTGAACATAAAGAAGGTAATCAATAGAAAACCCAAGTCCACCATCGGAGTCATATCGACTCTGGTACTCTGTTTCTTGGAACGTACCTTGCCGCCTTTGGCGCCTTTTTCCTGTACTTGTACTTCTGCCATTTCTAATCGATATTATTCGTTAGGTTTACCTTCTTGTGATGTAATCAACCAAAATTTAAGAAAATCGATATCTCTTAAACCTTCAAATAAGCTTTTAACTTTCGGATATTCAGTGGTAACGTCTCCTTTAATCGCTAATTTGTATTCAGGATTTACGTTAAGACTTTCTTTCACCCAGTCTACTAATTGCTTATTTGTACTATCCATAGGAATCCCTGTAGGACTCTTGAAATTCTTCTGCTCGTCATCTGGCAAATCAAGATAGCTTTTCAGCTGGTTCATAGGAACGCCGATAGCCTGTACTTTTTGGAATGCAGCTTTTTCTTTATTGTCAAAAGTAACTCCGTACTTTTTACCCATATTATCCAAAAGCTGTAATCTTTCTGATGCATTTTCTACAGGCTGGAAATAGAATTTTCCGTCCGGAGTAGCATTGATAGTCATCAAACTTGCATCAGGAAGTAACTTCTCTGATATTGAAGATGGCGGTTTGATCTGCTCCACGTCAGGTTTTTTAAACTGAGTGGTCAAGATAAAGAATGTAAGTAGTAGGAACGCAACGTCACACATTGCCGTCATGTCCGTAATTACTCCATGTCTTTTTGGTTTGACTCTCGCCATTATTATTAATGATTTTTAATTAGACTTCTTTTTACTTACTGCAAATTCTTTGCTAAAAATTCTTAGTTGAATTCAGCGAAAGACTGTTGGATACTCATTGCGATCTCGTCGATCTTATAAGTTAATCCATCAATTTTAGAAGTAAAGAAGTTATAAAGGATGATAGCGATAGCTGAAGTACCGATACCTAAAGCCGTATTAATCAATGCTTCAGAAATACCTGTAGATAGTGCAGCTGCATCCGGAGTACCACCTCCTGAACCTAATGCGAAGAACGCCTTGATCATCCCGATTACCGTACCTAAAAGTGCTACTAACGTTGCAACAGTACCTAAAGTAGAAAGGATCATCATGTTTTTCTCAAGCATTGGCATTTCAAGAGTAGTCGCTTCTTCGATTGCTTTGTTAAGCGCTACCATTTTCTGCTCTTTGTTAAGCGTAGTGTCGTGAGATAAAGCTTTGTAAGTGGTAAGGCCTTCTTTTACTACGTTACCAACAGAACCTTGTTGTCTGTCGCACTCTTCTAAAGCCTCATCAATTTTGTTTTGGTTTAGCAAACTTCTCACCTGTACAACGAAGTTGTCTAAGTTTCCTTTTCCTGCAGCTTTGCTAAGAACGAAATATCTTTCGAAAGAGAAAACGATTACCGTGATCATGAAAGTGATCAAGATAGGTACGATTACCCCTCCTTTGTAGATAATTCCCAAAAACGATTCTGGGTGAATGTCTTTTCCTTCAACACTTGAGAAAGCAACAGACCCACCTCCTAGTTTTTCTGCGTCTTTGAAGTTTCCTGGGTTACCAAGAACGAATAAATAAATACAAACTCCTATTACGAAAAGAATAGGAATAATTAAAGCCGGGTTAAGACCTCCTGCCTTTCTAGCAACTACTTGCTCATCATTTTTTGAAACATTCATTTCCATATTTAACTAAATTATATTGTTTTAAAAATTTTACAGTTTGTAAATTAAAGGCAAAATTAATTAAAATGCAAGAGTCTCAAATAAACATTTCTGTTTTTTTTGACAACGAAATTTTAATACGATTTCGATATTATAATTATTTTCTCTTTTTTTGGCAATAATCCCTAATTTTAACGTTTACGTTAAAAAGTTAAAAAATATAAGCCCCCATTTTTTTTAATTTGCCAATGTTAATTTTTATTTAAATTACTATATTCACTATTCTGTGAGGCACCACAATGATTTTTTTCGGTGTTTCACCTTCCAGAAAATGCTGTACTTTTTCGTCCTGAAGTACCATATCTTCTACTTCTTTTGCTGAAAGCTGTGCCGATAATGCCAACTTATGTTTTGTTTTTCCGTTGATGCTGATAGGATATTCAATCTCTTCCTCTACCAGATAATCTTCGTTCAGAACCGGGAATTTTTCAAACTCAATAGAAGCTGTATGACCAAGCAGACTCCAAAGCTCTTCACAGATGTGTGGCGCATAAGGAGAAATGATAACGGCCAATGGTTCCAAAATATTGCGTTTTTTGCATTTTATTTTTTGCAGTTCATTTACAGCAATCATAAATGATGATACAGACGTATTGAAAGAGAAATTTTCAATATCATAAACCACCTTCTTTATTAAGGTATGTAATACTTTATATTCTGCTTTTGTCGGCTCTTCATCTGACACTTCAAAAACTTCGCCATTGAAATATAAATTCCAGAATTTCTTAAGGAAACCGTAAACTCCGCTCAGTCCTTGAGTGTTCCAAGGCTTGGATTGTTCCAATGGACCAAGGAACATTTCATACAATCTCAAACCATCTGCTCCGTATTCTTCACAGATATCGTCTGGGTTTACGACATTGTATTTTGATTTGGACATTTTTTCGACTTCACGATCGGTAATGTATTTTCCTTCTTCTTCAGTAACGAAAGAAGCATCATCAAACATTCCTCTCCAATTCTTAAATTTTTCAATATCCAACTCATTTGTAGTTCCTTTTAATAGAGAAATATCTACGTGAGTTGTCATTATATCACCATTAATTTGCTTAGTACAAACTAAATCAAAAGAACTATTCTCTCGGGAAGAAATTAATTTCTCTGTAACTTCAGAATTAAAATTTCTCAATTCTTTATCAAAGGAAACTTCGTCGTGAATTAAGTCTGTTTCAATTACAAATATTTTATCAATACTAATATTTTCTGTTGAAATAATTTCTCCATCAATATTCTTATAATTAATATCAAACTCAAATTCTACTTTTTGCCAATTAACAAAAGCACTCATCCCCAAAATCATCCCCTGATTAATCAACTTTTGGAAAGGCTCATTATGATTAATATATCCTCTGTCCTTTAAAAACATATTCCAGAAACGGGAATATAATAAGTGACCGGTTGCGTGTTCGCTTCCTCCTATATAAAGGTCAACTTGTCCCCAATAATCTGCCAGATCTTTTTTAACGAAAACATTCTCGTCATGCGGATCCATGTATCGTAAGAAATACCATGAACTTCCCGCCCAGCCCGGCATCGTAGATAATTCTAAAGGGAAAATTGTTTTTTCATCAATCAAATTGGTATCAACTACTTTTTGATTTACTTCATCCCAGGCAAAAGTCTTGGCATTTCCTAATGGCGGATCTCCGTCTTCTGTAGGTAAATATTTTTCAACTTCAGGAAGTTCCAATGGTAATGCAGAAGTCGGCAATGTGTATGGCATTCCATCCTTATAATATATAGGAACAGGTTCGCCCCAATATCTTTGTCTGGAGAAAATCGCGTCGCGCTGTCTGTAATTCGTTGTTCCGTGTCCGATTCCTCTTTTTTCGATCGCAGAAATAATCAGCGCTTTTGCTTCGTCATATTTCAAACCGTTTAAAAAATCTGAGTTTACACAAACGGAATCTTTAGAATCAAAAGATTTCTCCTGGATATCTTCGCCGGTTTCTACAACCTTTTTAATTTCTAAATTAAATTTCTTTGCAAATCTGTGATCACGTTCATCATGAGCCGGAACGGCCATAACAGCACCTGTTCCATAGCCCATCAACACATAATCTGAAATGTAGACCGGCATTTTTTCGTTACTAAACGGGTTGATCGCATAACTTCCCGTGAAAGCTCCAGAAACATTTTTCACATCCGCCATACGGTCTCTTTCCGTTTTTTTGGAAGTTTCTTCGATATAACTGTCTACTTCTGCTTTCTGCTCAGGCGTCGTAATTGTTTCAACCAAAGGATTCTCCGGTGCCAATACCATGAAAGTTGCTCCGAAAATCGTATCTGGTCTTGTGGTGAAAACTTCAATCCTCTCCCTAAATCCCTCTCCCGAGGAGAGGGACTTTTCAGATTCTGAAAATTGTTGTTTATTTTCTTCTAATTTTCGCTTTATTTCTTCTACAACATTCTCTTTATTATTAAGAACTTCTTCATTAGAGAATCGCAAAACGTCATAGCCAAAGGAGTTAAGATATTGCGTTCTTAAATTATCGTATTCAACCTGTTCTTTTTCAGAATGATAACCTCCATCTACTTCAATCACCAATTTATTTTCAAGACTAACAAAATCAACAATGTAGTCTTTTATTAAATGTTGTCTTCTAAATTTACTTTCGAGCTTTCTATTCCTAAGCATTTGCCAAAGCGTATCTTCTCCCTCCGTTGCTTCATGGCGCATATTCTTGGCATGCTGTAACAAAACTTTAGAATTTTGACCTCCTGTCAAATAACCCGGTTTTTTATTTTCCAAGCTGTCAGCTCCTTCTTCTTTGGAGAGGGTTGGGGTGAGGATTTCAAAACTCACCTGCGCTCCCTGAGATTTTCCGATCCAGTATTCCTGGGAATCTTTCAATGGCTGCGGCCAGTCAAGAGTTTTTAAACCTTGCAATAATCTTTCAGAATATGCGGAAATCCTCATGCTCCACTGCATCATTTTCTTTTGGAAAACAGGAAAACCTCCTCTTTCGGATTTGCCGTCCTTAACCTCATCGTTTGCCAATACGGTTCCCAAAGCAGGACACCAGTTTACGGTAGTTTCCGCTCTGTAGGCCAAACGGTAGTTTAGAAGAATATCTTCTTTATCAATTTCAGAAGCTTCTTTCCATTCTTCTGCTGTGAAATGTAATTCGTCATTTTGATTGGCATTTAAATCTTTTGTGCCTTTCGTTTCAAAATGCCTGATCAAAGTGGAAATAGATTCCGCCTTGTCGGTATCTTTATTATACCACGAATGGAACAATTCAATGAAAATCCATTGGGTCCATTTATAATAAGAGGGATCGGAAGTTCTCACTTCCCTGCTCCAGTCGAAAGAGAAACCTATTTTTCTAAGCTGCTCTTCATATCTTGTAATATTCTGCTCTGTGGTAACAGCAGGATGCTGACCCGTCTGGATCGCATACTGCTCAGCAGGAAGCCCAAAGCTGTCGTAGCCTACCGGATGAAGCACATTGAAACCCTGATGTCTTTTGTATCTTGCATAAATATCTGATGCAATATATCCCAGAGGATGCCCCACGTGAAGCCCGGCGCCTGATGGATACGGAAACATGTCGAGAACATAAAATTTAGGTTTGTCTGTGCTGTCGGAAGTTTTATAAGTTTGATTGTCTTCCCAGTATTTCTGCCACTTTTTTTCTATCTGCTGATGATCGTAAAACACTTTTTATATTTAGATATTAGATGTTAGACTTCGATATATTTAGATTAAATTTCTTTTAACTCTAAAAAATCAAGATTCACAAAAATAATGATTTTAATAGAAATAGAATTTAATTTTAAATTAAATATATCAAAACAAAAATCCCATCCGGAGATGAGATCTTAAATTTTTAATGAGGAAAAGCTCTCTATTATTGAGGGATTCTTCTTAGAGTATAAGTTGTAGATTGGTATTCAGTAGGGTCTGAAGTATCTTCAATTTTAATGTTTAAAGTTGTGTCATTAAGAGTAACAACACTTCCCTTGTCTGCTTCAACGATTCCCTGATATTTTATCTGAATAGCCTTACTGTCTTTGTCATACGTAAAGGTAAAGTTTCTGTCGAAAGTCGGCTGGCATGTTCCTGGTGACGTCCCATCGCCGTTATCCGTTCTTTTTCCTGAACCTCCTGCTACAAACACCCATCTTGATGTTTTCTGACAGTCGGTGTCAAAAGAAATCCCGTCCGAAACAGGATCTTCTCCTATCGCAACAGTGGTAACAACTTTTTTTATGGGTTGCCATGTTCCTACAATAGGATATTCTATTGTATTATCGTCGTCGTTATTACATCCTGTCGCTACGAATAATGATAGACCTGCAAAGAGTAATGCTAATTTCTTCATGTATCAAATTTTTCAAGGGCTAAAATTATAATTTTTTTGAATTATTTAATAATTTTTTGCAAGAAATTATTATAAACTTGCATATTTTCAATAATATCAAGCTGTTTGAGCAGTATAATGGTAGTTTTTAGCAAAATATTAAGGTTGAGATTCATATATATTCTTCGAAAAAACTATTTTTGTACAAAACAAATACAAATGTGTGACATAACGAAAAATAATTTTGATTTCCTGCGTGTTCTCCTTGCCTTTATTGTATTTTTAGGTCATCTGGGAACTTTAAGCGCCTCCGATGAGCTTAAAATCTTAAAATACAGCCCCATAGAAATGGCAGTTTTTGGCTTCTTTGTGATAAGCGGTTTTCTCATCGCAAGAAGCTATGAAAGATCGTCCAGCCTGAAAAGTTATTTAAGCAAAAGAATCAGAAGAATTGTTCCCGCCTATTTGTTGGTTATATTTCTTTGTGCAATCTTATTAAGCCTAGTAAGCACTTATTCTTTCACAGAATATTTCAGTAATCCGCAGGTTTATAAATATCTTTTCTGGAATTCTCTATTTTTGAATTTTAAAGCACCCTGGCTTCCGGGAGTTTTTGGAAATCAGGCGGTAAATGGCGCATTATGGACCCTGAAAATAGAAATGTCTTATTATTTCTGTCTTCCATTGCTTTTTTTATTGTTTGGAAAAAATAATAAATACCGGAACATCAGTCTTGTCATACTTTATTTTCTTTCTCTTACCTATCTTAATTATTTTGAATCAGCAGATAAGATTTCAGCAGCCAAACAGCTTCCGGGGACTTTATCTTATTTTATTCCGGGAATGCTGATTTACTTTAATTTTGATCAATTTATTAAGAACAAAAACACACTTTTTATCATTGCAATAATCACGGTCTGGATAGATCTTATCTTCAATATCATATTATTCTCGCCCGTTATGATTGGCATTATCGTATTGTATATTGCTTATTCTTTTAAGTTTTTAAATAATTTCGGAAAGTACGGAGATTTCACTTATGGGATTTATATTTTTCATTTCCCGATTATCCGGGTTTTTACCACATTGGGGCTTTTCCGGGATTATAATCCTTACTTAATGGCCTTTATATGTATGATTATTGTCGTCTCGGTAGGGATATGTTCATGGCATTTTTATGAGAAAAAATTTTTATAACATCCACACAAATGAAAGAACTCGTTTCCATTATTACTCCTTCATACAATTCCGCAGAATTCATTGAGGAAACCATACATTCTGTATTTAACCAGACTTACGAAAACTGGGAATGGCTGATTACAGATGATCTTTCCAAGGATAATACCGTTGAGATCCTACAGAAATATACGGATCCGAGAATAAAACTTCAGGTTCTGGAACAGAACGGTGGTGCCGGAAACGCACGAAATAAAAGTCTCGAAAGAGCCAAAGGACGATACATTGCCTTTCTTGATTCCGATGATCTGTGGCATCCTGAATATCTTGAAACCATGATTAATTATATGAAGGAGAATAATGCAGAACTTGTTTATTGCAATTATTCAAGATGCAGCGAATACACCATGGAACCCGTTCTTAAAGATTTTGAAGCAGATACCATCGTTACTTTTTCAAATTTACTGAAAACATGCAGACTAGCTCCGGTTTCCACGATGTATGATACGAAAAGAACCGGCAAATTTTTCTTCCCGGTAAAAAGCAAACGTGAAGACCACGTCATGTGGCTGAATCTTTTAAAAGAAATCCCGAAAGGATATCCTCTGCAACAAACTCTCGCCAAATACAGAATGCGTGAAAACAGTGTTTCGAGGAAGAAAAAGAATATCATTAAAGATCAATATTTAGTCTATAAAGATTTCATGGGATTTTCTACAATCAAATCTTTGTATTATACAGCAAACTGGGCAGTCAACGGATTTTTAAAATATTCGAAATTTTTTAATTAATTTTAAAAAATGGAATATTCAAAAGATTTTAAGGCTGCTATCAGTAATTTTTCTTCCGTAGAAAAAGATCGTCTGATTTTCAGATTATTAAAAAAAGATAAGCTTTTATCCAAAAAATTATACTTCGAACTCATTGATCCTGAGACTACTGACAATAAACGCGATGCTATGGAAGAAATCGTCGCCGAAAAAGTTTTACTTGCCTCAAAGTACATCAGCAATCAAAAGTATTTCCTGAGCATCATAAGAAAAATTAGCGCTGAAATCACGGAACACGTGAAAATCACGACCGATAAATTCGGAGAGGTTTCGCTGAATCTTCTGCTTATTAACAAAATTCTTGACTATAATGAAGACCTCAGCCGGTTAAGATTTGATAATGTTTACAAACTTTATCTTTATATCATCAATAAAACTGTAAAATCTTTGCTCCTGACTAAAAAACTGGACGCAGATTACTGGATGGAAATTGATGAACATCTCGACGAATTGCATGGAAAAATTCTCCAAAACAATTATCTATCAAAACTTTTCATCAATAACGGAATAGATTTCAACTGGCTTACGAGTGATAAAATTCCGGATAACTTCGATCTTATTATTAAAGAAATAAAAAATCAGGGATTTTTAAGATAAGATTTTGTTGATAATCAAAGCTGTTGAGTTGGGTTTTTCAGCGACAAATTTCTTTGCATTTGCTGACATCACGCGAAGCGTTTCTTCGTTATTAATAAGAAACATTACAAAATCTGCGGCCAAACCGGTGTTTTCAAAAGATTTCCCTCCATCGGCGGAGATCAGCTCATCGGCTTCGGGATTTTTACGGTAATGATTTCCAAAAATTACGGGAACACCAAAAGTAGCTGCCTCCAGAATATTATGTAGCCCGGCATCGTGAAATCCACCCCCTACAACAGCAATATCTGTATAAGAATATAATTTCGAAAGCAAGCCGATACTGTCTATAATTAAAACCCTTGACCGGAAATCCGGCATCGACTCTTTAATTTTACTGTATAAAATGGCATCCGGAAAAATCTGTTTTAAATGCTGAACTCTTTTTAGATCATGCGGAGCGAGAATCAGTTTTGCGTAAGGACTTACCTGAAAAATTTCTTCAGCAATTTTTTCTTCTGCCTGCCAGGAACTTCCAAAAACTACCGCTTTATCACGACCAATAAAATCTGTGATAAATTCAATATGATTATCCTGATTCTGAAGCTGTTTTACACGGTCAAACCTTGTATCTCCGGTAACGGAAGATTTTGTAAGACCTACGCTTTTTGCCAGCGCATACGACATATCCGTCTGATGAAAAAACCAATCGATATTTTTCTGCAATTCCGCTACAAACCATTTGCCGTATGAGGTAAAGAATGACTGTGCTTCATAAAAAAGTGCAGAAATCACATATGTTTTTGTTCCTTTTTGTTTCAGAACTTCCAAAAGATTATACCAGTAATCATATTTTACCGTAAAAAATAGATCAACATTAATTTCAGACACAAATTCTTTTACATGAGATTTTTTGTCGAAAGGAAGATAGCAGATGACATCCGCAATATTTTTTTTTCTGATCACGTTTTCATATCCTGATGGCGAAAAGAAGGTTATAAGGATTTTATGGTCTGATAATCTTCCCTTTAACTGTTCCAGAACCGGTAATCCCTGTTCATATTCACCAAGACTTGCTGCGTGCATCCAGATTACTTTATCAGATTTTGAAAATCCGGATTTTATTTTTTGTAAAGATTCTTTTCTTCCCTGAATTCCCATTTTTGCTTTATCATTAAATAAAGAAAAAACCTTCATCCCGAAGATCAGCAGATTGATAAATATATTGTAGAAAAAAGCCATTTAACTGAAGATGTATTTAATTATATCATTTAAAAATACCCACAAAAATGAATAAAACAACTAAACTTCCAATGATAGAAAATAGCGATGTCGACAGCGCAACTTTTGGCTTCGCACTTTCATCAAAGGAATATCTGAACATATAATCCTGGCTATTCAAAAAAATCAATGAGATTAAAATAAACAGCCATCTTAAAAAAGTTTCCATAATAAGAAATTGAGCGTGTTCATTTTCTTCGGTAATTTGTACCGGAAAATTGGCAGATTCTGGACTTCTGACAATAAATGCAAATAAAAAATATAAAGCCGATAAAATGACAGGCATTAAAAATGCATATTTCTTACTTCCGAAGCTATCTGCTTTGCCCTCAAAATCAAAATGAACAGGAATTGTGTCGGGTAAAGTCTTATAATATTTTACAGTAAACCACCATAAAAACACCAGCAATCCAAAATTAAAAAAATCAAAAATCAGTAGAAAGATATTTTCCATTTCAAATCATTTTAATTTAAATAATACTTTTTATAACTCTCAGTTTATGAGTATGCTTATTGATTTCTTTGTTAAAAATTCCGGTAGAATCCAGCGTATCGATTCGTACTTTCCCGGAAGCGTGAATGATTTTCTGGTTGTCCAGCATAATCCCGACATGAATGATTTTCCCTTCAGGATTTTCGAAAAAGGCAAGATCACCGGGTTGACTTTCTTCGACAAATGTTAATGATTCTCCTACCTCAACCTGCTGCGAAGTATCCCGTGGTAATTTTATATTGTGAACTTTGTACACAAGCTGGGTAAATCCGGAACAGTCTACTGCAAAAAAGCTTTTGCCGCCCCATAAATAGGGAACATTCAGAAATTCTTTGGCTGTTAAAGCGATACTTTCCCGCACATCATGACTTCTTCTCGACGCCACCACAGGAAACTCAACTTCGGAGCCCATGGAAAGTAAAGTTTTTCCGTCATGCATCAGAACGGAAGAAAAATCTTCAGTCACCACCGTTACTTTACGATTAGCCAGTTCTTCATCTGTCACAGGTTTCAGCTGTTTTGTATCCATCCATCCTTCATAGCCGTCGTAGTGCATTTTTATTCTGGTCCAGTTTTTATTCACTTCAAGAATATCAGCGCTTTCACCAAACAGTATTTCCGTGACAATTTCCGCTTTGTCAGAACTTTCTGCACGAACGGGTGCTACCGTAACAATACAAATTCCTTTATTCATTTGTTTTCATTAAAAGATTGAATGATTTAAAGATTAAAAAATTAGAGACTGCTTAATCCTTTAAGAATTTAATTTTTAAATCTTTTAATTTTATTTTCTTCTCAGAAAATTAACTCCGTCCCGCAAAGGTAAAATAAGATTTTCAAAATCATCGTCATTTGCGATCAAATCATTTAATTCCTTAATAATCTGTGTAGACTTTTGCTTTGGATTCTCTTCCAGCACTTTACCGTACCAGAGTACATTATCAAACATAACAACAGATCCGGATTTTGTACGCGGCTTAATCAGCCTGAAATATTCTGCGTAATACTCTTTGTCAGCATCAATAAAGATAAGATCAAAGAATTCGTCGGTTTCTTTTAAAAATTCTTTAGCGTCCTGAAGTTTGAAATCAATCTGAGAAGAAAATCCGCTTTCCGAAAAATATTTTCTTGGAAGATATGCGAGATCTTCATTGACATCAAGAGTAGTAATTTTACCGTTTTCACCCAGACCGGAAGCCAGACAAAGCGTTGCATATCCTGTAAAAGTTCCGATTTCAAGGATATTTTTTGGCTGTAACATTTTTGAGATGATCGTTAATAATCTTCCTTGCTGGTAGCCGGAAATCATATGAGGCTGCGTTGTTTTCTGGTAAGTTTCCCTTCTTAATTTTTTCAGGATTTCAGGCTCCGAGGAAGCGTGCGTTTCCAGGTATCGGTCCATTTCGGGATTCTTTTCTTCAAAAAAGCTCATTCTACAAATTTTGTTGATTCAAATTTACTTAAATATAAACAAAAAGCATAAAGAATCTTTAAACATTCGGCATCGTAAATATCCCCGGAAAATTACCGTGAAAACACGGATGTTGTACCTTTTGAATTAGCTGTACATTTGGATCAGGGTAAAAACACTAACTAAAATGGATGCAGGAGCAAAACAAATTAACCAAGAGAGCATCAGAAAAGAATTGCCAAAGAGTAAGACCGATTCTGTAAAAAAAACTAAACCGGAAACATCCAATTCATTTTTGCAGCGAATTATTTCATTATTGAAAAAAGAAGAATTAATTTGATTGAAAAAAAATCCCGAATTAGATTCGGGATTTTTTATTGATTGAATGTTGTTGTAATTATTTCTTAGGCGCAATGTCCATTAATTTCATGAATTCATCAAGTTTAGGCATGATGATGATTTCCGTTCTTCTGTTTTCAGCTCTTCCGGAAACACTCATATTGGTTGCTTTAGGATTGTATTCAGAACGTCCTCCGGCAGTAATTCTTGCGGGATCAACTCCGAATTGACTCTGTAAAACCTTAGCAACTGCAGTACCTCTCAGGGCAGAAAGATCCCAGTTGTCTTTAGGCAGGTTTGGAGAATTTAAAGGAGCATTATCCGTATTACCTTCGATCAATACAGAATATTTGTCGTAGTCATTGATTACTTTAGCAACCTTTCCCAAAACTTCCTGTGCCGCAGGTAAAACATTATAATCTCCGGTTTTGTATAACATTTTGTCTGAAAGCGAGATCATTACCACGCCTTTCAAAACTTTCACCTGAACATCGCTGTCTGCTACGTTATCCAAAGATCTTTTAAGCTTGTTTGACAAAGCTAAATTCAAGCTGTCATTTTTAGCATTATTTGAAATCAATTGCTTGATGTAAGAGTTTGAAGAGTTGATCTCACCTACCAGTTTATCAATATTGGCAGAGCTTTTCCCTGTATTGGAAAGACATGCATCCAATGAAGATTTCAAAGCATCATGCTGACTTTTTAATAAGCCATTTTCGCTTGCCAAAGCAGAGTTCTGAGATTTCAGATCCTGAATTTCCCTCTGTCTTTCACCCACGTTTTCAATACATTGCTTGTAATTTGAACTCAGTGCATCATACTGTTTTTTGCTGATACAAGATGTCATTCCCAACACCATTGCAGATACTGCTAAGATTTTAAAAATTTTCATAAATAATCATTTTTAGACGACCAAAGGTAGCAAAATTCATTTTAATTATATCGATTATCTTTGCACAAAGAAATTCTCAGCATACATGTTGAAAGCCTCCGACTTCAAAAATCAATTAGAGAACCTCGTTCGGTATTCCGCGATGAAGACTTACCTTCTGGCGGTAAGTGGTGGTGTAGATTCTATGGTTTTAGCGCATTGTTTTAATGATTTGAGATTACAATTTCAGGTAGCCCACATTAATTATAAACTGCGTGGAAAAGACTCTGATCTGGATCAGAAAGTTGTACAGGATTTTTGTAAAAAAAACAATATTAAATTTCATTTATATGAAGTTTCCGGTAAGGACAAAAAACCTGAAAATTCCATCCAGCTGTGGGCAAGGGAATTGAGGTATCATTTTTTTAGCCAAATTCAGGAAAAGGAAAATCTGGATTTTTTAGTTACCGCTCATCATCTGAACGACCAGCTGGAAACTTTTATCATCAATCTTTCAAAAGCAGCCGGAATAAACGGTTTAAGTGGAATTCCAGCTAACGAAAACAACATTCTACGCCCGCTATTATCTTATACAAAAGAAGAGATTTATACTTTTGCGAAGGAAAATCATATTGAATACCGCGAAGATCTTTCCAATCAAAAAAATGATTATTTAAGGAATAAAATACGCCATGAGATCGTTCCTAAATTATTAGAGACGAATGACCATTTTCTTGGAAACTTCAAAAAAAGTTCGTTATACTTAAACCAGACAAAAGATTTTGTACAGCAACAGATTCAGGAAATTGAAAACCGCCTTACCATATTTAACCCTTACCACAAAATTTTATCAAAAGAGCAGCTTGGTTTGGAAAGTGATTTCGTGAAATTTGAAATATTGAAAAAATACGGCTTTAATCAGGAAGAGGAAATTCCGAAAATTTTTAAAGCTGAAAACGGCAGTTCATTTTTTTCCAAAGAATATCAGTTGATGGTAAATTATGACGAATTGGTTTTTACGGAAATAAAGACGGAAGCTGGAAAATCTGAAACGAACGATCCCGAAGAGATTCTTTTAATTGAAAAATTTGACTTTTCTAAAAACCAAATCACGCTTAATCTCGAAAATATAAGAGGAATTGAGGGAATCAATAATGAATTCGAATGGGAGTTTGACGCCGAAAAACTAAGATTCCCGTTGCGGCTGAGAAGGCAAAAAGAAGGAGACGAGTTTTATCCCATAGGATTTTCAGGAAAAAAGAAAGTTTCTAAGTTTTTTAGGGACGAAAAAATATCTATTTTAGCAAGGCAAAAAATCTGGCTTCTTACCGATAGTAAAAATTCCGTACTCGGAGTGATTCCTTACAGACAAGACCGGAGAAATGCAGGAAATGAGAAGTCCGGATACGTTCTCAAAATTTTTAATAAGAAGTAAAAATGAAATTTAGAAACTGGTTTTTATTAGTTCTGCTGTTTTTAGCAACAGGAATTAATGCACAAATCAAAAATCCTGTAAAATTTAAATTTACAATCAACGAGTTAGGAGATAATCAATACGAAGCCGTACTGAATGCGACCATGGAAAGTGGATGGCACATTTATTCCAAAGACATTCCGGAAGACACAGGAATTCCGACTGATTATAAAGTTTCGGGGAAGAATATTGAACTGATCGGCAAATTCACTGAAGTTGGTAAAAAGCATGAAGAATTTTCTGAAGCTTTTGGAGGAAAAATTATTTTTTATTCAAATTCTGCGGGCTTTAAGCAAAAATTCAAGTTAAAAGACACTGCAAAACCTGGAGATGTCGTTGCAGAAATAACCTACCAGACTTGCGATGACAGAGTTTGTCTCGCGCCAAATACGTTAGAATTCAACAAACAGGTAACACCCAAAGGCATACCAGAAGAAACTGCAACTACTACAATTGAGCCGGCAAAAGACTCTGCAAAAGTAGAAACGGTAGTAGAAAATCCGGCAAAGGGAACTGTTACGGTTACAGAAACATCAAAACTGGATCCCAAACAGCTGAAAATAGAATCAATTGACTTTCAGAAACCCCTTACTGATTGTGGGACTGCCACAACAAAAGTAGCTGAAAATTACTGGACTTATCTGTTCCTAGGGTTTATCGGCGGGCTGATTGCATTACTCACACCATGCGTTTTCCCTATGATTCCGTTAACTGTTTCCTTCTTTACAAAAGGTAGCATGAATAAGGCGAAAGGAAAAAGAGATGCTTTTATCTACGGATTTTTTATCCTGCTGATTTTTGTTTTGCTAAGTGTTCCTTTTCATATTATTGACGGAATTGCGGGTAATATTTTCAACGAAATATCTACGAGCGTATGGCTGAATATCGCATTCTTCATCATATTCATTTTCTTTGCGGGAAGTTTCTTCGGATATTATGACATTACTTTACCGAGCTCTATTGCAAACAAATCATCAAAAGCAGAAGAGGCCGGCGGAATTATAGGAATTTTCTTCATGGCTTTGACGTTGGTAATTGTTTCATTTTCCTGTACAGGTCCTATTTTAGGAAGTTTATTAGGAAGCGCCGTAACTGGTTCTGCGAATGTTCCTATGCTGCTGACATTTGCTCTGGCAGGTTTCGGACTGGCATGGGCGATCATCTTCGGATTGTTGGCTTTATTCCCGCAGGCATTACAAAGTCTTCCTAAATCAGGAGGCTGGATGAATACCGTAAAAGTTGTTTTAGGTTTCGTAGAATTGGCTTTAGCATTAAAATTTTTATCAAAGGCAGACTTGGTTTCCAAAACATTCTTATTGAAAAGAGAACTTTTCATTGTCATCTGGATCCTTGTTGCACTCGGTTTAGCATTATATCTATTTGGATTAATCAGATTCCCGCACGATGATAAAAAGCCTAAAATTTCTATTACCCGAAAAATTCTTGGAGCTTTAGGATTTGGATTTGTAATTTATCTTGTTCAGGGTTTAATTCCTTCAGAGCGTCCGAAACTGCAGTTGCTAAGCGGAATTTTACCTCCGCTGAACGTCAGCTATTTCCACGATGAAAAAGACGGAATTCTAGGAATGCATCCCGAACATGATTTCTTTAAAGCAGTGGAACTCGCTAAAAAAGAAGACAAACCGATCTTAATTGACTTCACAGGGTACGGCTGTGAAAATTGTCGAAAAATGGAAGAATTTGTATGGAGCGAAAACGATATCCTGCCTATTCTTCAGAATGATGTTGTTTTAGCCTCTCTTTATGTAGACGACAAAGAAGAACTCCCTGAAGATCAGAAAACAAAAATCGATCTGGGCGACGGACAGGTAAAAAAAGTAAAAACCATCGGCGACAGGTGGAGCTTATTCCAGCAGGTGAATTTTAATAATAATTCTCAGCCACATTATGTATTAATAACTCCCGACGGAAAAGTCATTAACACGCCGGTTTCAGGATATATGCCTAAAGAAGATTTCAAAAAATTCCTCGAATGTGGAGTGAATTATTACAAAAAGAATAAATAAACACATATCCCATATAACTAAAAACCTTTTCAGAAATCTGGAAAGGTTTTTTTATTCTACTGACCCACAGAGAAATATCTCAAATATTATTCAAACAATACAAATTCATCATATAAATTCATCAATAGGTATATAATTTGTATTGAATTTTAATAATAATTACAAAATTAATACTCTTATTTAAAAATTGTTTAACATTTAAAAACTATTAATTATGGCTGAAGTAATTGCACAAGAGAAGCAAGGAGGAAGCAAACAAAGAAAAAAAATGATCCGCGTTGACATGACTCCAATGGTGGATTTAGGATTTCTATTGATCACATTCTTTATGTTTACCACAAATTTCACAAGACCTAATGTAATGGATTTGGGATTGCCGGCGAAAGATCCGAACCCAATTCCAAAACCTACGCCTCTAATTGATGTTAATAATCAGGTAACATTTATTTTAGGTAAAGACAACCGGGTATTTTACCATCAAAAGAGCAAGGAAGATTTAAATAAAAGTAATTTAAAAGAAACCGATTTCAGCGGAATTAATATTACTAAAATTATTTCCGAAGCTTATAACAAAGCTCCTGAAAAAGAAAATTTCACTATCATTATTGAACCCACAGATGATGCCAACTACAAGAATTTCGTAGATATATTAGACAACATCGCAATTTCCAAAAAAGAACGTTACGGAGTTACCGACATCAAACCGTGGGAAAAGAAAGTTTATGATGAATTAACCAAATAAACATTAAAGGGCATTTTCAGAATGCTCTTTTTTATTTACTTTTGAGTATAATTTTATTCAATGAAAAACTTTCTAGCCGCAATAGCTATTACAGCATTATTTATTTCATGTTCTAAAAAAGAGGTAGCTCCTACTTCCACCAAAACAGACAGCACAAAAATTGTAGATTCCATTAATGCCGCAAGAACAAAAATTAATGACAGCATAAAGTCTCAAAACCGTTTCAGAGATTTTAGCGGAAAACATATATTTACTCATAATTTAATTAACAATAAAGGCTCTATCAATTTCACAAAAGTTGAAGGAGAAAGAGACCGTTATAAAGTTTCGGGAGAAATAAGATCCGGAAAAGACTATGTTACTATTGACGGTACCGCAAATGTTGTTTCGGATAAGCATGTGAATTTTTCAGGAACATTAACGCAAAGTATTTCTGAAAATGATAATGGCAAACCTTATGTACGGAATAAGCCAAAAACCTTCATGTCTAAAGACGGCGGAAAAACATACAGGCTTCAGGATATGGTAAATGGTTCGGGATTTGTTGATTATATTGACATCCATTTTTAATCATTGAAATTATGTTGAATTACCAAATCAAAGGAAACGGAAAAGAAACGCTGGTTCTGCTGCACGGCTTTATGGAAAACCTTTCCATCTGGAGCGACATGGAACCTCATCTTTCTGAAAATTTTTCATTATTAAAAATCGATCTTCCCGGTCACGGACAATCAGATATTATTGCTGAAGTTCAGACGATGGAATTAATGGCAGAAGAAGTAAAAAAGGTACTCGACCATCAGAACCTTCAAAAAGTTCATCTTCTGGGACATTCAATGGGCGGTTATATTTCTTTAGGTTTTGCAGAAAAATATCCGGAATACCTGAAAAGTTTGACATTATTTTTCTCATCTTACCTTGCAGATGATACAGAAAAAAAAGAACAGCGCATTAAAAGCTACAGAATCATTAAAGATGCTTTTCCGCATTATGTCAGAGCCGGAATTCCGAATCTTTTTAATCCGAATGAAAGAGATATCCTGGAAGGCAAGATAGAAACTGCCCTTGAAGTAGCATTATCTACCAACAATATGGGCGCACTTGCCTCGGTAAAAGGCATGGTAGAAAGAACTGATAAAAAACACGTTCTTGAAAATCTTGATGTCAAAATTTTAGTTTTGGCCGGTAAGCACGACAATGCTGTAAAAACTGAAACAATGATTAAGCATCTTCCGGATCGCACAAACATCAAATCGTATATTCTCGACTGCGGACACAACGGACATTGGGAAAAACCGTCTATCTGCGCAGAGATCATCAATATGGAGCTTCTTCATAATTTACCGAAACATTTAGTTTTCTGATATGCTGGATTTCTTGTTAAAAAAAAAGAAACCGGTCATCGGCTTGACACTTTCTGGTGGAGGAATGCGCGGAATTGCACATATAGCAGTCCTGAAAGCTTTGGAAGAATATAACCTTAAACCCGATATCATTTCAGGAACGAGCGCTGGATCTATCGTAGGCGCTTTTTATTCTCTAGGAAAATCGCCGGAAGAAATGATGGAAATCGTAAGACAGACCACTTTTTTTTCAAGATCTTATTTAAAGCTTTCCAAAAACGGAATTTTCAGTTCAAAATTTATCTTGAAATTATTCATGGATCACTTTCCGGAAGATGATTTTAAAGTCTTAAAAATTCCGGTGTATGTTGCCGCAACCGAAATGACGCACGGCATTGTAGATTTCTTTTCGGAAGGAGAACTTTTTGGTCCGTTGCTCGCTTCATCGAGCGTTCCTTTTGTTTTGCCCCCTGTGAAAATCGGCGAAAAAATATATGTGGATGGCGGCGTTTTAGACAATCTTCCGATTGAGCCAATTATTGACAAATGTGATTTTTTAATTGCTTCTCACGTCAATTCCATCAGCTATGACAGTCTTGAGAAAATGAGCTTAATGAAAGAATTTGACCGAATCCTTCACCTTGCTATTGCAAAATCAGTTTATTCTAAAGCAAAATCCTGTGATATTTTCTTAGATCCGCCCAAAATGACAAAGTTTAGTTTATTCAACAAAAAATTTCTAGACATCATGTTTCAGGAAGTTTATGAATACACCTGCAAAGAGCTTGAGGAAAAGGGATATTCGCGAATTTGAGAGTATTTTATTAATTACAAACTTTCCTCAGCTTCTATTCTATTTTTAAAAGTTTCGATCGTTTCGTGAAGGGATTCATCGGATTTTCCTCCTGCTGCATTGATGTGACCTCCTCCATTGAAATATTTTCTTGAAAATTGATTTACATCCATACCATCTTTGCTTCTGAAAGAAATTTTAATGAAATTTTCATATAAATCTTCCATAAAGAAAGCTGCCATCTTCACTCCCAGAATACTTAGTCCGTAGTTTACAAAACCTTCCGTATCACCTTTCTGAAAGCCATATTTCTTCAGCTCTTCCCTTGTCAGATAAAGCACAGCAACTTTACCGTCCTTCACCACTTCTATCCTTCCCAGAATCAAAGCTAACAAGTGAAGACGTGAAACCGTATTGGTGTCCCAGGTATTCGAAGTGATCATAGCAGGATCCGCTCCCTGCTCGATAAGATTAGCAATGATTCTATGCGTTGTAGCACTCGTAGACCGGAAACGGAAACCTCCTGTATCCGTCATAATTCCCGTGTAAAGACATTCTGCAACGTCTTTATCAACAAGCTTTTCATCTCCAAGCGCTTCAATGAAATGATAAACCATCTGGCATGTTGCAGGAATAACCGTTTCTGAATATACAAAATCGAATTCCTCCGGTTGCTGGTGATGGTCAATAAGAATTTTTTTAGCAGTAGCTTTCGTAAGCCAGTCGCCCAATAAACCTATTCTTGAAGGCGCATTGAAATCAAGACAAAAAATAACATCTGCTTCGTTGATCAGATCAAAAGCAACTTTTCTTTTATATTCAGCAATCAAAACTTTTTTTGCTTCCGGCATCCACTTAAGGAACTTGGGAAAATCGTTCGGCACGATGACTTCAGCGAAAATACCTTTGGCTTTTAAATAATGCTTTAAACCTAAGCTGGAACCAATAGCATCTCCATCGGGATTGTAATGGGTAAGTATTACGATTTTGTTTTCTGGAGACAGTAATGTATTGATTTCTAAAAGTTCCGCTGATGTAAACATGAGATGTTTATTTTTTTCTTTAAAATTAAGTTTCCAAAGATAGAGCTTTTAAATAAATCATTAAGTATTATTTTTGTATCCGGATAAACTCTGATGCGATCAGGCTTTACTGTTATCCATCAAAAAGCACGTAAAAAAATCAAAAAAAAAGCACTAAAGTTTGTAGCTTTTAAAAAATTGCATATCTTTGCAACCTGAAAATTAATAGATAATTACGATTTAAACATATAGTAATGAGTAAAAGAACATTCCAGCCATCAGAAAGAAAAAGAAGAAACAAACACGGTTTCAGAGAAAGAATGTCTACGCCAAATGGAAGAAGAGTTTTGGCTGCGAGAAGAGCTAAAGGCAGAAAGAGTTTAACTGTAAGTGCATCACGCGCTAAGAGATAATCTTTTTATTATCATATACGAATCATGCTTGAAAAGAAGTTTTTCAGGCATTTTTTGTTGTTAAAATTTCCTAAAATTTAGGTTCTTTACTCTTCTTTTTCCTATTTTTAAAATCTGAAATATTTTTTTAGAAAAAGTACTTTAAAACCGAATTATGCCACATACAAATATTGCCGGAGACAACATCATCAGCCTGCAGCATGCCAAGATTGCACAGAAAAACTTCACTGTACTTTCTGATGTAAATCTAAATATCAAGAAAGGAAGATTCTGCTATCTTATCGGAAAAACAGGTTCCGGAAAAAGTTCATTACTGAAAACCTTGTACGGGCATATTCCTTTAGCATCAGGGCATGGAGCTGTTGTCGGCTTTGAACTTGACAAATTGAGAGCTTCCGACGTTCCGAACCTGAGAAGAAAATTAGGAATTGTTTTCCAGGATTTCCAGCTGCTTTCCGACAGAACAGTTGAAAAAAATCTGAAATTCGTACTTGAAGCAACAGGATGGAATGACAAGGCAAAAATGGAAGACCGCATCAATGAAGTTTTGGGAAGTGTAAACATGAAAAGCAAGAAACATAAAATGCCTCATGAACTTTCCGGTGGAGAGCAACAGCGTATTGCTATTGCAAGAGCTTTACTTAATCATCCTGACTTAATTTTAGCAGATGAGCCCACAGGAAATCTCGATCCTGAAACATCCAATGAAATTATGACTTTATTAAAACAGGTTGCTTTAGAAAACGGAGCAGCCGTAGTAATGGCAACTCATGATTATCATATGATTCAGAACTTTCCGGGAGAAGCGATCAGATGTGAAGACGGAAAAGTTTCCGTTTTGGATACTGCTGAATTATTTGAGTAATTTTTAACCATTAAGAACATTTAAGAAGTTAAGAGTTACTTTAAAATAAAATAGGATTTTAATTAAGGCTGATTTAACTCAATTTTTCAAATAAATGTTTTCTTTACGAAAAACATGAAACTCTTTGGTGAGTTCAAGATATTGGTCCGAGTATTGTCTCGGACTTTTTTCTATGATAAATTCAGATTCTTCCAGAAAGCTTTCAATTAAAGAAAATTCCAGGATAAGCCTTCTTACTTTTGAATTTTCAATGCCTTTAATGTTAATTTTCCGGATAAGAGACAGATTATTTTCATCGGCAATTTTAACAAAATCATTGCCGGCTTCAGCAGGAATTATGACAGAGAAAAGTCCTTTTTCAGAAAGAAGTTGTGAGGATTTTGAAATCAACTGCTGGAAATTCAGCTCTACATTCTGTCTTGCGATCTTATCTTTTTCAGAATCTGACACCTCGAAATAAGGAGGATTAGATACAATGAGATCAAATCTTTTTTCTGTTACAAAATCTTTAAAATCGGATTGTGTGTTTTTTAATCTTGACCTGAATGAAGAGTGATCAAAATTAATTCTTGTAAGCCGTACAGCTTCTTCATTGATATCAATTCCCAAAAAACAGGCATTATCATTTCTCTGAGCCAGCATCAAGGATATCAAACCCGTTCCCGTTCCTATTTCCAGAATATTAAGAGCATGATCAACATTGGCCAAAGCGCCCAAAAGGACCCCATCAGTTCCCACCCGAAAAACATCTTTCGACTGCTGAATATTAAACTGTTTAAATGTAAAAGGCTTCACTATAAATTTGTCGGTAACGTAATCGTAAATGTTGATCCTTTTCCGACTTCAGATTTTACGTTGATTTCTCCTTTATAATCTTCTACCATTTTTCTTACCATTGATAAGCCAAGTCCCATCCCGCTGTTTTTAGAAGTAAAATTAGGCTCAAAAATTCTCTCGTAAATGTTTTCAGGAATACCTACCCCGTTATCCTGAACGGAAATCATTACCCTTCTCTGATGCTGCTCTACATCTACATTGACAATCAGTTTTCTTTCCTCACTTTCCGCCTGTTTTGCATTGGTAACAAGATTTGTGATAATTCTGGACAGATAAATTTTGTCCATATTAATCATAATATTGCTTTTGTTGGAATGCATAAAAACACTTTCATCATTGAATACACGGAGAATATCCTCGACTTCGTTATTCAGATTGATGATTTCATTATTCTTCTCAGGTAGTTTGGCAAACTCGGAAAAAGCCGAAGCGACAGTGGCAATAAGATCAATCTGATCGACCACCGTTTTGCTCATCTGTTTTACTTTTTCCCTTATATTCGGATCTTCCGGATCAAATTTTCGTTCAAAATTCTGAATCGTCAATTTCATGGGCGTAAGCGGATTTTTCACTTCATGGGCTACCTGTTTGGCCATTTCTCTCCACGCCTCCTCAGATGCTTTGAAGCGCAACCGTTCTTTCTGATCCTGAATCTGAAGAATCATTCTGTTGTAAGCTCTCGCAAGTGCATTTAATTCATCATTTTTATAATACCTGATTGGCCTCATTTCATTTTCAAATAAGGTGATACGGGTAATCATATCAGAGAACTTGGTAATATTTTTGGCCAGATTATTAGACATCACCCAGCTGAACCACACACTGAATAAAATAAGAAAAATATCGACCAGAATGATATATTTCACATAAATATTAAGAACGTCAAAATAAGCCGATTCGTTGTGATACAATGGAATATAGACAATAGCGATCGGCTCAAGATCATTATTTTTCAACAACAGATAGGAAGACGTAAATACAGCATCTTTGGACGCATCATATCCCTTGATATCTACTCTGGCTTTCGTAGAAAGTATTTTATTGATGATATTGATAGGAACCTTTTTCTGCTCAACAAGGCTTTCCTCTTTATTTGAAAGTAAATAATTCCCTTTTAAATCATATAAAATAATATCATGCTGGTTGATATCTGCAATTTCAAAAATCTTATTGTCCAAAAGTATGGGGAGATCTTTGGTTTCCGTATGTTTCATACTCACGGCATAATCCAAAAAACGTATGACCGCACCCGTTTTCTCCTGCATATCAATCCTGCTTTTAGTCACAGAATTTTCCCTTAAAACAAAATAAGGAACCAGAGAAGAAGCCACTACACTCAAAAGACATACCAGTAAGAATCCGAAAAAGACACGGTTTCTTAAGCTATATCCTTTATACATACTAATTGACATTCTGTTTTTTAATTAACCTAGCAATATACTTACCAATTATATCGAATTCTAAATTAACTTTATCTCCTTTTTTTAAATATTTCATGTTGGTAAATTCCCATGTATAAGGGATAATGGCAACAGAAAACAGATTGTCTTCGCTTTTTGCAACAGTAAGGCTGATACCGTTTACAGTGATAGATCCCTGAGGAACGGTTACAAAATTTCCGTCATTTTCATACGACATGGTAATAAAATAACTTCCGTCTTTATTTTCAATGCTCACAACTTCACCTGTTTTATCAACGTGTCCCTGAACGATGTGTCCGTCCAGCCTTCCGTCCATTTTCATGCAACGCTCCAGATTGACAACCGTTCCTACTTCCCATTTCCCAAGATTTGTTTTTTCAAGGGTTTCATTAATGGCTGTCACAACGTATCGGTCGCCTTCTGTTTTCACAACAGTCAGACAGCAGCCGTTATGAGCAAGACTCTGATCAATTTTAAGTTCCTGGGTAAAAGGACACGTCAGGGTAAAATCAATGTTACTTCCGGATGTCTCTATTTTTTCAATTGTTCCAACTGCTTCAATAATTCCTGTGAACATATTATTTTTTGCTAAATTTGTAGTTTATTAATCTTCAAAGATAATCAAAATGAACCCAAAAAACCATAAAGTACGAGTAGGAATTTCAATAGGAGATTTCAACGGCATCGGTCCCGAAATCATCATGAAATCCCTTTCAGAGAAAACAATTACAGATTTTTTCACTCCTGTCATTTTTGGTTCGGGAAAATTATTTACTTATCAGAAAAACATTCTGAAACTGAATGTAAACTTCAATTATATTAATGAAGCATCACAGGCGCAGGCCGGCAAGCTAAATATGGTGAATCTGGTAAAGGAAAACTCTACTGTGGAGCTTGGTACACCAACGGAAGAATCTACTAAAATGGCTATTGATTCTCTTGAGGCAGCGACGGAAGCTTTGCTAAAAGGAGAAATCGACGTTCTCGTTACCGCACCCATCAATAAAGATGAAATGGTAAAAATGGGATTTAAGCATGCAGGTCATACCGGATATTTTGAAGAAAAATTCAACAAAAAAGGGCTGATGTTTCTGGTAACGGAGGATTTAAAAGTTGCTGTATTGACACATCATATCCCTATTGCTCAAGTTGCCGAAAATATTTCTAAAGAAAAAATTAAGAAGCAGATCCGGGTTTTAAATCAAACTTTAATTGAAGATTTTAACATTTCAAGACCAAAGATCGCCGTTTTAGGGCTAAATCCACACGCAGGTGACGGCGGTGTAATCGGAAAAGAAGAAATTGAGATTATCGCACCGGCCATCAAGGAACTTTCAGACAATGGAATTCTGGCGTTCGGACCTTTCCCTGCCGACAGTTTTTTCCAGCCGGGAAAATATAAAAGTTTTGATGCCGTTTTAGCCATGTACCACGATCAGGGCTTAGCTCCTTTTAAAACTTTAGCTTATGAAGAAGGTGTAAATTATACAGCAGGACTTCCTTTCATAAGAACGTCCCCCGATCACGGAACGGCATATGATATTGCAGGTAAAAATATTGCTGATGAGCAGAGTTTTACAGAAGCCATATTCACAGCTATTGCCATTTTCAGGAACAGAAGTGAATACAACGATTTGATGACCAACCGACTGCAACCTAAAAGAATGGTTGTAGACAACGGAATAGATGAAGATTTGCCGGACGAATCTGAGGCATAAAGATTTTAAATTAATTTGTTTTAGAATTTTTTGTTATTATAAAAAAATTGCATATTTTTGCACACTCATTTTATGGACAAGTTAAGAAACTATGACGTAAGCTTTTCCGGACTAAAAACCGGCAAGCACGAGTTCAGGTTTGAGATAGATAAGGAGTTCTTTCAATTATTTGATACTGAACAGGAATTTACGAATCCCAGAATTTCAGTAGATGTTTTTTTAGATAAACACACTACGTTTCTGGAGTTTGAGATCAAAGTAAATGGCACGGTAGAATTGGTTTGTGATATCACAACCGAAAATTTCGACCATCCCATCGAAAATGAAATCAGGGTTTTGGTAAAATTCGGAGAAGAATATGACGACAGCGAGGAAGACGTTATTACCATTCCTTCCAATGATCACGCTTTCAACATAGCACAGCTGATTTATGAAAACGTTGCACTTTCTATTCCGATGAAAAAAATATCGCCGAATGTCAGCGATGAAGATCTTGCCATTCTTGAAAAGTTCAGCCCTAAAGAAAATAAGGAAGAAGAAGAACCTGAAAGCGACCCGAGATGGGACGCATTAAAAAATTTAAAGAATAAAAATTAAATAGTTTAATGATGAGATGATGAATCTCATCGCTCATCAATTAAAAAAGTTATTAGAAAATGGCACATCCAAAGAGAAGACAGTCGTCTACAAGAAGAGATAAGAGAAGAACTCACTATAAAGCTGTAGTTCCTCAATTGGCTAAAGATGCAACAACAGGAGAGCTTCACCTATACCACAGAGCTCACTGGCATGAAGGAAAACTTTACTACAGAGGTAAAGTAGTATTGGAAAAAGAAGTAGCAACTACTGAAGAAAATTAAGAGTCGCTTTTCACTGAAAAACACTCGTTTTCATACAAAAACCGCCCGATTTTGATAAAATTTGGCGGTTTTTTGTTGTTTTTTACGATTTTTTGGTATCTTTGACCCAAAATCAAATATCAAATTTATGGACATTAAAGACATACAAAATCTTATCAAGTTTGTGTCTAAAGCAGAAGTTTCTGAGGTAAAGTACAAAACTAAAGATTTCGAAATCACTATTAAAACTCCATTAGCTGGTAGTGAAGTTGCTTATGCACAACCTGCAGTTTATCACACTGCGCCTCAACAGATGGCTGCTGCGCCAGCACCGGCTGCAACTCTGGCTGTGCCTGCACAAAGTACTGAAGCAGCATCTGATGATAGTAAATATGTAACAATCAAATCTCCAATGATCGGCACTTTCTACAGAAAGCCATCTCCGGATAAAGACGTGTTTGTAAATGTAGGTGACGAAGTTTCTAACGGAAAAGTAGTTTGCGTTATTGAAGCCATGAAATTATTCAACCAGATTGAATCTGAAGTAAGCGGAAAAATCGTTAAGATTTTAGTTGATGATGCTACGCCTGTAGAATACGACCAACCTTTATTCTTAGTAGATCCATCATAATTTAGTTAGAAGTTAGAAGTTAGAAGATAGAAGTTAGATAGCTAACTTTTAAGTTTCGTACTCATGTCTAATTTTCAAATTATCTAATTTTCAAATTAAAGAAGATGTTCAAAAAAATATTAATAGCCAATCGTGGCGAAATTGCAATGCGTATTTTACGTACTTGCAAAGAAATGGGGATCAAAACTGTTGCGGTTTATTCAACTGCGGATAAAGACAGTCTTCACGTAAGATTTGCTGATGAAGCGGTTTGTATAGGTCCTGCAATGAGTAAAGATTCATACCTTAAAATTCCTAACATTATTGCCGCTGCGGAAATTACAAACGCAGATGCTATCCACCCGGGTTACGGATTCTTATCTGAAAATGCCAATTTCTCAAGAATCTGCCAGAAAAACGGTATCAAATTTATCGGTGCTTCTCCTGAACAGATTGAAAAAATGGGAGATAAAGCAAACGCTAAAGCTACGATGAAAGCTGCCGGCGTACCTTGTGTACCTGGTTCTGACGGTTTGATCGAATCCTACGAGCATGCTGTAAAAGTAGCTGAAGAAACAGGATATCCTGTAATGATCAAAGCGACTGCAGGTGGTGGTGGAAAAGGAATGAGAGCCGTTTGGAAAGCTGAAGATCTTAAAGATCATTGGGAATCTGCAATTCAGGAAGCTGTAGCAGCATTCGGGAACGGAGGTATGTATATGGAAAAACTGATTGAAGAGCCTAGACATATTGAAATCCAGGTTGCGGGTGACCAATTCGGTAAAGCCTGCCACCTGTCTGAAAGAGACTGTTCGGTACAGAGAAGAAATCAAAAACTAACGGAAGAAACTCCTTCTCCTTTCATGACAGACGAACTTCGCGAGAAAATGGGTGAAGCTGCTGTAAAAGCTGCAGAATTCATCGGATACGAAGGAGTAGGAACTATCGAATTCTTGGTTGACAAGCACAGAAATTTCTATTTCATGGAAATGAACACGAGAATCCAGGTAGAACACCCTATTACTGAACAGGTGATTGATTATGACCTGATCAGAGAACAGATTCTTTTGGCAGCCGGAACACCAATTTCAGGAATCAATTATTATCCTAAATTACATTCCATCGAATGTAGAATCAATGCGGAAGATCCTTACGCAGATTTCCGACCGTCTCCTGGAAAAATCACTGGATTAAATATTCCTGGCGGTCACGGTGTAAGAGTTGATACACATGTTTATTCAGGATATACCATTCCTTCTAACTACGACTCAATGATTGCAAAATTAATCACTACGGCTCAAACGCGTGAAGAAGCGATTGCAAAAATGAGAAGAGCGTTGGAAGAATTTTATATTGAAGGAGTAAAAACCACCATTCCTTTCCACAGACAACTGATGGATAATGAAGATTATCTTTCAGGAAACTATACAACAAAATTCATGGAAGATTTTGTGATGGACAGAAAATATGACAATCATTAAGATGATTTTATATATAATTTGTAAACCGCTCTTTTTGAGCGGTTTTTTTATAAACTTTGTCAAAGTTCAGAATTTTGACAAAGTTGATCCCAATATTATAAATTAACAAACATTAAAATCCGCTTTTTTAAAGATAGAATAACTATAACAGATTATTTGAGTAAGAAATATTTTCTGATTCGCTTTCCCAATATGCTTAAAAGTTCCTGAATTCAATTCTTTTTCAACAAGAGGCTTCTGTTTAGCAATCTCGTTTTTAATGTTTACATTTGCGATAAATCAAAATTTATGTCAACAGCAGAAACACTTAAAGATTCACAATATTTTATTGACCTTGAAGACAAGCACGGCGCTCACAATTATCATCCGCTTCCTGTAGTTTTAGACAAAGGAGAAGGTGTTTTTGTATGGGACGTGGAAGGCAAGAAGTATTATGATTTTCTTTCTGCTTATTCCGCTGTTAACCAGGGACATTCGCACCCAAAAATTGTAAATGCTTTAGTAGAACAGGCTAAAAAACTGGCTTTAACATCAAGAGCTTTCTACAATTCAAAACTGGGAGAATACGAACAAAAAATTACCACTCTTTTCGGTTTTGATAAAGTTTTACCCATGAACTCCGGGGCTGAAGCTGTGGAAACAGCGGTAAAATTAGCCAGAAAATGGAGCTACGAAGTAAAAGGTATTTCTGAAAACGCAGCGAAAATAATTGTCTGTGAAAATAATTTCCACGGAAGAACTACGACAATTGTTTCGTTCTCAAACGATCCGGATGCCAACCAGAATTACGGTCCTTTTACACCCGGTTTTATTAAAATCCCTTATAATGATATTGTTGCATTGGAAGAAGTTCTTAACAAAGAAGCGGGAAATATTGCTGCGTTTTTAGTTGAGCCTATTCAAGGAGAAGCCGGTGTCTACGTTCCGAATGACGGTTTTCTGAAAAGCGCTTCTCAATTATGCAAAAAGCACAATGTCCTTTTCATTGCTGATGAAGTTCAGACCGGTATTGCGAGAACAGGAAAACTGATTGCCTGTTATCATGAAGATGTACAGCCTGATATTTTAATTTTAGGAAAAGCATTATCCGGCGGTATGTATCCTGTTTCGGCCGTTTTAGCGAATAATGAGATTATGACCGTTATAAAACCAGGACAACACGGTTCTACATTCGGTGGGAATCCTATTGCCTGTGCAGTAGCGGTAGCGGCTCTTGACGTTGTAGAGGAAGAAAAACTATCTGAAAGAGCTGAAGAACTTGGAAAATTATTCAGATCTGAAATTGAAAAAGTAATGGAAAAGACCGGCCTGATCACGAAAGTAAGAGGAAAAGGTCTTCTGAATGCTATTTTGATCAACGATACTCCGGATAGCTCTACAGCATGGAATATCTGTTTACAATTAAAAGAAAACGGACTTTTAGCCAAACCAACTCACGGAAATATTATCAGACTGGCCCCGCCATTGGTTATCACGGAAGAGCAGCTGTTGGACTGTGTGAAGATTATTGAAAAAACCATATTGGAATGCAAATAATTTGGAATATTGTTTCAAAACCAAATATTGGGTATAGCTAACAAAGTTATACCCTTATTTTTTGACTGTAAATCAATATCATGAAATAAAATTCTTTTTAATTTTAAGAATAAACAGATCAAGATTCGCAAAAAATTTAAATTAAACTTATCTTTGAAGATAAATTTTATAATTATACTCTCAACAAGCTGATGAAGGTAAGTGGCTTAATCATAACATATAATGAAGAAAAAAACATCCGGGAAGTTCTTGAATGTTTTGATTTTTGTGATGAAATCATCATTGTAGATTCATTCAGCACAGACAAAACGGTAGAAATTGCGCAAAAACTTTCTAAAGTAAAGGTAATTCAGAATACATTTGAAGATTTTACAAAACAAAGAAACCTGGCACTTGATGCAGCAGCCAACGATTGGGTTTTATTTCTTGACGGTGATGAAAGGATTACTGAGGCTTTAAAGAAAGAAATTATAGAAGAATTAGAAAAACCCGTACAGAAAGACGCCTATTATTTTTACCGGAAATTTTATTTTGCAGAAAAGCCGATTCATTATTCAGGGACTCAAACTGACAAGAATTTCAGATTTTTCAGAAAATCTAAAGCAAGATATATCAGCGGAAAGAAGGTTCATGAAACATTACACGTAGACGGAACTATCGGCGAGATGAAAAATAAGCTTCTGCACTTTTCTGTTAATGATTATGAGTCTTATAAAGCAAAAATGATCCATTACGGAGTTTTAAAAGGCCAGGAGCTGGCAGCCAAAGGAAAAAAGTATAATCGTATTAATCAATATTCCAAAACAGCTTTTAAATTTTTTAAGGCATACATTTTGCGTTTAGGTATCCTTGATGGAAAAGAAGGCTATCAGCTTTCTTATTTACAGTCATTAAGCGTTTTTGAGACTTATGAATCATTAAAAAAGGAGCAGCATTAACTGGATGAAAATTTGTGTAATTAGTTTCGATTTCTGGGGATACGATCAATATATCGTTGAAAATCTGCGTTCTAGAAACATAGATACCCACCACATTAAAATAGGTGATATCACACACTCCAATTTTAGTGAAAGGGCAACTAATGCTGTGAGCAAAATATTTCTTAATAAAAACCTGAAGACAGAAAAAAGACAAAGATTTGTAACGGATTCCCTTGAGCAATTGCGATATCAGGATCAGATTCTTGTAATGAATCCTGATACTTTTGATCTTTCTACGCTCCAGGAAATCAGAAAATATACCGGCCGTCTTATTACTTATCTTTATGACAGTCTTGAAAGGGTTTCGGTTGACAAGGAAAAACTTAACCTTTTCGACAAAATTTTCTCATTCGATATTGCCGATGTGGAAAGTTACGGTTTCGAAAAATTAACAAATTACATTTATCTACCGCTCACCCGATGCGAGAAACAAAAACCGGAAATAGACTTGTTTTACATCACTTCTTATGACAACAAACGAGTGGAATTCATTAAGCTTTTAACCAAAAGATTATTGGAATTGAAGTTGAAATTCCAGATCATTGTCATCGGAAAGAAAGGCTGGAAACATCAGCTGAGAAATGTTTTCATTAAAATCCCGGAAAACCTGCACATTATTTTCAGTATAAAAAAAATAAGTCATAAAAAGCTTCCCAAATATTACAAAAATTCGCGAGCTTTGCTTGATCTTACACGTGAAAACCAATATGGACTGAGTTTCAGAGTTTTTGAAGCCATGGCATTAGAAAAGAAAATCATTACTGATAATGAGTCTATTAAAAGTTATGATTTTTATAGTCCGCAGAATATTTTGGTTTTAAACGAAACCTGTAGTAATCTTGAAAAATCTTTTTTTGAGACACCCTATGAGAAAGTTCCGGAAGAGGTTTATTATAGATATACTCTGGAACACTGGACGGATAAAGTTTTCGGGCTCAATAAAAAAACTTAATAATGGGAATTATAAAGAAAATAAAAAAACACTTCAGAAGAAAAGAAAAACTTAAACTTCTTGGCACACAGGAAATTATCAACATTACATCTTTCGACCCATCTAAAAAAACTATCTTATTTACGTCCAGAGATTTTCCCACTCACGATAAGGATTCTGGATCCAACAGACTCAAAGAAATCATTTTAATCTACAAAAATCTTGGGTATAACTGTATTTTGTTTGCGCCTGATATATTTGAAGATGATACATATGTAAAGTTTTATGAACAACAAAACATTATTGTATTTGTAGAAAATATTAAATTCAAAAACATTTATGATTTCCTTATTTCTTTTAAAAAAATAGATTTTGTATGGTTTAACGGACCACTCGCGCTGAATTTATTTTACAGAAAAATGAAAACTATTTTACCTCATGCAAAGTTCATGTACGATATGGTAGACATTCATTTTTTACGATATAAAAGGGCTATTGAAATAGAGCCAAACCGTATTTCGTTAAAGAAAAAATACAAGCATTTTTTCCGACTTGAAACGGTTGTCGCACCTCAACTTGATTATATTATTGCCATTTCTGATAAGGAAAAGGAAATTATGAGCCAGTATGCGGATAAAAATAAGATCATCACAATATCAAATATACATGAGCCTAAAATTGATATTTCCGAAAGAAAAGATTTTACAGCAAGTGAGGGAATTATTTTCATCGGGTCAATTCATGAGCCTAACATTGATGCCGTAAAGTTCCTATATGATAAAATAATGCCTCTTGTCTGGAAAATAAACCCCGAACTTGAAGTAAGCGTAATCGGGAATGTAGCTGACAAGCTTGATCTTAAACAATATTCTAATTTTAAATTTCTGGGGTTTGTGGAAAGCATTGAAGATCATTTTATGAGATCAAAAATAATGGTAGCTCCGTTACGATTTGGCGCCGGAGTAAAAGGAAAAATAGGCCAGGCTTTTGAATATTTTCTGCCGGTAGTCACTACAGACATTGGAGCAGAAGGCATGCAGCTTATAAACGAAAAAAATGTATTGATTGCCAATGACGAAAAATCCTTTGCAGAAGCTATTATCCGCCTGAACAATGATGAGGAGCTGTGGAATGCACTTTGTGAACATTCGGTTGACAGTCTCCTTCCTTTCTCGCCTGAAGAAATAAGAGAAAAAATTAAAACTTTATAACCATGGAGTTAAGTGTTAATTATCATGGCTTTTTTGATGGAAATTTCGGGATTTCTGAAGCCACACGATTAAATGCATTAGCATTAGAAAAAGCTGGAATACAAGTACATAAAATCAACTACTCCAGTGAAAATTTTGAAAGGTTAACAGATTTTTTTTTAAGAGAGAACGAAAATCAAATTAATATTTTCCATATCAATATTAATTTCATAAATGACTTTTTTTCAAAAAACCAAGATCTTAAGCTTGAAAACCTTTATAATATCATATATTGGGCCTGGGAATTCCCCGAGGTTTCTGATAAAGTAGCTGAGCTGTTAAATATGTTTGATGAACTTTGGGTACCGAGTGATTTTTGCGTTAATATCTTTACAAAATATACAGGAATACCGGTGATAAGGTTTTCGCATCCTATTCAGAAACTTGAAAATTCTAAAGATTTTGATCTGAAAAATTATAACATTCCTCAACAGTCAAAAATTTATCTTACTATTTTTGATTCTTTGAGTACTACGATCCGAAAGAATCCTGAAGCTACCCTGGAAGCATTTACAACAGTCTTTAAAGATGATAAAGAAAGTTTTTTAATTGTAAAAACACATAACCTGGAAAGAAGTAAAGATGCTCAAAAAGTTTTGGAAAAATATAATAATATTCCGAATGTTATCATTATCAATGAACATTTTTCTAAAGAAAAACTTCATTCTCTGATTCAGCAGTCGGATGTTTTGATTTCTCTTCACGGCTCTGAAGGATTTGGCCTAACTATGGCGGAAGCGATGGCCTACGGAAAAATTGTTATCGGAACGGGCTATTCCGGGAATCTGGACTTTATGAATGTCAACAACAGTTTTTTGGTTCAATATGACTTCACAAAAACTTCAAATACAAAAGGATTAATTGATGAAGGACTCACCTTGGCAAAACCTCGCCTACAGGATGCTGTTGCAAAATTATTATATATCAAAAACAACTTCAACTCATTAGATTATTTCAGAGAAAATGCAAAATCACAGATTAAAAACAATTTCTCTTTAGAATCCGTTGGTGAATTATTTAAAATCAGGTTAAATTTTATCAATTCTTTTGAAAAAGAAGAAGGCAATGTCAGTTCAAATGTAAATAATATTTTCTATCTAAGTGAAATTGAAAGATTAAATAAGAAAGTTAATTATCTGGAAAGAACAGCATACAATAAAATCAGAAAAAAAGTAAACGCTTTTCTTAAAAAAATAAAAGGCAGGGAATAATTATTTTCTGTCTTTTCTGTTTCTCAGATACATTTTTATGTTGTAGATAAATTGTATTGGCGCACTCTTTTTATAGATTTTAATATCTTTCTTGAGGTGAACATATTCTGAATATATTTTTATTAATGAAGATTTGTTCTTCTGAATTTTATTCTGAGCAATAATTTCCAGTCCCCTCTCCTTAATAAGCTGACCTATATGTTGGAATGATAATTTCTCATGTACCGTAGCATAACCTTTTTGAGCTTTAGACTTTAATAATTCTTTGTTGCTGAATACAATTTTTAAATACTCTTCCGCCTGCTGCAAATCCGGTTCCGACCAAATGGTATTGGAATCATAATTAATAACAGCAGATTGAGAATTTACCTTTTGAGCATGAACAAGAAAGCTGTTTTCCGAATTCATAAATTCTAAATTACCAGAATAACCTGTCGCAATAACCGGCTTTCCAAGAAACATAGCTTCTGCCATGGTTAATCCAAAGCCTTCGGCGCGATGAAGGGAAATGTAGCAATCGCAATGATTGATGAGATTGTTGAGAGAGTTTTTATCAAATATTTTTTCAACAATTTTAATTTTCTCGGAAGAGCCTATAGCATCAAGTATCTGCTTCTTTTCTTCTGAAAAACGTGTTGACAAGGAGGTTTTAATCATCAGAAAAGCATTGTTTTCTGTTGTATCAAAAGTTTTCCGAAAAGCTTTGATAAGGTTTAATACATTTTTTCTTTCTAAAGAACTGTTGTAATCGAAAATAAAAAGAAAATTAAATTTGTCTTCATCAAAAATATCCTCGACACTCTTATCTTCCGGCTCATTTAACGGAAATTGTACAGGATGAGGAATTACAATCACAGGCAACGATACATACTTTTCTATGCATTTCTTACAATACTCCGAAGGCGTCCAGATTTCATCAAAGAGATTAATATGCGCTATATAAGATTCTGGGATGGTTTCTGATTCCCAGGCCATATATAAAATATTATATTTTCCTTGAAAAAAAGAAAAATCAAAATGCGAGAAAAAATTAAAAACCTCCTCAGATGGAGAAATCTGTATCAGATTAATTGGATATTCTGCCTTTTCAGCAAATTCGGTAAAGGTATTATCATTGTCGTTATGATTTGTTTTAACATCATAATTGATAATATTTAATGGTATATCCGCTTGTAAAATAGCTTTACAATTGAGTCTTGTAGCTTCTGCGATACCAAACTCCCCTTTTATGAAGCCAAAAACATTAATTCCAAACTGTCTGTTCATATTCATTTGATGAAGAAAATTAGTATATATTACAATGCATCGTAGAATTTGTTCTGCGTAACCTGCCTGTCAATATTTTTATGATGCAAAAGGCAATGATCAAAATTTTCTGTCGGAAAGTAAAATGCTTTTTCAAAACCAATAAGTTTTTCGTGTACTTTATTTACCCAATGAATATTTTTATTTAATTTAAAAAGCCTCATCTGATAATCCGGATAATTAATGTAACTCTTATCATTTATATTCCAGTTCCATTTCATCATATGCTCTTCGGTAATTCCATCTACCGTATTGATTCTCGGAATAAAAAACATATCGAAGCTGGATTTTTTCTTCAGTACATCTTTTATAGATTTCATAAGATTTTCCTGAGGAATTTCGTCTGCATCAATCTGGAATAGATAATCTTTCGTTGCTGATTTTATAAGCTCATTTTTAAAAGATGCGAAATCCCCATTCAGAAAAGCTTCTTTGTGTACTATTCTTGTTTTAAATTTTTCTATAACAGCTTCTACTTCAACATTTCTCGCAGTGACGTCCTGCAGAACAATAACTTCATCTTCCTTATCGAGATAATTAGTTAGAAATGTAAGCAATGAATCCAATTCTTCAGCCTCATTACAGACAGTAATTCCATAAGAAATATTCACTTTTTTAAAAAGACTAAAAAAACTCATTGTAAGATTTATTTATATTTTGATTTTCGTAAGATCGTTTTTTTACGATGCGAATGGTAATACCCAACTTTCTGTATTTTTTATCAAAACCAAAAAGTATTTTTGAAATTGTTTTTCGGGATGACAGCTTGTCAATAATTTCAGGAATATTATTAATTACTTTATAAGAACTGCTTCTCCATTTTTTAGCATCAATAGTGATAAGAATGTCGTTTGATTTTGCCGCCGAATAAGGTTTAAATTTTTGTTGAATATCAATTTTTGACTTTAAACTTTCTTTCTCAAGATAATCAATTACAACATCATGATTATCAACATACAAATCTGTGCCAAAAGGCTCGGTAACATTTAAGGCTTCGGCGGTAGTATTCTTTAAAATAAAGCCTATATCGTATGATTTTTTAACCTTGCTGTTAGTGAAAAAATGCCATTTTCTTGTAAAGTTTCTCAAAGAATTTTCTTCAACAATTTTTGTTTTTTTTGAAAACTCTTCAGAAAACCTCGAAGTTTTGCTCACAAAATGATATACAATGCTTCCTTTTGAAAGAAATAGCTGAAGACCTGCAAGCTTTAATCTTAAGATCAAATCATCATCTTCACAGAACATAGGAAAAAAAAGAGAGTCAAGCCCTTTGATTTCCATCAGCTTTTTCCTTGATGCTGTAATAAAAAATGTAGTGTCAGAAATCTGCAATAATTCATTGTTTTTATCGGCATTATTTTTTTCATACGAAAAAAAATCATCATATCTAAAATCCCAAAAATCACTCCCAAAATCTTCAACTGTTTTCCATGATCTATGATCTCCAGCAAATAAAGGAGGTTCTACAGCTAGATAACAGATAACTTTTTCTTCAGATAAATACCTCTGAAGATTTTCAATAAAGAATTTTCCAGGCACCATATCATTATGTAAAAAACTTACATAGTTACCGTTTGCTATTTCAATCGCTTTATTATAAGTATCAGATAAAGATTTATTTTCATCAGAATAATAATATTTGAGATTGGGATCTTTTAAAGAATCCAGCCATTCATGCGTCCCATCTGTACTTCCAAAACTCACAAAAACAATTTCCTGTTCCGGAAAATTGCTGCGTGTAATTTCGTAGAACTTCCGGGAATATTCCAGATTATTTTTTAATCCTACTAAAAAGGAAATACTATTATTCATGTCTTGTTCTTAATTACATAATCGATTACTTCCTATCATATTCATCCTCAATCCTCACAATATCATCTTCCCCAAAATAAGTTCCGGTCTGAACCTCAATGAACACAACAGGCTTATCAGAAAGATTCATCATCCTGTGTTTGGCTCCAAGAGGTATAAAAATACTTTCACCATATTTCAGGCTTATTTCTTTGTCATCCAAAACCACCGTGGCATCACCTTCAATGATCGTCCATTGTTCCTGTCTTTTATGATGGTATTGATAAGACAGCTTCTGACCCGGATTTACTTCTATTCTTTTTAACTTATAATTGGGTTCGTCTGCCAAAACATAATATTTTCCCCAAGGTCTTTCTCCTATTTCTAACATAATTTACTTTTTACGAATACAAATGTAAATATTCAAACTAAAAAAGCAAGCAACCCATCTATTAAACATTCTTAAAAACGTATAATTTTAAGTAAATTTGCACCAAAATTTTATTGAAAATGGAGAAAGTAAGAGTACGTTTCGCTCCAAGTCCTACCGGACCTTTGCATTTGGGAGGCGTAAGAACCGCATTATATGATTATCTTTTTGCTAAAAACCAGGGTGGTGAGTTTGTATTGAGAATCGAAGATACCGATACCGCAAGATACGTGAAAGGCGCAGAAGAATACATCGAAGAAGCCCTTGAATGGTGCGGAATCATCGCTGATGAAAGCCCAAAAAAAGGAGGGAAATTCGCTCCATACAGACAATCCGAAAGAAGAGATATTTACGACCGATATACAGAGCAGCTCCTGAAAACAGATTATGCTTATATTGCTTTCGACACAGCAGAAGAGCTTGATACGATCCGTGCTGAATACGAAGCAAAAGGTGATGTTTTCTCTTATGACAACAGAACGAGAAATCAGCTAAGAAACAGCTTAACCCTTTCTGAAGAAGAAGTTCAGAAATTATTGGATGAAAAAACACCTTATGTGGTAAGATTTAAAATGCCAATTGACAGAACTTTAAACCTTACAGATATTATCAGAGGAAATTCCTCCGTGAATACCAATACGTTAGACGATAAAGTTTTAGTAAAAAACGACGGAATGCCAACTTATCATTTCGCCAACATCATCGATGATCACGAAATGGAAATTTCACATGTGATCCGTGGCGAAGAGTGGCTTCCTTCTTTAGGCTTACATACTTTACTCTATGAAGCGATGGGCTGGGAAGCTCCTCAGTTTGCACACCTTTCTTTAATTTTAAAGCCGGAAGGAAAAGGAAAACTAAGCAAAAGAGACGGTGATAAATTCGGGTTCCCTGTTTTCCCTTTAAACTTTACAGATCCTGCAACAGGAAATGTTTCTAAAGGATATAGAGAAAGTGGTTATCTTCCTGAAGCATTCATTAATATGGTGGCATTATTGGGATGGTCGCCTGCAGATGATAAAGAAATTTTATCGTTGGATGAAATGGCGAAAGAATTTGATTTAAATAAAGTTCATAAAGCCGGAGCCAGATTCAGCAAGGAAAAAGCAGAATGGTTTAATCATCAATATATTCAGAAAACATCTGATGAAGAATTATTAAATATTCTAAAAAAATCGGATTTAAATATAACGCTTTCGGATGATACATTATTAAAGATCATTCATCTGATGAAAGAAAGAGCAACCTTCCCGAAAGATATCTATGAAAATGGAAAATTCTTCTTTGAAGCTCCAATATCTTATGATGAAAAGGCATCAAAAAAAGCATGGAATGATGAAACATCTTCTATTTTAGGTGATTTGACTTTAAAACTTGAATCTGTAGATTTTAAAGCTGAAACTTTGAAGCAAACTATGCATGATATGGCTGAAGAAAAAGGTTTGGGAATGGGTAAAGTGATGATGCCTCTGCGTTTAGCTTTAGTTGGAGAACTGAAAGGCCCGGACGTTCCGGACATCATGGAACTTCTTGGAAAAGAGGAAACTATCTCCAGAATAAACAATGCGATCAATAATTTTAAATAGATTCATATAATTTTTCATAAATTTGAAAGATTTAATTTACTTCAAGAAATGGAATATTTAAGTTTCGAACTACCTATCAAAGAATTAATGGATCAGTACCAAACCTGTTCTTTAGTAGGAGAAGAAAGTGGTGTTGATGTAAAATTAGCATGTAGCCAGATAGAGGACAAAATCATAGAAAAGAAAAAAGAAATCTATTCTAATCTTACTCCTTGGCAACGGGTACAACTGTCTCGCCACCCGGATCGTCCTTATACCCTTGATTACATCAACGGAATGGTAGACAAAGGAAGCTTTCTTGAGCTTCACGGAGACAGAAATTTCGCTGATGATCCTGCCATGATTGGCGGCCTGGCGACATTAGACGGTCAGAAAGTAATGATCATAGGAACCCAAAAAGGGCGTACCACTAAGGAAAGGCAGCACAGAAGATTCGGAATGCCGAATCCTGAAGGATACAGAAAAGCTTTACGATTGATGAAGCTTGCTGAAAAATTTCAGATTCCTGTAGTAACTTTGGTAGATACACCGGGAGCGTATCCTGGTCTTGAAGCTGAAGAAAGAGGTCAGGGGGAAGCCATCGCAAGAAATATTTTTGAAATGGTACAGCTTAAAACTCCAATTTTCACTTACATTATCGGTGAAGGTGCCAGTGGTGGTGCGTTAGGAATTGGTGTAGGAAATAAAGTATATATGTTGGAAAATACATGGTACACCGTAATTGCTCCGGAAAGCTGCTCATCAATTCTTTGGAGAAACTGGGATCATAAGGAAGATGCAGCCAATGCATTAAATCTTACTCCAAAAGATGCCTTAAGAGAAAAGTTCATCGATGGTATTATCGAAGAACCGCTTGGAGGAGCACATTATGATCCGGCAGCAACTTTTCAGCATCTGAAAACTTCTATTTTACAGAACATCAAAGCCTTTTCAAAATTCACAGGTCAGGAACTTGAAACCCAAAGACAGGAAAAATTTATTGCGATGGGGCAATTTAAAGGATAAAATAAAATGGCTAAGAGAAAATTTCTTAGCCATTAATTTTTTGTTTCTAATATTTCAAATACAGTAATTTTACTCTTCCCGAAGATTCAATTCGATCTCAATATCTTTGTTTATTTTCTTTAATGAAGAATATTTCGCATCACAAACCATGGTTGTAAGGATATATTCTCCCTTTTCAACCAGAAGGAAATTCTGTCCGTTTGCCGGAACATCAAGATTGTAGTACTTTTTCCCGTTGATCTTCACGATCAGGTTACATTTAGATCTGTTTTTGATGTTAATATAAGCTTCCCTATCCATCGGATCATTATTGAAAAGATGAGTAAGCATCGCCGCCGTTTTTTTATTTTGCTCGCTTGCCCCGGATTTTTTAGTCGCCGTTCCTGCAACACTTGCATAGTTTACCGTTCTTTCGGGAGCCGCAGATCCTGTATTAACAGCCATTGCTTTACCTTTATTAAGTTTATTCTCATCAAGAACCATCTGCTTGATTTTGTCTTCACTTATTGCTTTTATGGTGGGTTTGGCTTCAGGAGAATTGTTTGCCATAACAATCTGCATCAGTTTTCTCTTAAAATAATCGGTCTTCGCATGACCGGGATTCTGCTTTAGAAATCCTGCCACTACTCTGGCTTCTGCGGTAGCTTCCGCATCACTTTCTGTATAGATGATCACGGTTTCTTTTTCTACGATGGCTTTCGTTTTTGCCTTTTTCTTTTTCTGTGAAAAACCAAGGGTAAATATGCATAAAAAAATAAGGAGAAATATTTTTTTCATTAACTATACATTTAAAAATTTATTAAATATGTAAATAACGCAAAAAGTCATTTTTTAGTTTGTCATTAAAATCATTATCTTTGCACTGCTTTAAAATTAAGCTAAAAATTAATACTAATCTAAAATAAAAAAATAATAGATATTATGTCTTATACACCAGCTGCTGCAGACGTAGCAAAATTGAGAAACCAAACAGGTGCAGGTATGATGGACTGCAAAAAAGCTTTAGTTGAGGCTGAAGGAGATTTCGAAAAAGCGGTAGATATCCTTAGAAAAAAAGGACAGAAAGTTGCAGCTAATAGAGCTGACAGAGAGTCTACTGAAGGTGCAGTAATCGCTAGAGTAAACGAAGATAACACTTTAGGTGCTATTATCTCTTTAAACTGCGAGACTGACTTCGTTGGTAAAAACGAAGCTTTCATCGAGCTAGCTTATGAATTGGCTGAAATGGCAATTTTCGCTGCTACTAAAGAAGAATTATTGGCTACAGATTTCCACGGAATCACTGTTGCTGAGAAATTAATCGAGCAAACAGGTGTTATCGGTGAAAAAATCGAGATCGGAGCATTCGAAAGAATCGAAGGACCTTTCTTGGGAGCTTACATCCACGCAGGAAATAAAATCGCTGCTATTACAGCACTTTCTGCTAATGTAGAAGGGGCTTCTGAAGCTGCAAAAGCTGTTTCTATGCAGGTTGCCGCTATGAACCCGATTGCTCTTGACGAAACTGCTGTTTCTCAAGCTACTATCGATAAAGAATTGGAAATCGAAAGAGAACTTCTTACTAAAGAAGGAAAACCTGAAAATATTATCGACAATATCCTTAAAGGTAAAATGCAGAGATTCTACAAAGACAATACTTTGGTACACCAGTCTTTCATTAAAGACGGAAGCATGTCAGTTGCTGATTATGTAAAATCTGTAAATGCTGATCTTAAAGTAACAGGATTTGTAAGAGTAAGCTTATAATCTTTTCTGATTTAAAAATAAAATATCCCGGTGAGTTTTCATCGGGATATTTTATGCATTTCACAATTATGAGATGTTATTATACATTAAAAATTTATTAAATATTCAATAAAAGAATAAATTACGCAGTCTAATTGTTAATTTAATATAAATAATTCATGCTTAATACTTACATTTGCATTCTTTATTGGGAAACATGAAAAAACTTCTACTAACCATCTTTACTTTTCTTTGTTTATTGTTTAACGCTCAGCTTGATACAGATCATTGGTTTGCGCCGATGGCTTCAAAAGTAGGCGACTTAGGATTGCAGGGTTATCTGTATCTTTCAACCAATGAGACAACTCCTTTTAACGTGCAGGTTTTCAACAACAATACCTTATATACTACAGTACAGGTTAGCAAAGGTAATCCCGCAGAAGTATCAATTCCGAACAATTTTCTGATTACTACGAACCAGCAGGATCTTTTCATCCCGAATTCTATGGGAATGTATGTAAAAGGGTCCAAGAAATTCTTTGCCAATTACAGGTTTTCACTTCAGAACCATGCGGAAATCATCACGTCGAAAGGTTTAGCAGGATTGGGTACTACTTTTTATGCCGCAATGGCTCCTAATAACAGTAATTCTCCGAATGTAAGTATTCCTATAATAAATTCAACTATCGGAGTTACAGCAACTGAAGACAATACAGCGGTTGTCGTTTCGGGATACAATCCCAATGTTGTTTTTTCTGACGGCTCGTCTACTCCTACAAAAAGCTTTACCCTCAATAAAGGACAGTCGTATATATTAGATGCCTTAGCTGTAGACAGCCCTTATAACCTGGACGGATTAATCGGAGCAAAGATTGTGGCAACAAAACCAGTATCTGTGACCAATGGTAATTTTAACGGAATGCACTATCCTGATAATGGCCTTAGCAATAACGACATTCTCATGGATCAGGCTGTACCGGTCGACAGGCTTGGTAAAGATTTTGTGGTCGTTAAAGGCAACGGCTCCGTAGCTTCACAAATGGAATCAGCTTTGGTTGTAGCCACTGAAAACAATACACAAATCACTGTTAACGGTGTGAATTCCGGAATTACGCTAAATACGGGTCAATACTATATGATTCCTAGCTCCAACTACATCAATCAGGGAAACGGAAATTACAATATGGGAATTTCCACTAATAAAAATGTGTATGTATATCAGTTTCTGGCAGGAATCTCAACCGGCAATGAATATCCTACGGGAGGCATGAATTTTATTCCACCATTAAGCTGCTTTCTCCCCAATAAAATTGATGAAATAGGATTTATCAACAGAATAGGAAGCCAGACTTACAGTACAAGGCTCAACATCATTACACAGACCGGTGCAACAGTTACATTAAATGGAAACCCAATTGCCGCAAACAACGGTCCTGTTCCTGTAAACGGAAACCCAAACTGGGTTACTTATTCTATTCCCAGTGTTTCGGGAACCATTACGGTAAACTCTACAAAATCAGTTACGGCAGGAATCGCAGCCGGTAGCGGCGCGGTAGGATATGGCGGATATTTCGCCGGATTTTCCTCAATCCCTGTCATTTCAAAAACAGGAGACTGCTATCTGGGAATTTTATTGCAGGTAGACAATACATACGACGGATATCAATGGTACCTGAACGGAAACATTATTTCCGGCGCAACTTCATACTCTATCAATCCGGAGTTATATGGAGCCGGAACATATACTTGCCTCGTAACGAAAAACAACTGCGAATCTAAACTGACAACCGGTTATAATTATACTTTGTGTCCGCCTATTACGACTACAACCTACAATATCGGTTCCTGTAATACGAAAGTTATTTCTCCCGCTTTTACTACATCAACTCAGGCCATTGTACCTTCCCACACCAGTATTATTTCAGCACCAACTTCAGGAACGGCAACGGTAAATCCTGCAACAGGGCAAATTACTTATGCTCCCAACCTCGGGCTTACATCAGATGCAACAGATACTTTTATCTACTACGCTGAAGGAAATGGCAATCCCGCCGATTTCGAGTATTTTAAAATAATTATTAATATAGATGTTTTACAAACAACAAATGGTTCATTAACATCCTGCGCAGATTCAAACGGTAACGGAACTTTCAATCTGGCTTCCGTTAATGTTACCCCGGATTCCGGAACTACGGTTCAGTATTTTACAAATTCAGCCTTAACGGGAACTCCGATTGCCAACTCTTCGGCTTATAACGGACCGGCAGGGATTGTTTATGCCAACGTTACTTCTCAATATGGATGCCCAAAAGTGGCACAGATCATATTAACCACTACCCCTTCCCCGACTGTTAATACCGCAAATTTCAATGCTACGCTCTGTGATGATAACTTCGACGGAATCGTTAATGTTAATTTCTCCACAGTCACCTCAACTATTGTTACCAATCCTGCTAATTTTAATGTCAGATACTATCTCCTGCAGACAGATGCCAATGCCGGAAATGCCAACAACCTACCAACCGCCTGGACCTATACTGCCAACACAACAGTGTATGTACGTGTTGATGCACTTACAGGAAGCTGCCCTCCTGCTTTCGGACAGATTAACTTTAAAACAGGTAACAGGATTACATTACTTACCTCAGCAGCCAATGCTGAAGTTTGTGACAACGATATCAACGGCTCTGAAAGTGTAAACTTAAATGATTATAAAAACCTGTTTACAACAAATGCAGGTGTTACTCTGACATTCTACACTACACTTGCCAATGCACAGGCAGGAACAAATGCCATATCTCCGGCCCAGTCCGTCAATGCATCTACTACTATATTTTACATAAGATTTACCAGCGCAACGGAATGTCCCAATACAGGTATTTTAACCATTAATATGAAGGCGCCGAAAAAATCGACTATACTGAAAGATCAGATTGTGTGCAATGACCAAAAAGTTATTTTAGATGCCGGACCAGGTTTTACATCGTATAAATGGAGTACCGGAGCAACCACCCAGACTATAATAGCAGGCGCAGGAAATTATTATGTAGATCTTGAATTCAACGGGTGTATCTATCGCCAATCAGTGGATGTCACTACGGTTCAGTCTCCTGTCATTAATAAAATTGAAGTTTCCGGATATAATGCCACCATTTTTGTTTCCGGAGGACAACCTCCTTACCAATACTCTTTAAACGGAATTGATTATCAGACATCGAACGTATTTACAGGCTTATCCCGAGGAATGCATTCCGTATATGTTCTGGGTGCAGACCGCTGTTTCCCGGTTGTTAAAGAATTTTTAGTGTTAAACCTTATTAATGCAATCACCCCGAATGGAGACGGCATCAATGATATTCTGAACTATTCTGATCTCAGAATCAAACAAAATGTTTCGATAGAAGTTGTAGACCGATACGGAACTCCTGTTTACAGATCTTCCGATAAGAATTACACCTGGGACGGAAAGCTGAACGGAAGACCTTTATCTACAGGAACCTACTGGTATTTATTAAAATGGACAGAACCCGATACAAAATTACCAGTTTCATATTCAGGATGGCTATTGATTAAAAATCGTGAATAAAATTAACTTTCTTTATGATTTATTAATAATGTATTAAATAAAAGTTTATTTTTGTAGAAATCATAATCCATTCCATATGAAAAGATTTCTACTATCTTTCGTATTAATGCTTTTGGCAATTAATACTGTTTTTGCCCAGCGAGATACAGAACATTGGTTCGCGCCAATGATGAACAGAACAGGTCTGAACGGTGGCGCAAACAGCCAGTCAATTTATTTCTCTACCGATTCTACCGTTCCTTTTGATGTTGATATTTACAATAATAATGTAGTAATCGGAACGGTAACTGTCGTTAAAGGTTCACCGGTAATTTATAATATTCCGATCACAAGCGGGAATTCAGATATTATCACAACATTACAGAACGATCTTTTCCAACCAATTACAAAAGGGCTTTATACAAAGGGGACTAAACCTTATTATGCCAATCTTAGATTTTCAATTCCCAGCCACGGTGAAATCATCACTTCCAAAGGAAAGGCCGGAATCGGCAAAAAATTCTATGCAGCTGCTACACCGATTACTGATATCGGGGGCGGTGCTATCTATAACTTCATGACAGGAATTCTCGCGACAGAAAACAACACCGTCGTTACGGTTTCAGGATATTCATCCAGTGTAATATTCTCTAACGGAACTACCGGGGCCAATACCCCTTCCATGTCTTTCACTCTGAATAAAGGAGAATCTTACATCATTGAAGGAAGAGGAAACCAATCCGGAAATGCAACAGGATTCATCGGCGCTAAAATTGAATCTGACAAACCGATTTCAGTAACCAACGGTAACTTCAACGGACAGTTTTCGTGGGGACCTGTCGGTTCTAGTTCTGATATCATTATGGATCAGTCTGTACCCGTAGATAGATTAGGAAACGAGTTTATTGTAGTAAAAGGAAATGGTAATGTATCTGCACAGATGGAAGACGCCATCATTATTGCCACTGAAAACAACACGGAAGTACGAATTAACGGCGGTCCGGTAGTAGCAACACTTAATGAAGGGCAGTTTTACAGAGTAAACGGTCCAAATGCAGGAACTCCTGCCAATAATGTGAACTATATAGATCAGGGTAACGGGCATTACAACATGCACATTAAGACCTCTAAAAATGTATATGTCTATCAGCTTCTCGCAGGTCTGGCAACCAGTATTGCAACCTTGGGCTATAATTATATTCCACCTTTGAACTGTTTTTTACCAAATAAAATAGATGAGATTGCTTTAATTAACAATCTTAACGGAAGTTTAAATGATATTAAATTAAACATTATTACAGAAGCAGGAGCTACAGTTACCTATAATACAGGAAGCGGCGCCCCAATCACACCAACGGCAGCACAGGGACCATATCCTGTGCAAGGTACCTCAAACTGGGTCACTTACTCTATACCCGGACTAACAGGCAATATCTCCGTACACTCTACGAAAGCCGTAACTGCAGGTATCGCAGGAGGAAGTGGAGCTGTGGGATACGGAGGATATTTTGCCGGGTTTTCATCCATCCCGGTAATTGCAAAACAATCAGGAGAATGTGTTCCGGGAATAGTTCTTGAGGTTGATGACAGTTTTGACACCTATCAATGGTACGTAAACAATATTGCCATTCCTGGCGCTACCCAAAATGTTTACACCCCGACTCAGGCAGGAAATTATACGGTAAAAGTAACCATGGGAACATGCCAGGCGGAGACTACGCCTATTTACAAGGTATTCTCCTGTGTACAAAACACAACGGCTAATCTTAATGCATGTGCAACCAAAGTAATCGTCCCTGCGTTTTCATTCAACACTACGCAGACTCCGGTAGCAAGTACCGTGACCATCCTTACCCATCCTACCCACGGAACAGCTACCCTGAATCCTGCTACAGGACAGATCACTTACATTCCGAATGCAGGATACATCGGTCCGGATACTATCGTTTACCAGTTCTGTGGCAATGCTGCCGAATTTACCGACTGTGAACATGTGACATTAAACTTAAATGTAGTTCCTTTCATTTTAACAGATACTACCATCAAGGCATGCCAGTACAATGGTAAAGGTTTCTTCGATCTTACGACCGCAAATGTTACTATGTATAATCCGGTGACCAAGAAGTTCTATCCTACCCTTGCTGATCTTAATGCCAGCACCAACCAGATTAATAACCCTACCAATTATCTTTCAACAGAAGGATTTGTCTATGTAAGAGTCACGACCAATGAAGGATGTGTGGGAACTGCCAAAATAACATTATCATTCCTGCCTTCCCCTGTGGTAAACGAAGCGACTTTAAGTGAATGCTTCCTGGAAGCTGATGAAACAAAAGCTAAATTTAATTTAAACCTGGCCAGTGTAACCACCGAAAGCCCTGTTACAAAAAAATATTATCCTACGTTTGTAGATGCCAGCAACGGAACCAATGAAATACTTGTCTCTGATTTGTATATTTCGGGAGATGGTGCTGTCTTTGCAAGGGTTTACAACAGCAATCAGTGCTACACTATCGCAAAAATCAATTTAAAGGTAATTCCTCCCAACAGATCTGAACTACTCACAGACAAAATCATCTGTATCGACGGAAGAACAAATCTTGATGCAGGACCCGGCTATGAATCTTATGAGTGGAATACCGGTGCGACAACACAGGTATTGGAAGGGGTAACAGTAGGAGAATACTGGGTAATTCTGGAAGACAACGGATGCTTTGTGAAACAATTTATACATGTAAAGAAAGCCGAAGCTCCGGTCATTACTGAAATTGAAATTTCAAATAACACCGCAACCGTTCATGTTACAGGCGGACAAGGCCCTTATCAGTATGCAGTAGATTCACCTACCAACTGGCAGGATTCCAACGTATTCACCGGATTATCCAGAGGACAGCATATTTTCTATGTAAAAGATTCTTATAACTGTACGCCGGTCTTTGTTGAAGTAACGGTACCGAATCTGATCAATGCCATCACTCCTAATGGTGACAACAAGAATGACTTCATTGATTACAGTGAACTTGCCTACAAAGAAAATCTTTCGTTTGTAATCTACGACAGATACGGAAACAAAATATTTACAGGAGATAAATTCAGTAACTACAAGTGGGACGGAAAACATTATGACAAAAAACTCATCACCGGAACCTACTGGTATCACATCAACTGGAATGAAACCAATAAAGAGAAAACACCGATAAAATACACCGGCTGGATACTAGTGAAAAACATTAATTAAAAACTGATTCAAATACCCAGGCTGTCATAAAGACAGCTTTTTTTTGGGATCTAATTTATCATTAAGGTTAGTCCCGTCAGAAATTGAGAATCCCTCGCTATATTTTATAAGGAACTTATATCGTCCGATGCAAGGTGATTGTGACGCCCGATGCAAGAGGCATGCACCGCCCGATGTAAGGTATCCGATACGCTCGGTGCAAGACAATTGCAGAGAAATATATCATTAGTAAAAACATGGCTATTATGCTATATTTTTTGAATTTTTTATACCATTTACAAAATAAAAATCTATTTTTGCTAAAAAACTAAACAGATTGCTATGAAAAAACAGCTTTACTTTATTATTTTATTTCTATTTACATTTAACCACATCTCGGCACAAAGAGATACTGAACATTGGTTTGCTCCCTTTTCAGCGGCTAGTCTGTCCTCTTCAGCAAAACAGGCTGTCTACCTGTCAACAGATTCTACAGTTCCCTTTCCTGTTGAAATCTATAATAACAATACGGTCATTACGACTATTACGATCAGCAAAGGTAGCCCGCAATACTACTATATTAATGCTGCAGATATGATCGGATCTTCTTCTGCAGATCTTTTCACAGTAGGCAGTAAAGGCCTCTATCTGAAAGGAACAAAACCCTTTTTTGCGACATTCAGGTTTACCGTTCCTGCACATGGTGAAATTTTAACGTCTAAAGGAAAAGCAGGTATCGGAAAAAAATTCTATGCAGTTGTCGCTCCTATCACCAATTCTACCAGTGGAATGAACTTCACCACCGGCGTCCTTGCCACCGAAGATAATACAACGGTTACGGTCTCAGGATATGCCCCAACCGTTTCTTTTACAAACGGAGTGACCGGTGCAGTTTCTCCTACTTTAAATATAACCCTGAACAAAGGGCAATCTTATATTATAGAAGGCAGAGGAAACCAACCCGGAAACCTGAAAGGCTTTATCGGTGCCAAAATTGTCTCTGACAAACCAATCTCTGTAACCAACGGAAACTTCCTGGGGGAATATAATCTCGGAACCCCTTTGACGGGCGGAGATATCGTGATGGATCAGTCGGTTCCTACAGACAGACTTGGGAATGAATTTGTTCTTGTAAAAGGCTACGGAAATATTTCTGCAGCAACTGAAGATGCCCTTATCGTAGCTACTGAAGATAATACCCAGATCTATGTCAACGATAATCCTGTAGCAGTGACAACTATTAATGAAGGGGAACACTACAGGGTAAATGAAGTCAACAATAATAATTATATCGATCAAGGAGCAGGACATTACAATATGTATATCAAGACCTCCAAAAATGTGTATGTGTATCAGCTTCTTGCAGGAACGGCTACAACCAGCGCTACTATCGGGTTTAATTACATTCCGCCTTTGAGCTGCCTGCTGCCCAGGAAAATTGATGAAATCGGTTTGATTTCAATGCTTCCCCTGGCACCTAACACTCAGAGCAACAATAATATTAAACTAAATATTCTAACGGAAAAAGGTGCCGTCGTTACCGTAAACGGCGTAATACCGACAGCAGCTCAGGGACCGTATAACGTCACCGGAACTCTTGGCTGGGAATCCTATTCTCTTGCGGGCGTTACGGGAAATGTAACCATTACCTCAACAAAAGCAGTAACAGCAGGAATTGCCGGAGGCAGTGGCTTTGTAGGATATGGAGGTTATTTTGCAGGATTTACTTCTGTTCCGGCGATCACTAAATCGGGCGAAGACTGTATCCCCGGAGCTGTTCTGGAAACAGGTGACAGTTTTGATTCTTATCAGTGGTACATCGGTACCACCCCAATTCCCGGAGCCACCGGCCACACATACACTCCAATGCAGGCCGGAACCTACACGGTAAAAGTAGGAATGGGAAGTTGCTTTACCTCAACACCGCTTTTCGTTGTAGAATCCTGCTACGAACAGGTGACAAAGAGCTTAATCATTTGTGATACTCAGAAAACAATTGTCCCGCAGTTTACCAATCATAATGTTTCTGTTGTTTTAGGTACGGCAACAATTGACACACCACCAAACAACGGAACCGCTACATTAGATCCCGCCACAGGAAATATCACCTACACGCCCAATCCGGGATTTTCCGGGACAGATACGATGGTATATCACTTTTGCGCCAATCCAATAAGCGGTGTAGGCTGCGAGCAGGTTACCATGAGCCTTATTGTAGATCCCAATCCTAAAGTAACCAACGTGATGGTGAGATCCTGCCCTATTGAATCCAATCCCAATACCGCATCCTTTAACCTTGAAACTTCAGGATTTACCACTCAAACCGGGCTGATTAAAAAATATTACCGGACTCTGACAGACCTCAACAACGGAACGAATGAAATTTCGCCTGCATCAGCATTCATTTCTTCCAATACTAAAGTTTATGTAAAGGTGATTAACTCCAACGGATGTTTTAATATTGCCGAAATCACGCTGATGGTCATTCCGCCGGTAAAATCTACGGTCTTAAGTGATAAAATCATTTGTATCGAAAATAAAGCTACTCTTGATGCAGGCCCCGGATTTGATGCTTATCAATGGAGTACCGGAGAGACAAGCCAGACGATCATTGCAGGAGTGGGAAGCTATTGGGTAAATCTGAAAACAGGAGAATGCTTTACAAGACAAAATGTGAACGTAGTACCTGCTACCCAACCTGTTATCTCGAATCTTGAGATCAAAAACAATACGATCACCGTAACCGCAGTCGGAGGAACACCTCCATACAAATATTCTCTGGACGGTTTCAACTGGCAGGATTCAAACTTCTTTGACAATCTTCCGAGAGGCGAAAACAGCATATATGTAAAAGATTTTTACAATTGTGAACCGATTGATGTCACAGTCACTGTTCCTAATTTACTGAACGCCATCACACCGAACGGAGACAACAAAAATGATTATATTGATTATTCTGAGCTATCCTATAAGAAAAACCTGGTATTCAATATTTATGACAGATATGGCAATAAAGTACATCAGGCCAATCAGTTTAATTCTTATCGATGGGACGGAACAATGTACGGCAAGAAGATTCCAACCGCAACCTACTGGTACGAAATCACCTGGACAGAGCCTAATAAAGCGCAAACCCAGGTAAAATATTCCGGCTGGATTCTGGTAAAAAATATTGATTAATATTCAGATATACAGAAACCATAACGCTCGGTTATGGTTTTTTGTATATTTTCAATAAGGTAATGGATATTATTATTAAATTTGTGACAAAAGCAATATCTGAATGAAGAAAATTCTATCTTTTTTATTAATATTTTATTTTTTCACCTCTGCATTTGCACAATTGGACAGGGAGCATTGGTTTGCACCTATGGTAGACAGAACCGGAAACGCCAACCCTTACCAGAAATTATATCTTTCCACCAATCGTATTACGAGTTTCCCGGTAAGCATTTATAATAATAATGTTCTTATCGCTACAGTTAATATCAGCAAAGGAAATCCTCAGAAGATTGACATCCCCCGGGATTTTATTATTACCACATTACAAACGGATTTGTTTACGCCCACTACAAAAGGAATTTATGTAAAAGCAGAATTTCCGTTTTATGCCAATTTAAGATTTTCCGTGTACAATCATGCGGAAATCATTACATCAAAAGGAATTCCATCCACCGGAAAGCTTTTTTACGCTGCTAATGCACCGATTACCGTAAATAACAGCATTCTGAATTTTATGACGAGTGTGCTGGCAACGGAAGACAACACAACCGTTACCATTTCCGGATATAAGCCTGTAGTGCAGTTTTCCAACGGAACAACAGGAGTTACAAACCCGACAATTACTTTTACTTTAAACAAAGGACAATCATACATTATCGACGGTATCGGAAATATTGCAGGAAATTCCGATGGATTTATCGGAGCAAAAATAGTTTCCGACAAACCTGTAAATGTCACAAACGGGAACTTCAACGGGCAGTATGCGGGAAATTTCCCTACCAGCTCGGATATCCTTATGGACCAGTCGGTTCCTGTAGAACGGCTCGGAAATGAATTTGCCCTTGTAAAAGGTAATGGCAGTATAGGTTCCAATATGGAAGGAGCGCTGGTCATTGCCACAGAAAATAATACTGAAGTCCGTGTGAATGACGAAACACTGCCTATTGCCACTTTAAATATCGGGCAGTATTTTATGATCCCGGATTCGAAATATAAGCTTCAGGGAAACGGACATTATAATCTGTATATCAGAACTTCGAAAAATGCTTATATTTATCAGGTACTGGCAGGAGCAAGTACTGCAGGAAACGAGGTCGCAACCGGAGGCTTCAATTTTATTCCGGCATTAAACTGCTACCTTCCCAAACAGATCAATGAGCTCGGTTTTATTGATGAAAATTTCGTGTATTCCAACGGAAATCCAACGGGAATTTTAAATATTCCTACAAAATTAAATCTTATCACCGAACGTGGCGCTGTAGTTACCGTAAACGGAGGGGTACCGCCTGCCACTACGGGACCTTTTAATATGACAGGTACCAACAACTGGGTAACCTATGGCATTCCGAATACAACAGGTACCATAACAGTTGTTTCATCCAAAGCAATCATGGCGGGAATCAATGCAGGAAGTGACGCTGTAGGATACGGAGGATTTTTCGCAGGATTTCCTACCCAGCCGGTGATTTTAAAATCAGGCGGAGATTGCGTGCCCGGAATTATTCTTACAGTCGATCCTATTATTTACGACACGTATCAATGGTACAATAACGGAAATATCATTCCTGGAGCAACAAACCCATCAATCACCCTTACCCAATCAGGATATTACACCTGCTCGGTAACGATGGGAAGTTGTGCGCCATTGGTGACCGAACCGTATAAAGTCCTGAACTGTACTAAGCTTTCATCAATAGCCTATGATGTCTGTACGACAAAAACCATTACTCCGGCATTTACATCTTCCGCACAAACACCTCTTACGTCAACAGTTTCCATCCTTACTGCACCAACTTTGGGAACAGCAACAGTGAACGCCAGCACAGGAGTGATCACCTATACTGTTACCAATCCGGGGACAGCAGGAACAGATACATTTACTTATACTTTCTGCGGAAATGACCCCAATCTTCCGGATTGCGAGACGGTAACGGTAACGATTAATATTCAGACCATAACGGTGAACAACGTAACTCTTAATGCTTGTGACAATGGATCGGGACAGGGAATATTTAATTTAACAACCGCCAACGTAACAAGTAATTCTCCCGTAACCATTACCTATTATCCATCTTTACTGGCTGCACAGAATGAAACTCCCGGAACGAATATTACAACCTCTTCCAACTATACGGCTACCAATGGAACTATTGTTTACGCCGTAGTAAAAAACAGTCTGGGCTGTAAAAATATTGCACAAATTACTCTTCATTTATATCCTTATGCCACAGTCGTTTCTAACTATACAGGATCATTTTGCGATGATAATCTGGACGGTGTCATCAATGTAATTTTATCAAATATTACCCCTATTGTGCTGAGCAACCCAGGTTATTTTCCAGGGGTAAGATATTATGGAAATATTAATGATGCAAATGCCGGGAACAATAATACACTTCCCAACAACTGGTCTTATACAGCGAGTACCACCATCTACATAAGAGTAGATTCTCCGGACGGATGTGCTCCGGTAGTGAAACCTCTCGTCTTTACGATTGGTGCTAAAATTCCTCTTATTAAAACATCATATTCCGTTTCGGTATGTGACGATAATCTGGATGGCACAAAGACGATTGACCTATCAACATATATCAGTCAGTTCACGACAGATCCGCTTGTGACGGTAACATTTCATCCCACTCTGTCGGATGCACAAAATAATACCGCAGTATCCTCAAACCCAATAGACATTACAGGAACGCAGACAATTTACATCCGTTTTGAAAAACCAGGATCCTGCCCCAATATTGCTTCCATTATCATTAATATTAAAATACCGAAGCATTCCGACATTCTGGTCAATAAAGTAATCTGTCCCAAAACAAAAACCATGTTGGATGCAGGCCCCGGTTTTGACAGTTATTTATGGAATACCGGAGCAACAACTCCTTCCATCAACAATGTCGGCCCCGGCGATTATTGGGTAGACCTTACTTTTGGAGGCTGTACGTATAGACAGAATGTGACGGTTACAGAGTCTGTACTTCCTGTCATTTCGCTGATTGAGATAAGCGGAAGCACAGTTACAATCGGGGTAAGCGGAGGAACTCCTCCTTATGAATATTCTCTGGACGGCAACAACTGGCAAAGTTCGAATGTTTTTGTAAATGTACCTCGCGGAAATCATACTGTGCATGTTCGAGATTCAAACCGATGTGATGAGGTGACAAAGGATTTTGTGATTATCAACCTTATCAATACCATTACGCCTAATCAGGATGGATACAACGATGTGATTGATTATTCATCATTAATGAATAATGACAATATCGTATTCAGAATATTCGACCGATATGGCGCCGAAGTTTTCAGAGGAACTCCCACTAACAAATTTATCTGGGACGGAATGATTACAGGAAGACACGTAAATACTGCAACCTACTGGTATTTCATCAGCTGGACTGAATTCGGCGGAAAAACAACCGTAAAATATTCAAGCTGGCTGCTCGTGAAAAATTATTAAATCAAAGCTAAAATTTCATTTAAAATAAATATTTATAACATTCATTAACAATTATAAAGCAAAGTTTAATATAACTTTAACCACTGTTCACTACTAAAATAGGTATAAATTGATACAATTCTGCGTAATTTTGCCCTAATTATATGAATAAGCTATTTACACTATTGGTGTTGGTTTTTCTGGTGAAAATTAACGCGCAGTCCTATTCCGGTGAAGTTTTTTTAAGAGATAATTCCGTTTTATATCTTAATCAGGTGTACGTCACCAATCTTACTACTCAGAACACCGTTCTCAGTGATTTCAATGGTGATTTTACGATTTCCGCCAATAGCGGCGATGTGATACGATTCACATCAATTGTCACCGAAAGAAAGGATATTAAACTGACCCCTCAAATGATCGGGCAGAGAAATTTAATCGAACTAAAAATAGCATATCATGATATTCAGGAAGTTGTGATCAACAGGTTTAAGCCTACCGGAAATCTCAGATACGATGTAAATGCCATCCGAAAAGAAGATAAGGCACTGGCAATAAAAAAAGTGATCGGACTTCCCGAACCTAAAGGAGACGGCACACCTCCTCAGCTCCCTGTGGCAGGATTGAGAGATGGCGGATTAACCTTCAGCCTGGAAAGTATTTACGATATCCTTTCCGGTGAACGCAAGAAGAAACAGCGCTATATGGCGTATGAAAAAATGAATAGCTCCGTAAATCAGATTAAAAACTATCTGGGAAAAGACTATTTTATCAAGTTTAAAATTCCTGAAAATCTTATTGATAACTTTCTTCAGTTTGTATATACTTCAGAAAATATAGAACCTTATATTATGACCGGTAATTTCGAGGCTGTAAAAATTCCGATCGAGAAATATCTGCCTATCTATCAGAGAAGACTCAGAAATTCTCACCTTCAGGAAGTTGTAAAATAATACATCACCCATAACACCCCAAAATGCATATTGCCCGTTGTAGTATGCATTTTTTGTTTTTAAAAATTATACTTATTTTTATCACAATTTAATGACCTTCGCAGAAAACCTCATATTTTCCGTTATATTTCAGACACCTTAATTTGATAATAATTTTAACGACAGTGAATGAAAAAGATACTCCTGATTTTTAGCGCAATACTCTTTGTCAATATTTCAGCTCAGAAAAAAGGTAAAGACTACAGTGATATATTAAAAAGTAAAAATATCTATGAAATCAATGCATTCCTGAGGGATGCGCACCCCGACGATCCCAGAAGATCTGTTCTGAAACCACGCGTTATGGATATGATGAAGGAATACATTAAAAATGCCAAGCCCGGTGACACAAAGGTAAAGCAGATGCAGGACTGGCTTGCCATGCTGAGAAGGCGCCCTTCCACAAAAATATCTTTCGAGGAACTGAATGCCAATATCAGGAAAAAGCAAATTGCAAAATATCAGAAAGAATTACAGGTCGGTCAATCTGCTGTCGTTTACACTCCGAGTAATCCGCAAAATGTGTATATAGCTCCTACCGTCTCCACCCAAACAGCAAAGACTGTTGCAATTCCCGACACCGAAGCTTCGGAGTTCAATATGCTGATGGCAGAAAACCCTGTAGAGCATAAAAATAAAACCGTAAAAATATTGAACTCTCTTTTTGATAACGATCCCACAGCCAAAGAATGTATTGTAATGATTGAAAACAAATCTGACTGTAATATTATTGTAAGAATGGAAGGCATCGGCGTCACGAAGTACAGGCTTCCTGTTCCCGCCCACGGAGACAATTCTATTGTGGTGCAGAAAGGAGATTATCTTTTTACAAGCATTGTATGCGGAGCTCAGTACGCATCTCAAAAAACAATACAGAAACCTTTAATGGTTGCTCTCGGCAGCTCATCCAAGAAATAAATCTTAATTTTAATTTTACCATTTAAACAAAATATCTATAAAAATCGCTATTTTTGCAAGATTTTAGAAGTGTCTATGGGTAAAAATAAATTAGCAAGATTCGCAGAAAACAAGACATTACCAAACGTTATTCAGCCGACAAGAGAAGATGCCCTGAATGGTTTTGACCTTAAAGGAAAATGGAGAACAGAATTCTTTAAGAATGATCACCCGATCGTTCTTGAACTGGGTTGTGGTAAGGGAGAATATTCTGTAGGACTCGCTAAAACCTTTCCTGAGAAAAACTTTATCGGAATTGACATTAAAGGTGCCAGATTCTGGTTCGGCGCTAAAGAAGCCCATGAAAGCCAGATGCACAATGTTGGTTTTTTGAGAACTCAGATTGAGCTGGTAGACTATTTCTTTGGTGAAAATGAAGTAGATGAGATATGGATCACGTTCCCGGATCCTCAGATCAAATACAAGCGTACCAAGCACAGGCTTACGCATCCCGACTTTCTAAACAGATATAAAAAATTCCTGAAACCCGGCGGCATTATTCATTTAAAAACAGATTCTGAATTCCTTCACGGCTATACTCTTGGCTTTCTGCAGGGTGCCGGATATGAAATCATTACTGCACATCATGATATCTATGGCGCACCGGAATACGACCCTGACACCCCGCATTTAAGGGACATCAAAACTTATTACGAAGAATTGTTTTCTGCTAAAGGGAAAACGATTACTTATATCAAGTTCAGAATTAATTAAAAAACAAAGAAATGATGAAAAAAAAACAATACTCGCTATTACAAATCTAACTTATCGCATGTAAGCAACTTATCGTTGCTCACTATAAAGGATGTAAATTATACGTCCTTACATTCTTGTTCGTATAAAACACATTAAAAAATCAGTCATGAAAAAAAACATCTTTATTATTTTGTTATGTACGCTTTTCGCCTGTAAAAGCACAAGCGTTAAAAACCATTCCCACAACATTTTAGAAAGTACAGACATCAAGGAAATCGAAAACTACCTGGCTACAACTCATCCTGATGATCCGAAAAGAAGCGTCCTGAAGCCTAAACTTATTGCCTTGAAAAATGCTGAATGGACCAAAGGAAAGAAGAATGCCAAACCTATGGAAGCCAGACCTATAATTTCCGAAATCCCAAGCGATGCCTTCAGAAGACCCAACTCAGAAGAGGCCGAAGAATTTAAACGTCTGATCGCATCAACGTCACAGGAACATAAAGATAAAACGGTAAAACTGTTGAATGCCATGTTCAATGAAGACATCAACAGTAAGGAAGTTATTCTCTTATTTAAAAATCAATCTGACTGCAATCTTGTCCTGAAAATTCAGGGAAAAGATTTTTATAATATGGCCGTCCCGGCAAAAGGTGAAAATTTTATTGTAATAAATAAAGGCACTTACACATTGAATGGCAATGTCTGTGATGTTGTTTATTCTTCAAAAAAAGAGATTAACAAGAGTCTGTTTTTAACGATAAACAATCCTAAACCTGAGACAGGCAAAACTTCAGTAAAAAAGTAAAAAGACTACATTTGCAGATATAATGTAGCAATATGAAGAAATACATTCCTTTTTCAGTAGTTTTTATTCTGCTCCTGAATAGTTGTGGCACTACAAATCATAAGACAAACTACCCTGTCAGGAAACTCCATCCTATTTCCACAAATACAGGAAGCAGTACAACTTCTACGGCTCAGGTTGAAAGAGAGTATGAGGCATTAATGAAAACATACAAATCTGAGACAGCGCAGGTTTTAACCTATTTGCTGAATAATTCTTCTGACGATCCCAGGACCTCAATCACGATAGAAAATAATTCACGTTGTAATACGGTTATGACAATAAGCAGCACTAATTATTTTAAGAAAATACCTATCGCAGCCTATAAATCAAGCTCAGTGATGGTTCCTAAAAATCAGAATTACAACCTGTCGGGAATGGTGTGTAACGCGGTTTATCAAAAAACAAAATTTATAGAAAGTTCTTATAAAGTGACGGTTTCCAATTGACCAAGGGCTTTATGTATAACAAAAGAAACCGCGCCGAATCTTACGTTCGGCGCGGTTTTGTATGGTAAGAAAATCTTAATTATTCTCCATCAAAGTCAGCATCTTTATCAGCAGATACTACTTCTCCTTCTTCTTTAGATTTTTCTTTATCAGCTTTTCTCTGAGACTGACCTTCTTTGATAGATTCAGAAACTACGCTAAGGATCATATCAATAGATTTAGAAGCATCATCATTCCCTGGAATTACGAAGTCTACTTTTCTAGGATCAGAGTTTGTATCAACGATACCGAAAACCGGGATACCTAATTTTTTAGCTTCAGTTACAGCGATGTGTTCTCTCAAGATATCAACTACAAATACAGCAGATGGAAGTCTCACCATGTCAGCGATAGAACCTAAGTTCTTCTCAAGGTTAGCTCTTTGTCTGTCTACCTGTAATCTTTCTTTTTTAGATAAAGTTTCGAACGTTCCATCTTTTTTCATTTTGTCGATGGAGTTCATTTTTTTAACAGCCTTTCTGATTGTAACGAAATTCGTCAACATACCTCCCGGCCATCTTTCTGTGATATAAGGCATATTAAGTTCAGCAGCGTGTTTTGCCACTACTTCTTTCGCTTGCTTTTTAGTTGCTACGAAAAGAACTTTTTTACCTGCAGAAGTTAATTTTTCTAAAGCGCTACAAGCTTCATCCAATTTAACTGCTGTTTTATGTAAGTCTACAATGTGAATACCGTTTTTCTCCATAAAAATGTATGGAGCCATATTTGGGTTCCACTTTCTGGTCATGTGACCGAAGTGTACGCCAGCCTCTAAAAGGTCTTTTACATTTGCTTTTGCCATGTTTTCTGTTTTTGTTAGTTTACTTTCCGTTTTTTAAACAATCAACAATTTCTTTAGATGGGAGAAATGTTTGGATGCTAAACGTAACGGGCAAAGTTGCTTTAAGCTTTAGGCATTAAGCTGTAAGCTTTCAAGCGGATTAAAAATTTTAATAAGTTCAAATAGCTTATCGCATATTGCTTTAAGCTTACCGCAATTCTTAACGTTTTGAGAATTGGAATCTCTTTCTTGCTTTTTTCTGACCTGGCTTCTTTCTTTCTACCATTCTTGCATCTCTTGTAAGTAAACCTGCAGGTTTTAAAGCTAATCTGAATTCAGCATTAATTTCGCAAAGTGCTCTAGAAATACCTAATCTGATAGCTTCTGCCTGACCTGTATTTCCACCACCGAATACGTTTACGGTAACGTCGTACTGACCAACAGTTTCAGAAAGGATGAACGGCTGGTTTAATTTGTAAACCATCACGTCTGTAGAGAAATAAGTTGCAGCATCTTTACCGTTTACTGTAATGTTTCCAGAACCTGGTCTTACATAAACTCTAGCTACAGAAGTTTTTCTTCTTCCGATTTTGTGAACTATAGACATAATTAATTATTTAAATTCGTTAACATTAATTGTTTTTGGCTGTTGAGCTTCATGTTTGTGCTCAGTTCCTTCATATAGATAAAGGTTCTTTAATAAAGCAGCTCCCAATCTGTTTTTAGGCAACATACCTTTTACAGATTTTTCCAATACTTTTAAAGAATCTTTTTTCTGAAGTTCAGCCGCAGTCATAGACTTCTGTCCTCCAGGGTATCCTGTATGCCAGATATAAGTCTTGTCGTTCCACTTGTTTCCGGAAAGGGTAACTTTCCCAGCGTTCAAAACGATAACGTTATCACCACAATCTACGTGAGGTGTAAAGTTTGTTTTGTGCTTACCTCTCAAAATCTTTGCAACCGTAGAAGCTAGTCTTCCCAACGGTTGTCCTTCAGCGTCTACCACAACCCATTCTTTATTAGCAGTAGCTTTGTTCGCTGAAACAGTTTTGTAACTTAATGTATTCACACGTTTTAGTTAAAGATTAAACATAATTTTCCCTTAAAAGGGTGTGCAAAGGTACAAATTATTTTGGTAACCCAAAAACATATCTTAGAATTATTACACCTGTAAACATAAAATCAAGATATTTAGTCTGTTATCATATAAAAAATGAGTAGAGCAATATTGATAAGAATGAATATTTTTTTTATATTTACAAAACAAATGATCTCATGATGAAAAAATTATATTTTTTATTTCTATTAATTGGCTCCCTAAATTCCGGTCAGGTTACAAAAAATGTTTATTTTATTGGCAATAGCTACACCGGAGAAAACAATCTTCCGCAACTTATCAGTAACATAGCAGGCAGTGCCGGTGACAATCTCAACTTCCAAAGCTATACTCCGGGCGGATCTACATTACAAGATCATGCAGGAAATCCCGTTGTTTCAAATACGATTAGTCAGGGAAACTGGGATTATGTGGTCCTGCAGGAGCAAAGTCAGATACCTGCTTTTTCCACATCATTTGTTCAAACAGAATTTTTCCCATTCGCAGCTCAGCTGGCAAATAATATAAGGAATAACAATCCCTGCGGAAATGTCATATTCTATATGACGTGGGGTAGAAAAAACGGAGATACGCAAAACTGTACCCCAGGCTCTTACCTGTGCACCTATGAAGGAATGGATGATATGCTTTATGAGCGATATATGCAGGCTGCGTCGGATAACGAAAGCATAGTTTCACCTGTAGGCAGGGTATGGAGATATATACGTACGCAATATCCTGCATTAGAGCTGTATGAAAGTGATGAATCGCATCCCAGTTATTTAGGTTCAATGATTGCTGCCTATACCTTTTATACTGCTATATTTAAGAGAGATCCTACTACAGTTACTTTCAATGGAAATTTGTCTCCTGCTGATGCCAATATCGTGAGGAATGCCGTAAAGAATGTAGTCTATAATAACATGGATACCTGGTATATTAATGTTAATGATGCCCATACAAGATTTAATTATCAGATTATAAATGTAAATACTGTACAGTTTACCAATCAGTCTTCAGGAGCTACAACTTTCCAATGGGACTTTGGAGATGGTACAGTATCTAATATAGAAAATCCTCAGCATATCTATAACGGGGGCACATATGATGTAAAACTAACAACAAATGCTTGTGGACAGTTAACGACCAAAATAAAAAAAATAAATATTACAACATTAGGAACGGCTGAAATCTCAAAGCCTGATTTTAAAACCTATCCGGTTCCTGCTAAAGATATTCTAAAAATTAAAACAGATAAAAAATTATCCGGTATGGAAATTCTCGACAGTAACGGAAAGAAAACAAACTGTAAATCAGTCTTTAAGAATGATGAATATTGGATCTCTATACATGAATTAACCCCCGGAATCTATTTTATCACCTATACAATGAATGGAATTATTTATTCTGAAAAGTTTATAAAAGAATAACCTTAAAGGCATATTACCCTATTTAAGAATATTAGAAATATTATAAGACGCTCCGTTTATTAAACTTTATTCAATAACGTATTTAAAGTTTAAGAATACAATCACAATATTAACTAAATATTTATATTTGCGGTAAATCTTATAAAACCATGAGCCACGGAAAAATCAGAGCAGATAAGAACTGTCTTAATTGCGGTCATCCCGTTGAAGAAAGATTCTGCCCGCACTGCGGACAGGAAAATACGGAAACAAAACAGCCGTTCCATTATCTTTTTACTCATTTTATTGAGGATTTCACCCATTATGACGGTCAGTTCTGGAAAACAATCAGATATCTTTTATTTAATCCCGGAAGGCTCACCAAAGAATATCTTAACGGAAAAAGACAGGCATATGTTGCACCGGTAAAGCTGTATATATTTATAAGTTTCATTACTTTCCTTCTTCCTTCCTTATTTTCAGGTTTTGAAGAATCTGAGGAAGGGCATGATAAAACAGAAAAAGCATCCCAGACAATTCTTAGGGAAAAACAACAGGAACAGAAGATTGCAAAGTTTACAGACAGCCTTACACAACAGATAAAAAACAAACAGAACGCTGAAGGGAAAAAAGCATATTATAAAGATACCAAAATCACAGAAGTCAATGGCAATGATATAGAAACCGATGCTTTATCAGAAACCAAAGATGGCAAAATAAGTATTCTCGGAGCATCAAATATGAAGCAGTTTGATTCTTTATATGCTAAAAGACTTAGTGACCGACGTATTTTCGACTTCCTGAGACCTTTCGCTAAAAAAGTATTTCACCTGCAGGGCCAAGGTCTGGGAAGAGAAGAAATCTTCAACAGATTCTCTGAAACTTTTGTTCATACACTTCCCAAGGCTCTTTTTATATATCTCCCTATTTTTGCCTTTTTTCTCTGGATTTTCCACAATAAAAAGAAATGGTGGTACTTTGATCATGGGATTTTCACGTTGCATTATTTCTCTTTCCTGTTATTAGGAATTCTGATTCTGATATTTTTCAATAGGCTTATTGATATTATTCCAGACAATATCATCCTTAGTATCTTGCAGACATTAGCTTATATAGCCGGTATCACTTATTTATTTCTTTACTTTTTCATAGCACACCATCGTGTATATGAAAGTTCAAGAGGAATAAGTGTAATGAAAGGTATTTTACTGCTTATCATTAACTTCGTCGGAATTTTATGCATGCTGCTTTTATTGATGTACACAAGCTTTATTATGATGCATTAATCACGAAGCGTTTTACCGGCCCTGAAACTCGCAATGAGATAATACGCTACAAAGACTGTAGAAAACTTCAGGATTGAAGGGATCGCAAGTTCAAGATTGAATAGTAAAGCACCAACCGCTACCAATATTGCCATTGCCAAAAAAGACAGACCTAACTTTTGCGGCAGTGTAAAATTGGGCGTATCCAGATAATAGGCAATTCCCCACGCAAAACCAAAAGCGATGGCATAGTAAATATCAAGTCCTATATTCTCTGAACTGTAAAAGAAATAATTGATTAAAAAACTTACAACTGTTCCCAATAAAAAATAGAGCAATGCCTTTTTCATATCCATTAAATGTAATGCAAAAGTAAAGAAATTAATTGAGAATTTAAAAGCTGCTGATTTTTGAAATTAATACTACAAAACCCATTTAAAGTTTTTTTACCTCAAATTTAGTTCGAGTCTCAACCTTAATCCTAAACGAATGTTTATTCGTTAGGCAAGTGTAAAACCCATCAATTTTTATTAAATATTTAAAAATCAAAATATTAACCACACACAAGAGGTTGTTATTTTATTGTTATATTTGGAATTTAGAAATTGTTCAGATTTTTTATGGAAACCCAAAAATATACTCCTAAAAACAAAGTAAGAATTGTTACGGCGGCCTCATTATTTGACGGTCATGATGCTGCGATCAACATTATGCGTCGTGTAATCCAGGGAACAGGATGTGAAGTCATCCACCTCGGCCACGATAAATCTGCGGAAGAGGTCGTAAATACAGCCATTCAGGAAGATGCCAACGCGATTGCCCTTACCTCTTATCAGGGCGGCCACAATGAATATTTTAAATATATCTACGATCTTTTAAGAGAAAAAAACTCGCCGCAGATCAAGATTTTTGGCGGCGGCGGTGGTGTTATTCTACCTGAAGAAATCAAAGATCTCATGGATTACGGAATCGACAGAATTTATTCTCCGGATGACGGCCGTGAGCTTGGCCTACAGGGAATGATCGACGATCTGGTTCAAAAATCTGACTTTGCAACAGGAAAAGATGTTAATGTTAATGATTTAGATTCTATAAATTTTGAAAATCCTACAAGCATCGCAAAAATCATTTCTGCGGTTGAAAACTTTTCAGAAGAAAAACCGGAATTGGTAAAAGCGATTGACGAAAAATCAAAAGATTTAAATATTCCAATCATCGGGATCACGGGAACTGGCGGGGCCGGAAAATCTTCTTTAACAGATGAATTGGTAAGACGTTTCCTTCGTTCCAATACAGATAAAAAAATTGCCATCATCTCCATTGACCCTTCGAAAAAGAAAACCGGAGGAGCATTGTTGGGAGACAGAATTCGTATGAATGCGATCAATGATCCACGGGTTTATATGCGTTCTATGGCAACCAGAGAAAACAATGTTTCTGTTTCGCCTTTCATTCATTCAGCGTTGAATGTTTTGAAACTGGCTCATCCGGATGTCATCATTCTGGAAACTTCGGGTATCGGACAATCCGGTTCGGAAGTTTCGGATTTTGCGGATGTTTCCATGTACGTGATGACGCCTGAATATGGAGCTTCAACACAGTTGGAAAAAATTGACATGTTGGATTATGCAGATTTGGTAGCTTTAAATAAATCCGACAAAAGAGGAGCTCTTGATGCGCTTCAAGCCGTAAGAAAACAGTTCCAGAGAAACCATTTGTTGTGGGAACAACCATTAGACGAAATGCCTGTTTATGCGACAAAAGCTTCTCAGTTCAACGACCACGGAACAACCGAACTGTACAACAGATTGGTTGAAAAAGTGAACGCTAAATTTTCAGATTTAAATTTAAAAGGTTTCGAAGAACACGAAATTACAGAAGAAGTAACGATTATTCCTCCAAAAAGAGTTCGTTATTTATCTGAAATTGTTGAAAACAACAGAATTTATGATGCTAATGTTGAAAAGCAAGCCGAATTAGCAAGAAAAATGTATCATATTGAAGGAGTGAAAAATTTCCTTTCTAATGAAACGTTGGATGCTGAATATCAAAAAGCTGAAAAAGAACTTCAACAGGAAAATATTGACTTTCTGAAATCTTGGGATGATACGAAAAAAGCCTTCCACGAGGAGTTTTATTCGTATTTCGTTCGTGGAAAGGAAATTAAAGTGGAAACCTCAACAGAATCTTTATCACACTTAAGAATTCCAAAAATAGCGTTACCAAAATATACCGACTGGGGCGATTTGATTAAATGGAAAGGTCAGGAAAATCTTCCTGGAGGATTTCCTTACACCGCCGGAATTTACCCTTTCAAAAGAACCGGAGAAGATCCAACGAGAATGTTCGCCGGCGAAGGAGGTCCTGAAAGAACCAACAGAAGATTCCACTATGTTTCTGCGGAAATGGATGCAAAACGCTTATCGACAGCATTTGACTCTGTGACCTTATATGGACAAGATCCAGCTTTACCACCGGATATTTATGGTAAAATCGGAAATGCAGGTGTTTCTATTGCAACATTAGATGATGCGAAAAAACTGTATTCCGGATTTGATCTGGTGAATGCAATGACTTCCGTTTCAATGACAATCAACGGTCCCGCTCCGATGTTGTTAGCCTTCTTTATGAATGCCGCGATCGACCAGAATGTTGAAAAATATATCGCAGAACATCAATTGGAAGCCAATGTTGAAAAAGCTTTAAAATCAAAATTCGATGACAAAGGTTTAGAAAGACCAAAATATAACGGAGAATTGCCTCCTTCCAACAACGGTTTAGGTTTAAAATTATTAGGAATTACCGGAGATGAAGTGATTCCTGCTGAAGCTTATGCTGAAATTAAGGCTAAAACGATTGCGACCGTTCGTGGTACCGTTCAGGCAGATATTTTAAAAGAAGATCAGGCTCAGAACACCTGTATTTTCTCTACTGAATTTGCCTTGAGATTGATGGGTGACGTTCAGGAATATTTTATTACCGAAAAAGTAAGAAACTTCTACTCGGTTTCTATTTCAGGATATCACATTGCAGAAGCAGGAGCAAATCCGGTTTCTCAGTTGGCATTTACATTGGCAAACGGTTTCACTTACGTGGAATATTATTTGTCAAGAGGAATGGACATCAATGATTTTGCTCCAAATTTATCTTTCTTCTTCTCCAACGGGATTGATCCTGAATATTCAGTGATCGGACGTGTGGCGAGAAGAATCTGGGCAAAAGCGATGAAATTGAAATACGGCGCAGACGAAAGAAGCCAGATGCTGAAATACCACATCCAAACTTCAGGACGTTCGCTTCACGCGCAGGAAATTGATTTTAATGACATCAGAACGACTTTACAGGCTCTTTATGCAATCTATGATAACTGTAATTCACTTCACACCAATGCTTATGACGAGGCGATTACAACACCGACTGAGCAATCTGTGAGAAGAGCAATGGCAATTCAGTTGATCATTAATAAAGAATTAGGATTGGCGAAAAACGAAAATCCGCTTCAAGGTTCATTCATTATTGAAGAACTGACAGATCTTGTGGAAGAAGCAGTTTATGCAGAATTCGACAGAATCACAGAAAGAGGCGGTGTTTTGGGTGCAATGGAAACGATGTACCAGCGTTCTAAAATCCAGGAAGAATCTATGCATTACGAATGGTTGAAGCATACCGGAGAATATCCAATCATCGGGGTGAATACATTCTTAGGAAAAGACGGTTCGCCAACGGTTCGTCCGGGAGAAGTGATCCGCTCGACTGAGGAAGAAAAGCAGGTTCAGATTGAAACATTACACAACTTCCAGAAATCTAATGAAGATAAATCCGAAGCCGCTCTGAAAACTTTGCAACACGCTGCGATTAATCAGCAAAATTTATTCGAAGTGATGATGGATGCTGTGAAATATTGTTCGCTTGGGCAGATTACCAACGCTTTGTTTGAAGTGGGTGGCAAGTATAGACGGAATATGTAGTCCGTAGCCGGACTGGCAATTATTGAATACTAACTGTATCAATATTTAATAAAGTTAAACCTCAAGGAATTTTCTTTGAGGTTTTTTGTTTACTAAAAGGTTAACTTTTTACAAAGTCTATTTTCCTTCAAGAGTTTTTTTTTTTAATTTTGCGCCAAATTTAAGATAACGATGAAAAAATTATTTCTTGTTTTTGCAGCATTAACTTTACTAACAAGCTGTCTTCCAAAAGTAGCTTTAACACCGGAATATTGGAGTCAACCGTCAAAAGTTGGTATTTTAATTAATTCAGGAGCTCCGGCAAAATATAAAGAAGGATCTCAAGGGCTTTTAGATATGGCTGTTACTTCGGGAGACAAATATCAGGAAGGGCTGAATGTAATTGGAGAAAGAATTAAACCTAAAGAAGAATTAATCAGTTTATATTCTGAGATATTGAAATCAAGAGGTAAAGAAGTTGTAATCATTGATGAAGCATTTGATCCGAAAACAGCTCCTAAATTTGAAGGACCAAAAACTGAAGGTAAAAAATATTCACGTTATGATTTTAGCAGCTTTAAAAATAAATACAATGTGGACGAGCTATTAATAACAGATGTAAACTATGGCTTCATGATTTCATATTATGGAATGATTGAAACCGGAAAAATGGCACATGTCCTTTTAAATACAAGCCTTATCAATTTAACAGATCAAAGTCTCGTTCTATCTGATATGAATATGAAAAATGAAGCACTTAAAAAATGGAAAGATAATAATTATGAGAACTCAGTACAAGGAGTAAGAAAAGCTTTAGATAAAGCCAAAGAGGAAGAAAAAAATGTACATTTAAAATAAAATTTAAAAAATATAAATCTCGGAACATAAATTTGTTCCGAGATTTTTATTTAATATTTTCTAAGTTTAAGACATGAAACCCAAAGTCATCTTCAACTGGAGCAGCGGAAAAGATTCTGCATTTGCTCTATATAAAATTTTAGAAGAAAACCAATTTGAAATTACTTCTTTACTGACAAGCATTAATAAAGAATTCCAAAGAATATCAATGCATGGCGTTCATGTCTCGCTGTTGGAAAAACAGGCTGAAAGTTTAGGATTTCCGTTAATCAAAATGGAGCTTCCGAAAGAACCGACTATGGAAGAATACCGTGAAATCATGAGTAAAACCATGAATGAAATTAAAACCAATGGAGTTACTCATTCTGTTTTTGGAGATATTTTCCTGGAAGATTTAAGGAGATATCGAGAGGATCAATTAGAATCTGTAGGAATTAAGGGTATTTTTCCACTGTGGAAAATCAATACAACCGATCTTATTCATGATTTTCTGGATCTAGGTTTTAAAACTATTGTGACTTGTGTGAACGAAACTTATCTTGACAAAAGTTTTGCAGGAAGAATTATCGATAAAAATTTCATTAATGATTTACCGGCAAATGTAGATCCGTGCGGAGAAAACGGAGAATTTCACACATTCACTTTTGATGGACCGATTTTTAAAAATCCAATTGATTTTGAAATTGGTGAAATTGTTAAAAAGACCTATCCCAAACCAAAATCCGACATTGAAAGCCATGATGGAGACTATGTTTTCTGGTTTTGTGATCTGGTTTTAAAATAAAGTACATAAACTAATGTTTTAGTTTATACAGATTTCCGCCTTTCAACGATTAAATAAACGATAGTTTTGTAAGGAAAATTAAATATGATTTAAATATCTAATTTTCTGACAATGTCATATCTTTGACCCAATGATTGCAGAGAAGATTATTTTAGGAATCGACCCCGGAACAACGATAATGGGTTTTGGAATTATTTCCATAAAAAAAGGTAAAATGGAAATGATTTCCATTCATGAATTATTGCTAAAAAAATATCCAAATCACGAGACTAAGCTGAAATATATTTTCGATAAAACTTTAGCACTGATTGATGAATTTCATCCTGACGAAGTTGCTTTGGAAGCCCCATTTTACGGCAAAAATGTGCAAAGTATGCTGAAGCTTGGACGCGCCCAGGGCGTTGCAATGGCAGCCAGTCTTCACCGCAATATTCCCATCACAGAATATTCTCCGAAGAAGATAAAAATGGCCATTACCGGAAACGGAAATGCCAGTAAAGAACAGGTTGCGGGTATGCTGCAAAATCTTTTGAATCTAAAAGAATTTCCCACAAAATATCTTGATGCATCCGATGGTCTCGCTGTAGCCGTATGCCATCATTTCAATATGGGAACCATTGCAGACACGAAATCTTACACCGGTTGGGAAAGTTTTTTAAAGCAAAACCCAAATCGTTTAAAATAAAACCCAGAGATTTCATCTAATATTGCATGAAAATCTCCGGGATATTTTGTAATTATTTTGTTTTATATTCCTGAGGAGTAATTTTAAAATCTGTTGTTGGTTTACCATTTTTATCATAATAAGTATAAACCATTGTAACATCATTATCACGGAATTCCTTGATATCAGGAGAAGTTTTTATGACTTGCAGGGCTCCCTCTTTTGCCGTTTTTTTAAAAGCTTCTATCTGCTCCGGGGTCACACTTTCGTTTACATCTTCAGTTAAAGTATAATTGTATCTGAAAATTTTTCCGGGTTGCGCGGATACACTATCAAGACGAACTCCATCGGCCAGGTTTTGTGGTGTTGTTTTGTTGATATTGGCAGCAACTTCTTTAAGATCGTCATCAATTGTTTTTTCTTTTTTACACGAAGTTAAGGCGAGCGATAAGCATACCAGTGAAAGGCTGATTACATTTTTCATATTTAAAATTTTAGTGATTGCTACTTAAAGATAAGAATATTTTCTTAAATAATTTTAATTTATTGATTAACAGTAAAATAACTTAATATTTAATCATACTTGGTAAAACATAATACTATCTTTTGCATTGGTATGATTTTTAATAGTACATTTGTATAAATTTTCTGTCATGAAAAATAATCAACAAACTATAAATCAGTTGAATCATAACATAAATTGGTTTCAGAAATTTCTAATGGTATGCTCCGGAGGAAATATTCATATTTTAAGAAAAACACCCAGCGAATGGAACAAATTTGCCGGGATCGGAGGAATCGTTTTATTTACGGCTGTTTTCGCTACCCTATCTGCAGGATACGCGATGTACACTGTTTTTGACAATATCTGGTCTGCCATCGGTTTTGGTGTTTTATGGGGACTGATGATCTTTAATCTTGATCGTTACATTGTTTCTTCCATTAAAAAGACAGGGACCTGGTGGAATCAGGTTTTAATGGCCATTCCGAGACTGATTCTGGCAACTTTCTTAGGAATTATAATTTCTAAACCGTTAGAACTTAAAATCTTTGAAAAAGAAGTTAATAAACAGTTGAATACCATTATTCAGAGAAATAAAAAACAGCTTCAGGGTGAAATGAACGGAAGAATTCTGCAGCAAAGCGGACCTTTTGAAACCGAAAAGAAGCAGATCTCAGAAAAAATTGCCAACTATCAGAAATCTTATGATTCTGCATCAGTAGAACTCGAAAAAGAAATTCTGGGAAAACAATCAGGATTAACCAGCGGAAAAGAGGGTTTCGGACCCAATGCAAAACGTAAACAGGAACTAAAGGAACAAAGACGGCTGGATCTGGAAAATTATCAGAAACAGGCAGCTCCTCGTTTGGAATATTTAGACAAAGAAATTTCAAAAGTCTACACCAATCTGGAAACGGAGAGAAAATCTACGGAAACATTTGAAGATAAATTTAACGGTTTTGCAGCACGGCTTCAGGCTCTGGACGAGTTGGGTAAAAATTCAGCCATTATTGGTTTGGCAGCCGCTTTCATCATGGGACTTTTCATTTGTCTCGAGATTTCTCCGGTGCTGGTTAAACTAATTTCTCATATCGGACCTTATGATTATCTCCTGGAAAAAACAGAAAATGATTTCCGACTCTATTCTAAAGAAAAGGTAGAAAAAGGAAATGCTTTAACGAATTTCAGGATCGATGATTTCAAAGACAAATTAGGCAAATAATTCATTAAAAAATATCTCATCAGCCTTTCGGAATTCTCCGGAAGGCTTTTTTATGGATAAACAATAGTTAAAGGAATATTTTTTGTTTAAAACTATGTATGCCGTCATCAGTAGTCCATAAATATCTGTATTTTCCTGAGACTGAAATTTTAAGAATTATTTATCAGTCGGGTGCGGTATATGACTATTTGAAGGTTCCTTCAGAAATCTTTGAAAGATTCAAAACCGTGCAATCTAAAGGAAGATTTTTGAATTATGTTATGAACTATAAATTTAAAGGCTACCTCAACACTGAGATAGCCTTACATTTTATATTGAATTTATTATTACAAAGAATAATTCGGAGCTTCCTGAGTAATAATAACATCATGAGGATGAGATTCTTTCAATCCGCTTCCTGTGATCATTACCATTTTGGTTTCTGCTTGTAAAGCTTCAACATTTTTAGCCCCACAATATCCCATTCCTGCTCTGAGACCTCCGGTTAACTGGAAAATAACATCCTCCAATTTACCTTTGCTCGGAACTCTTCCTTCGATTCCTTCCGGAACGAATTTTTTAGCCTCACTCTGGAAATATCTTTCTTTTCCACCTCTCTTCATCGCAGAAAGACTTCCCATTCCCTGATATGTTTTGAATTTTCTGCCCTGGAAAATAATTTCTTCACCCGGAGCCTCATCAGTTCCGGCTAAAAGAGATCCTAACATTACAGCTCCTGCTCCACTTGCAATAGCTTTTACGATATCTCCTGAAAGTTTAATACCACCGTCTGCAATGACCGCGACATTTTTAGTTTTAGCATATTCGTAAACGTTATAGATAGCAGATAATTGTGGAACTCCCACTCCTGCAACAACTCTCGTTGTACAGATAGAACCAGGGCCAACTCCTACTTTAAGAACGTTTGCTCCTGCTTCGATCAAATCTTTAGCAGCTTCCGCTGTAACGATATTCCCACCAACGATATCCAGATCCGGATATGTTTTTCTGATTTCTGAGATTTTATCTAAAACGCCTTTAGAATGTCCGTGTGCAGAATCAATTCCGATAATATCCACACCAGCTTTTACCAATGCTTCAATTCTTTGAAGAGTGTCTTCCCCTACTCCAACGCCTGCTCCAACGATTAACCTTCCGTTCTGATCTTTATTAGCATTTGGATATTCCAACTGATTATCAATATCTTTAATAGTGATTAATCCAACCAATTTATTTTCAGCATCAACGATAGGAAGTTTTTCCACTCTGTTCTTCAAAAGAATTTCTTTGGCTTTTTCCAGATTGGTATTTTTATCGGAAGTGATGAGATTATCTTTTGTCATGATCTCTTCTACCTTCATATCAAGGTTTTCCTGATATTTTACGTCTCTGTTGGTGATGATTCCTATTAAAGTATTTTCGGCATCAACGACAGGAAGTCCGGAAATTTTATATTTAGCCATCGTATCCCTAGCCTGAGCCAGAGTATGATCTTTTGTAAGCGTTACCGGATCAGAGATCATCCCATTTTCAGAACGCTTTACACGGTTTACCTGTGCAGCCTGCTCTGCAATCGTCATATTTTTATGAATGAAACCCAAACCTCCCACTCTTGCCAGTGCAATGGCCAGTTCAGCTTCGGTTACTGTATCCATCGCAGCAGAAACTATAGGGACATTCAGCGTAATTTTGTCGGTAAGTCTTGATTTTAATGAAACCTGATTAGGTAAAACTTCAGAATAAGAAGGGACTAGAAGCACGTCATCGAAAGTGATGGCTGTCTCTACAATTTTGTTATGAATAGACATCTTTACTTTCTTGCAAAATTAAGGTTTTTTGATGAAATACGAAAATGGATTTTAATAGTTTAAATAAAACTTAATAATCAATGACGTAAATTAAAAAACCATTCCTTAATGAGAAATGGCCTTTTGTACAAAATAAAATTTAGAATATGATTGAATATGAAAATGTCTATTTATCCTTTGCGGAAGCAATCATTCTTGAGATATCATCTGCTGTAAAACTTCCTTTAATATCAACGAACACGAGTTCTTTATCTGAGTTTACAGTAATCAGCATATTTTTAATAGCATCGCCTTTCTGCTTTACCCGAATGTTTACATTATCTCCATCGTGCTTTATGGTTGCCCACTCTTCATAGTTATTGTTATTCAGATAGCTGGCAAAATCTTTAAGCATTTCGCGATCTCCGTTTTCGACAGTCAACACTTTAATCTTAGAAACTTTTTTCACCAATCTGATAAGTTCTTCATCTCCGCCGTCTTCCCTTAAAGCTTTTTTGATGTAAGGTTTAGCCAAAAACAACGGAACATTAATGCTTACAAACTTCGCTCCTTTAAAGTCACGTCCCGACTCTGAAAAGTATGCCATATTCGGCTTTTCGGAAACAATGCAGGACTGCATCATGCACATTACGGAAAGAACTATAAAGATGTTTTTTAATATTTTCATGGCTATTAATTTTTAGTTAATTTGTTTCAAGCTTCCGCCTGACGTTTTACTGATATTAGAATTTATGACAGGATTTCCTTTGTACTTTATGGTTCCTCCGGAAGATGCAGTTGCCTTTAAGCTTTCCACTGCATGACCGGATACGACAGCCCCGGAAGTAGCTTCAGCCTCAAGCTCATTGAACTGAAATTTTTCTGCATTACAAACGGCACCACTGCTCACATCTATCGATCCGATATTAGCTCTTCCGCTGAGATTTGCTGCTGCACCACTTGATGCTTTTACGTTTACTGACGTTGAATTTATCATAGAGTTTACCACTGCACCCGAACTCAGCTCTACTTTTGCATTGTCTGAAATATTAAAGTTACCATTGACCACAGATCCTGATGAAACATCAACTGATACCATATTTTCGTTTATATTATTAACAGCATTGAAAATAGCGCCCGACGAGGTTTTAATGTTATCAATTCTCGGTGAGGAAACATTTACATTGATATTTTTAAACTTTAAATTTCGCTGTCCTTTATTGTCAACATATACTTTCAGAACTCCGTTGTCAACTTTTGTTATAATATATTGAAGTTTATCTGCGTCTGCAATTACCTTTACGGAAGTAGGATTTTCCTGTTTAAAGTTTACAATGACACCGGTGCTTACCTGAACGCCTGAGAATTCTCCCACATTTCTGGATTCACCATTAAGATATGAAGACGTATTCTGAGCAGCAAAGCTGGTTCTTGTACTGGTTGAAGAATTTGTTTTGGTTTCTGTAGAATTAATGAGTTTATTAATGTCATCCATAGAAAGTCTGCCGTCAAGCTTTATCAAAATACTTTCTTCACCACCGCTATCAATGCTCAGCAAGAGATCATCCAGAATTCCGTCTTTTTCTTCTGCTGAAAGGAATTTTATTTTCGCGCCACTACTGTTCATCGTCATGATCTCGTTGTAATTCAGATCACTTAAATAAGATCTGATATCTTTGTTAATCTGCGACAGCTCCTGCGCCTTGACCGATTTCAAGTTTGAAGGCTTTTCTGCAATCAGTACTTTAAGGCCTTTTATTTTTGCCAGAAGAGGTTTTATCTGATCCAGTTCTGCATCTCCCAAATCCAGATTGCTCAGCATCCCGAACATCGGTTTTGCAATTTTAATGGTAGTTACCCCTTCCACCTCCTGATATTTATCAAAAAGCTGGTCTACTTTATCTTTCTGCCCATACACATTGAAAAAATGTGAAAAGGCCAGTGCGAATATTATGAATATTTTTTTCATGAGTCAATTTTATTTTTTTTGATTATTAGTGCCTGATCAGGTGCATAAATCTTTTAAGGTTAATTAATAATCGTCGTCTACGACTGTTGGTTTTGCTAATTTTTCACTGACGTTATTTGCAAATATTTGGAATGAATACTTAGTCACATTAATGGCTTCTTCTACATTATCAATTCTTTTTCCGTTCACAATAACGTAAGAATTCTTATATCCTGTAGAATCTTTTGAAGCTTTTCGATAAGAGGAGTTGTAAACATATCGTGGCTTTCTTTCTTTTTTAAGCCTTCCTCTTTTTGGTAAAATTTCATCTAAATAATCCTTTTCAGCTACTGTATTTTCCTGAAAAAGAGAATCTTTCTTCGCTCCTGAAACAGAATCCGACACATGGTTTACAGCAACCTGAGCCTGATGCTCACTGTTTTCTTCGATGAAATTATTTTTCTGCAATTTGATCTGATTTTCCACCAGCTGAGCTTGGTCTTCAATATTTTTATTATTATAATTAAATATAAATCCAATGCTTAACAGCACTACTACGCTCGCCGCCATCCAGAACCATTTCGGAATCGAAGGTTTGTTTTTGCTGTCAATCGGAATAACAGGAGTTCCATTATTATCTTTTACTTCCGCTTTTTTCAGAAAATCCTCGAAATCCCAGTCCATTTTTTCTTCCTTTAAATTTTGGAAGATCTCGTCGTATTTATCTTGAAATTTGTCTTTGCTCATAGCTCATCAATTGTGAGATTTGTTCTTTTACTTTTTGTCTTGCCCGCATCAGATTTACTCGTACTGCGTTTTCTTCCATTTCCAGCATTTCTGCGATCTCCGAGACTTCATACTCTTCCACATCTTTCAAATGGATAACCATCTTTTGTTTTTCCGGAAGCTGATTGATAAAACCAATGATGTGTTCTTTCAAATTATTAACTTCCATACTGTAAAGCTCTGACCGATGGACCTGCATATCTGCAAAACCCATCTTTACATCGTGATGCTTCAGTCTGTTCAGGCATTCATTCCGGACCGCTTTCAACGCATAGGATTTTAAATTCCCAAACTTTTCAAGCTCTTCTTTTTTCTGCCAGAATTTGATCATCAGATCCTGCACTACATCTTCTGCTTCATCACTACTCATGACAAACCTTTTCGCAAAGCGATACATCTCATTTTTGAGAATGAATACCGTACTTTTAAAAGTCTCTTGGGTCATAAGTTTTGTTTCTATAAGTAAGACAATCAGATTTTACATAATATTACATTAAAAGTAAAAAAACTTCAAAAAAATTTGAAGTTTCCTTTATTAATCGGTTTAATATGTATCAAAAATATGTTTTAAAATAGCTTTGTCTTCTTCAGTTAGAAGTATTTTTCTTCTTGCCATCACTCTTTCTGCAACCTCATAGGCTTTATCCAGCTTAAATTTTTCATCATCTTTAAAACCTCCCCAGGAGAAATTTTCAATATGATTTGGAGGAAAACCTTCTTTGAAAATGTTGGAAGCCACACCAATAACTGTTCCTGTATTGAGCTGAGTATTGATAGCCGTTTTAGAATGATCCCCCATGATCAGTCCGGCAAACTGAAGCCCCGTATCCTGAAAAGCTTTTGTTCTGTAGTTCCACAGTTTCACGTTTCCGTAATTATTTTTAAGATTAGAAGAATTAGTATCTGCTCCGAGATTACACCATTCTCCAATTACAGAGTTCCCTACAAAGCCATCATGTCCTTTATTTGAATATCCAAAAATAACAATATTGCTCACCTCTCCACCTACTTTAGAATGTGGGCCAACCGTCGTTGCACCATAAATTTTTGCGCCTAAATTAAACTTAGATTCTTCACAAAGCGCAATTGGGCCACGAAGATTACATCCTTCCATCACTTCAGCGTTCTTGCCAACATAGATTTTTCCTGTTTTGGTATTGATCGTTGAAAATTCAATCTGAGCACCTTCTTCAATAAAGAGATCTTTTTTATCACCCAAGAATCCGTTGGTGGAAGAAAGCTCTTGAGAAGTTCTCCCATTTGTAAGCAAATCAAAATCAAAATCGATAGCTTTCTGATTATAGGTAAAAAGATCTGTTGGTTTTTTAAAGAAAACAAGCTCTTCTTTAATGTCGGTCATTTTCTCAATCTGATGTAGAGAAAAACCATCCATATTAATTTTAGCGGCAATTAATTCATCTTCATACACTAATGCTTCTCCTTGTTTAAGATCTTTTATTTGTTGAATGACATTTTCACTGGGCAAAAAATTCGTTACCAGGAAAAGACTTTCTTTTTTTTCAGGCTCCGGGAATTTTTTCTGTAAATAAGTTTCGGTAAAAAAAGAGATTTCGGTGTTCTCTAAAATTTTCTGCCATCTCTCGGAGAATGTCAGAATTCCGCATCGCATTTCTGCTACCGGACGAGTAAAAGTAAGCGGAAGAAAATCTTCCCAATATTGTGCATCTGAAAATACTAATTGCATCGTTCAGTTTTTTTAAGTTTAATGTTAAAATTCAAGTCTAACAAAATTACAATAAAAAAAAGTCTTCCGAAACCGAAAGACTTTTAAATATTTTAATGTCAAAAAATTACTTAGCGAATTTTTTGTATTTGTTCATGAACTTATCAACTCTACCTGCAGTGTCAACCAATTTCACTTTACCAGTGTAGAAAGGGTGAGAAGTTGAAGAGATTTCCATTTTGATCAAAGGATACTCTTGTCCTTCATACTCGATAGTGTCTTTTGTTTCTGCTGTAGACTTGCAAAGAAATACTTCGTCGTTACTCATATCTTTGAAAACAACAAGTCTATAATTTTCTGGGTGGATTCCGTTTTTCATGTGTAAATTTCTTTTTTTGTTAATGTCACATGTAACCTTGCGGTTTCATAATACAATGTTAAAAATTAAAGTTTGCTTTCGAAATAGTAATGGATATTTCTCTGCTAATTTTAGGTTGCAAAAGTACAATATTTTTTTGAATTTGCAAATATGATGTCAATATTTTTTTCTTCATAAGAAATCCGAAGTATTTTCGTTACATTTGAAATTTATTAAACTTTAATTTCGATGAAATTCAAATTAATACTGGCTTTTTCTTTCTGGATGCTTGTTATGGCAGTATCCTGCAATAAGGATGACATCAGTTTTGATGCGCCTTCGCAAAAACTAAGTTTTTCAAAAGACACCGTTTTCTGTGATACGGTTTATCATCAGGTTCGTTCTGAAACATATGCGGTGAAAGTTTACAACAATGAAGATAAGGACATCCTGATTCCGAGAATTCATCTGGAAAAAGGAGCTTCATCATTATATAAAATCAATGTAGACGGGAAACCGGGATATGATTTTAAAGATGTTCCTTTAAGAAAGAAAGACAGCCTTTATATTTTTGTAGAAATTGCTCCGGAAGCTACCGGTCCCGAAGCTATTGCTGAAGATAAAATTCTTTTCGACAGCCCTGCCGGACAGCAGAACGTTGTTTTATTCTCCGTGGTTCAGGATGCTGAATTCTTTATTAAAAGCTCATCCAATCCGAATATTATCACTTCTGATGCAACATGGAACAATAATAAAGCTAAAATTATCTACGGTGATTTAACAGTCGATCAGAATGTAATCCTGAATATACAGCCGGGAACCAAAGTGTATTTTCATAAAAACAGCGGTATGAAGGTTCTCTCAGGAGCAACGTTGAATATTAACGGTACGCTTGCCAATAATGTTATACTACGTGGCGACAGAAATGATCCCGCATACGATACCATTCCTAAAAACTGGAATTCCATTAAAATGGAAACCGGCTCTGTTTTAAATATGAACTATGCAAGACTTTTTGGTGGTACAAAAGGTCTCGAAATGAAACAAACCAATGCTACGATCAATAATTCTTTCATTCATACTTTCCAGGAATATGGGATTTATGCTGTCGGATCTACAATTACTGCCAGGAATTTGGTGATGAACAACTGTGGAGAATCTGCCATAGGAATTTTCAGGGGAGGAACCTATAATCTTACGCATTGTACCATTTCCAATTATTCTGATCTTCTGCAATCTTACAACAGAAACGGAATTTTTGCAACCAACGAATGGAAAAATGAGTCAAACCAAACAGAACAGGGAGCATTAATCCTGAATGTAAGAAACAGCATTGTCTACTCTGATCGTGATAATTCAGTATTTTTTGAACAAACTCCGGGGCAGTTATTTAATTTTGTATTAGAAAACTGTCTGTTAAAATATTCCACCCAATCAGAAGCAGGTTTTCTGGATACGGCTCCGAGTGTAATTCAGCTGGTTAAAAATCAGGATCCTTTATTTGTAAATTATTTTGTAGCACAAATGAATTTAAGAGTAAAGCAGAATTCCCCGGCTATCGGAAAAGGAAGCACAGGCGTTGCGGCAACCGTTCCTACGGATATCGCAGGAATTTCAAGAACTTCAAATCCTACTTTGGGAGCATACCAATATCAATAATTTAATTAAAATGGATTTCAATATTGTAAAAATAGGAACTTTTGTTGTATTGATTGCAGTCTATCTGATTGTGAGAAAACTGTTTAAAAAATTTGCAGATTTTACTGAAAAAATAGGGCAATCAACCAATCAGGAAGAAGAAATCAAACAACTGAACACCAAGATCATCAGTCTTGAAAAACAGATCAATAATAAAAAGTAATGGAAATCACGAATCTGCAGCAGCAAGTTGATGAATGGATCAAAACCATCGGGGTTCGTTACTTCAATGAACTCACCAATATGGCCATGCTGACCGAAGAAGTCGGCGAAGTAGCCAGGATTATTGCAAGAAGATATGGAGAACAAAGTGAAAAAGAAAGTGATAAAAGCAAAGATCTCGGCGAAGAGCTTGCAGATGTATTATTTGTCACCTTATGTTTAGCCAATCAAACCGGAGTCAATCTGCAGGAAACTTTCGATAAAAAAATGAAGATAAAAACGGATCGCGACAAAGACCGTCATCAGAATAATGAGAAATTAAAATAATGTATGAAGACGGATGATCGAAGCAGGAAGTTCAGTACAGCTATTATACTTCCTCCTTCCAGCCCCAAGCTTCCCAAATGAAGAAATAATGAAGTTAGAAAAATCACAATTAAAAGAAAACCAGACCATACAGATCAGCGGTTCGAAAAGTATTTCGAATCGTTTGTTGATTTTAGAAAGTCTGTTCAGCAATATACAAATCGGAAACCTCTCGAATTCCCAGGACACCAGTCTTCTGAAAAAAGCCTTATCGGAGAATACGGAGATTATAGATATTCACCATGCAGGAACTGCGATGCGTTTCCTTACCTCTTATTATTCTATTCAGGAAGGAAAAACTACAATTCTTACCGGTTCAAAAAGAATGAAAGAAAGACCGATCAAAAATCTGGTCACCGCTTTACAGAATCTCGGTGTAGAAATAGAATATCTGGAAAATGAAGGGTTTCCTCCATTAAAAATTAAAGGCAAAAAAATCACTCAGGAAAAAGTAGATGTTCCGGCAAATATTTCAAGCCAGTTTATCACTTCTCTTCTGTTAATCGCCGGAAAACTAGAAAACGGACTGGAAATAAACCTGATTGGTGAAGTCACTTCAAGATCTTATATCGAAATGACTCTCGACATTTTAGCAAAGTTCAGTATTAAGACGAGTTTCACCGGAAATACGATTAAAGTAGAACCTTTTACCAATTACCAATCATCGATGATCAATTATGAAGTAGAAAGTGACTGGAGTTCTGCGTCCTACTTCTACTCTTTTGCCGCTTTGGGAAGAAAGACCATTCATCTGAAAAGTTTTTATAAGGAATCTACTCAGGGAGATTCTGCCATTGCAAAAATCTATGAAGAATTCTTTGGAATTAAAACCATTTTCAATGGAGATGAACATAAAATCACGCTAAATCCGGATCCTGATTTTATATTTCCTGAAAAGATCATTTTAGATATGAACAATTGTCCCGACATTGCTCAAACACTCTGTGTAACAGCAGCCGCTTTGAAAATACCTTTCGAGATTTCAGGTTTGGGAACATTACGAGTAAAAGAAACCGATAGACTTTTAGCATTACATCAAGAATTGAAAAAGCTGGGTACGGAAACCGAATTTACGGATCTTACCATTACATCACTTAGCTTTAGTGAGCCTGAGGATAATATTTCCATCAAAACTTATCAGGATCACAGGATGGCAATGGCTTTTGCGCCGTTCTGCCTTATTAAAGAATTACATATTGAAGATGAAGATGTCGTCGAAAAATCATATCCGATGTTTTGGGAAGATTTACAATTGATTTTAACTGAAAATTCATGAATACAAAAACCATAATCATCACCGGAACTTCATCAGGAATAGGTTTCGCCTTAGCAGAATATTTCGGAAAGAGAGGTCATAAAGTCTACGGCCTGAGCAGAAAGCATACCGAAAGCCCGTATTTCAGATCCATTCCAACCGATGTAACGGATAACGATGCCGTTCAAAATGCTATCGCAGAAGTACTGAAAACAGAAACAAGAATTGATGTCCTGATCAACAATGCAGGAATGGGAATGGTAGGCGCCGTGGAAGATTCTTCAAAAGAAGATATTTTAAAACTCTTCAACCTGAATCTCGTAGGAGCGGTGCAGATGATGAGTGCTGTAATACCGAAAATGCGCGACAATAAATTCGGGCAAATCATCAATGTTTCCAGTATTGGAAGTGAGATGGGACTGCCTTTCCGTGGATTTTACTCAGCTTCAAAATCTGCTTTGGATAAAGTAACAGAAGCGATGAGGTATGAAGTTTACCCTTGGAATATCCATGTTTGCTCGCTACATTTAGGCGATATCAAAACCAATATTGCTGAAAACCGTGTTCGGACAAAAGTTTCGGAACCGTATAAGAATGTTTTCGATAAAGTATACGCTTTAATGAACAGCCATGTAGGAGATGGAACCGAGCCTCTTGAAGTTGCAGAATATGTCGATCAGCTTTTGCATAAAAACAAATGGAAAGCGCATTATTATTTCGGTAAATTCGGGCAGAAAATAGGAGTTCCTCTAAAATGGATTCTTCCGCAGGGAACCTATGAGAATCTGATGAAGAAATACAATAAACTGGATTAAAAACAGTTAATTGAATGGTGCATTGTCATTCTGAACGGAATGAAATGCAGTGAAGAATCTTTTTGTATTTTTATCGAGATTCTTCATTCCGTTCCACTACATTCAGAATGACAATTTGAAATTAATTTTAAAAATATTTTTTATCCTCTTTTGCGTCTCTATTCAGGCGCAGAAGAAATCCTATTTCCTTATAGATTCAGAAACAAAGGTGAAGAAAAAGGTAAAAGATTCTGCTTCGGCAGTGAAGTTTCTTGATTCGCTGGCACAGAACAATTATTTTTTCACCCAATTAAAAGAAGTGCGAACGAAAGGCGACAGCACAGAAATAATTTTCGATAAAGGAAAAAATTTTAATCAGACGTATGTAAACCTTTCCGATTCTATTTCATCTAAAACTAAAATTCAGAAAGAATTTTTTACCAAAAATTTAGATTCCACCAAGAAGAACATTAATAAAAGGTATATTGATGATGGTTTTGCATTCAGCAGGATCAAATCTAAATATAAGGGGCAGAAAAACGGCTATCCTATCGTAGAGCTAGACATTAATAAGAACGATAAAAGAACCATCGACGGGTTTGTAGTAAAAGGCTATACCAGCGTTCCGAAAAGATTTATGAAAAATCTTGAAAAGGAATTTAAAGGTAAAACCTATGACGACAAAAACCTTCTCTCGATCAACAAATCTTTTCAGGGTCATCAGTTTGTAAGCCTGGAGCGTCCTCCGCAGACCATGTTTACCAAAGATTCTACGAGTATTTATCTTTTCATGGAAAAGAAAAAAACCAACAGCTTCGACGGGGTGATCGGGTTCGGAAATGATAAAACAGATAAGTTTACGCTGAACGGAACCCTGAATGTAAATTTCAGAAATATTTTCAACAGCTTTGAAACGATCAATCTGTACTGGCAGCGAAATCCGGATAAAGGACAGACATTTGATCTTCAAGCTGATGTTCCCTATCTTTTCAAATCGAATGTCGGATTGAATATGAAAGTCAATATTTTCCGCCAGGATTCTACTTTTGCGAATGTAAAAGCGCTTCCAGCGTTTTATTATCACCTCAATTCCAGAAATAAAATCGGTCTGAGAGGAACTTTTGAAAGTTCCAGCATCATAGACACTTTATATGTGCAGGGGAAAGATTACAACAAAAAAGGGATCGGGATATGGTTTGAAATGGTAGAGCCTACAGATATCGATCTTTTCCTTTACAAAACGAGAATCAACGCGGGATACGATTATCTCACCACAACTTATACAAAAGATAATATTACGTCTCCGCAAAACCAGTTCTATTTTTTCGGAGAACACAATTACCATATCAACGGAAACCATTTCCTCAACATCAAAGCGGAAGGTGCGATGATGGATTCAAAGGTTGACTTTTCCGCGAATGAATTGTACCGCTTCGGGGGCTGGAACTCGATGCGGGGTTTCAATGAAAATTCTCTCGCCGCCGATTTCTATTATTACGGAAGTTTAGAATACCGGTATCTTATAGGAAGTCAGGCATTCTTTGATGTATTCGGACAGTACGGTCAGCTCAACAATAAATCTCTCAACGTAAAACCCAAACTCTACAGTGTCGGGCTCGGATTCAATTTCTTTATTCCGATCGGGCTTATGAGTTTCCAGCTTTCCAACGGTAATGAGTTTGGAAATCCTTTTAAGTTTAATGATATCAAAATTCATTGGGGAATTCTGAGTAGATTTTAGTCAGATTTTTTATTTGTATTAATATCTGCGTAATCTCCATGATGCTAGAGACTTTTCTCAGGCAAATTTACATTTTAAAAAACAACGAGCTTTCTGAGTAGATTTTAGTGCGGCTTTTACATGTTCTCGCAGATTGAGCAAATTGAGCGGATTTTTTTATTAATATCTGCATAATCTCGGGAGACTTGTTTTCAGTCAAATTTAAAAGCAGACACAAAATTTACTTAACCGGGCGTTTGATCTTCTTCATTAAAACTTTAGGTCTTTTTGACAAAGCTTTAGGTGAATTTACGTTCCTTTTAGATCTCCTTGCTTAAATTTTAGAACTTCTTCTCAAAACTTTAGGTTAATTTGCCAAAATTTTAGGTCTGCTTCCCAAAACTTAAAACGGATACTATATAATAAGTAAAAAAAATAAAAATCTGAGGAATAATGCAAGTTCCCGGACTTTATTTTTATGTTAAATTTTATCATTGTCCCATATTGAAATTATATTTTTTTCTTAATGTCGACGTAAAACTGTGGTAACAATACCTGTCTAAATTTGTTCTCAAAAAAAATGAAGAAAACTTTAGCCACTTTTGCTGTTTTTTTACTTCCCCTTTATCTTACGGCTCAGGAAATCAACATTTCCGGAAACGTAAAATCTGAAAACGGCATCAGTGTCTCCGGAGTCAATATTACAGACAAAAACACAGGGAAAACTGCGATCACCGACGAAAATGGTAATTTCACCATCTCTGCCAATCCGAAAGACATTCTTGAATTTTACGCTCCGGAATTTTCTGCCTATACGATTGAAGTTTCAACAAGAAGAAATTATTCAGTCGTTCTGAAAAAGGTGAATGAAAAGCAGATCGAAGGCGTTGTGATCACTGCATTAGGGATTGCCAAAAAGAAAGAAAAGATCGGGTATGCGACACAAGAAGTCGGGACTAAACAATTTGAAACGATCACTACTCCAAGCATCGGGAATTTATTTTCCGGGCAGGTTGCCGGATTGAATGTTTCAAATCCTACAGGAATGCAACAGGCCCCGCAGTTTACGTTAAGAGGAAACAGTAATCTTGTTTTTGTAATCGACGGCGTGATCGTTGAAAAAGAAGTTTTTCAGAATCTGGATCCGAATAATATAGACAATATCAACGTTCTGAAAGGAGCAACTGCTTCAGCGCTTTACGGCTCAAGAGGAAGATTCGGAGCCGTTCTGATCACTACGAAAAGTGCTAAAAAGAAAGGGTTTACCGTAGAGTTTTCCCAAAATACGATGGTTACAGCAGGATTCACCAATCTTCCCAAAACACAGACCGAATACGGAAACGGTTCGCACGGTAAGTATGAATTCTGGGACGGTGCCGACGGCGGTGTGAATGATGGTGATATGATCTGGGGACCGAAATTTGTTCCGGGATTGAAAATTGCACAATGGAACAGCCCGATCCGAGATAAACAGACCGGACAGGTAGTACCGTGGTATGGGGCCGTGACGGGAACTCAATATGATGATAAATCAAGATATGAAAGAGTACCCATCGACTGGAAATATCATGACAATCTTGACACTTTCCTGAAGCCGGCCGTTATTAATAATAATAATTTTGCAATCAGCTATAAAAACAATAAAGACGTTTACAGGCTTTCCGGAAATTTTATGAATTATGACGACCGCGTTCCAGAGTCTTACCTTCAGCGTTATGGGATAAATTTCTCATCTGAAAATCATCTGGGTGAAAAGCTGATCTTCGATACAAAGTTTAATTTTAACCAAACGTTTACTCCGAATATTCCAAACTATGATTATAATCCGAGCGGCCACATGTACACCATTCTCATCTGGATGGGAGGCGACGTAGACGGAAGAGATCTTAAAAATCATATGTGGATTCCCGGAAAACAAGGCACCGCACAAGCCAATTGGAATTATGCATGGTACAACAACCCATGGTTCGGCGCAGAATATTATAAGAATAAAAACAGAACCGATATCATCAATGCACAAACCGGTTTGGAGTATAAAGCGACTAAAGATTTTTCTGTAAAAGGTAAGATTTCAATTGTTGAGAATCACAACAAGCAGGAAATTCAGAGTCCGTACTCCTATTTCAATTACAGTGCGCCAAGAAGTGGCGGATACATTCTGAACGATACCAAAACATGGAACCTTAACTATGATGTTTTAGCCACCTATAAAAAGAAAATTTCAGAGAATTTTGATTTTACCATTAATGCCGGAGGTTCTGCCTTTTATTATAAAAATGATGTAGACAATGCTTCTACAGATGGTCTGAAAATCCCTGAGCTGTACACATTAGACAATTCTATCGGTGCCGTAAAATATTATGATTATTTAAAAGAAAAACTCATCTACAGTGCCTATACAACCATTGATATCGGATTATACAATGCTTTCTTCCTGAATGTTTCCGGACGTAATGACTGGTCTTCTACTTTGCCTAAAGCCAACAGATCCTACTTCTATCCTTCCGCTTCATTAAGTGCAGTGATTTCAAATCTTGTGAAAATGCCGGAATCGATCAGCTTATTAAAATTATCTGCTTCATGGGCGAAAGTGGCGTATGATTTTCAGCCTTACTCGATCAGAAATTATTATGTCAATAACAGCGGAATAACCTTCAACGGAAATCCTACATACTATTATCCTACCACTTTGAATGTTGAAAATACATTGAAGCCGGAACAGACAAAATCTTATGAATTAGGATTAAGCGCAGGATTATTTAACAATAGAATTACGCTGGATGCCACGTATTTCCGAACACTGGATTATAATAATATTCTTCAGTTTCCGAGTGCGCAGTCTTCAGGATTTACTTCACAGTATGTCAACGGAAATGAGTACACCACAAAAGGTCTGGAAATATCCCTAGGACTTACTCCTGTTAAGACAGATAATTTCATCTGGAAATCTTTAATCAACTGGAGTACTTATGAACAGAAGCTGACTTCTATCTATGCCGATATGCCGAATTACAACAACATCCAATTGGGCGAAAGAATGGACAGCTACTACGACTATACTTGGCAGAAATCTCCGGACGGAAAAGTAATCCTGAACGCCAACACCGGGATGCCAACCAAAGCAAACACTCCTACCAATCTTGGTCACTTCAATCCTGACTGGACTTTTGGTTTCAACAACACTTTTAAATATAAAAAATTCACTTTAAATATCGGAATCGACGGAAGTATCGGCGGTGTCATGAGATCGCAGGTTGTAGAAAAAATGTGGTGGGGAGGAAAGCATCCGAACTCTACCGCCTACAGAGATCTTGAATATGCCAACCCGGGAACTTACTATTTCGTTCCGGACGGTGTCAATTACAATGCAGCAACAGGAACGTACACGCCACATACCAAAGCCATAAGCTTCCAGGATTGGGCGCAGAATTATCCTTATAGAGCAAGAGTAACAGAAGATGAAAGTGAATTGTTTGCAAACGTTTTCGACAGAACTTTCGTGAAATTAAGATCGGTAACTCTTGAATATGACTTCTCTTACTTACTGAATCCAAAAGGAATGGTAAAAAGCTTCACTGCCAATATTTCAGGATACAATCTGGCAATTTGGAAAAAATCTAAAAACCTGTATTCAGATCCGGATTATAAAATCGGGACAGGAAATGACATTCAGGATCCTTCAAGCAGATGGATCGGAGTTGGGTTTAATCTTAAATTTTAATTAAAACGTAAAAATAAGAAATGAAAAATAGTATAAAATCAGTTTTTGTTGCAGGAATATTGTCATTAACCGCTTGTGAATCTAATCTTGACACTATCAACGAAAACCCTAATGATAAAGCAAGTGTAGATCCTAAAGTCTTACTTACTTATGTTTCCTCAGATGCTTTTCAGGTAAACGGTGACAATATGTACGCTTCCCGAATGATGATAGGAACCGACGGTGAAAATGTTTACCAATATCTGAAATGGAATGATGCTTCTTTTGATACTTATTCAAAAGGACTTCTCAACACTGTAAAAATGATGCAGGAAGCAGAGAAGATCAATAATAAAAATTACCAGGCCATCGGTAAATTTTACAGAGCATACTATTTCTTTAATTTAAGTTTAAAATTCGGAAGCATCCCGTATTCAGAAGGAGTAAAAGGAGAATCAGGTATTACACAGCCAAAATACGATTCTCAGGAAACCGTCATGGCCGGAATTTTATCGGAATTAAAAGAAGCCAATGATTTAATTAATTCCAATGACAAGATTGAAGGCGATATCATCTACAACGGCGATGCATCAAAATGGAAAAAACTCATTAATTCTTTCCGCCTGAAAATTTTAATAACGATGTCTAAAAAAACGACCGTTGGTAATTACAACGTTGCTACAGAATTTGCATCTGTTGCAGGAAGCCAGCCTTTAATGACTTCCATTACAGACAACGGGGAGCTGAAATTTGCAGATGCTGCAGACAGCAGATATTCAATGTTCAACAATAGTGGTTACGGTTCAAGTTTATATATGGCAAATTATTTTATCAACTTATTTAAAGACAGACAAGATCCCAGACTATTTACTTTTGCTGCGCAGACAACCGGCGCTAAAGAAGCAGGGAAACCAATCACTGATTTTTCAGGATACAACGGTGGAAATCCTGTTTCTCCATATTCTGATAATGCAGCATTGATTACCGCAAAAAATATTTCTAAGGTAAACGACCGTTTTTATAAAGATCCTACCAACGAACCTTCATCAGTTTTAAGCTATTCCGAACTGGAATTTATTTTAGCAGAAGCTACGGCCAGAGGATGGATTTCAGGATCTGCCAAAACACATTATGATAATGCTGTTAAAGCAAGTTTCACATTTTATCAGACATATGTTAAAAATCCGGGACAGTACTTTACAGGATTTAATGTCAATAATTATCTTGCAAGTTCATTGGTTGTTTATGATAACTCCGCTTCACTGTCAACACAGCTTGAAAAAATCATGACTCAGAAATATATGACCATGTTTCACCAGGCACAATGGACTTCTTATTATGATTATCTGAGAACAGGATACCCAAACTTCCCTCTACAGACAGGAGTTTCCGCACCTTTCAGATTCAGGTATCCTCAATCGGAATACAATTACAACAATGCCAATCTTAAAACGGCGCTGACTTCACAATACGGAGGAAATGATAATATTAATTCCAAACCTTGGTGGTTACAGTAAAAATCTGATTATTTTTTAACATTAAAAGAAAAGAAATCGCAGGAAAAGAAATTAACTTGCGGTTTCTTTCTATTACAATTCAACATGAAAAGAAGAGAATTTTTAGAAAAATCAAGTTTGCTTTTAGCAGGTTTAGGAACTTCAGGAATCTTACATCCGGCTATTTTAAAAGCATTAACAATAGATCCTGCCGCCGAGTCTACATTTTATGATGCAGAACATATCGTTATTCTCATGCAGGAAAACCGCTCTTTTGACCACGCTTTTGGAACTCTGAAAGGAGTGAGAGGATTTTTGGATCAGAAAGCTTTCAGAAAACAGGATGGGCATTCTGTTTTTTTCCAAAAAAATAATGATGGGAAATATGCAGCTCCTGCACGTCTGGATTTAAGAAATACAAAATCTACGTGGATGAGCTCACTTCCTCATTCCTGGGACAATCAGCAAAAAGCATTAAATAAAGGAAAATACGATCAGTGGCTTCAGGCAAAACATTCCGGAAATAAAGATTATAAAGATATTCCTCTTACATTGGGGTATTACAACCGTGAAGATCTTCCGTTTTACTATCAGCTGGCAGATGCTTTTACGATTTTTGACCAGTATTTCTGTTCTTCTTTAACGGGAACTACACCGAACAGACTTTTTCATTGGTCCGGAACTTTGCGTGAACAGAAAAATGGAAAAGTAAAAGCAAATGTTTACAACGATAATATTGATTACGATAAAGATCATCAGGCAAAATGGAAAAGTTTCCCGGAAATTCTGGAAGAACAGAACATCTCATGGAAAATATATCAGAATGAAATCAGCCTGCAAAAAGGAATGTCAGGCGAGCAGGAAGCCTGGCTCAGTAACTTTACCGATAACCCGATTGAATGGTTTTCTAAATTTAATGTAAAGTTTTCAAAAGGTTACTATCAAAATATCCCAAACATAATTACTTATCTGCAAAACGAAATCGAAAAGCATCCGGATAGGAAAGAAAAATTTGAAAAAATGATTGTGGAATTGGAGGAAGATAAAATTAAGTATCATCCTGATAATTACGCAAACCTTTCTCAAACAGAAAAAAATATTCATGAAAAAGCATTCACTATCAATTCAGACGATCCGGACTACTGGAATCTTGAAATCGGACAGGATGAAAACGGTGAAAGATTAGTTGTTCCTAAGGGTGATGTTCTGCATCAGTTCAGAAAAGATGTGGATGAAAAAAAACTACCTCTGGTGTCATGGCTGATAGCTCCGGAGCACTTCTCAGATCATCCTGGTTCGCCATGGTACGGAGCGTGGTATATTTCTGAAGTGTTGAATATTTTAACGAAAGATCCTGAAACCTGGAAGAAAACAATTTTCATTATCAATTATGATGAAAATGACGGCTATTTCGATCATGTTCTTCCATTTTCTCCACCGTTAAATCCCAGCCAGCCTGTTGATATGAATGGAGCGGATGGTGTTGAATATGTAGACAGAAATCAGGAATATATGTCATCAGAAACACTGAAAGATCACGAAAAGATTGAGGGAACAGTTGGTTTAGGATACAGAGTACCGCTGATCATTGCCTCACCATGGACAA